>DASSBS010000081.1:0-64769 GCA_035698445.1 Woeseiaceae bacterium
CAGGGGCCCGGAGGGAGCCATTTCGCCAAAGGCCTCCCCCGGCCGCGCCTCCGCCAGGCCACGGCCCCCAACCCACGTCGCCACCCACCATTAATCCCGGAACACCCCCACCCTCAAAAGTGCTTCTGTCGCCCCGATTCACCGGGTAGACTAGTGACGATCCGTGGTGGATGCTCGAGGCCAGCGCTCCGGGACCGTCAGAGTCGGCCACATGGACCCTGCTAATAACACGAAGAATAACAAGGGACGGAAGTCCCGGGCGTGCGGCGAAGTGAATCTGCAGTACGCCACAGAGTCTCATTAACGGATGACCGGCAGAATATTACCGCGATACCTCATCCTTGCCTCGACGCTGTCGCTGGTCGTCGTCGGGATCATGTTGTCGAT
Organism: Woeseiaceae bacterium; assembly: GCA_035698445.1. Taxonomy (GTDB): domain Bacteria; phylum Pseudomonadota; class Gammaproteobacteria; order Steroidobacterales; family Woeseiaceae; genus IDS-8. Next base: position 388 of record DASSBS010000081.1, read on the forward strand.
TTTCTACGGCCAGTATCGCTGGCTGGCCGGCGGCATCGTCGGCGCGAGCGTGGACGAGCACAGCGCGAGTCTCGCCGCCAGTTTCGAGCGGCAGGCACGGGGTGACCTGCACCGGATCGCGGACCAGGTTGCCGCCATCCCCGAGCCGCACGACCCGGCGGCAATCGAGAGCGTGCTCGAGCGCGCGACGGCGCTGTACGACGATCTCGCCGGGCTGCGGTTCGAAGCCATTGACGGCCCGCGCGTGGCGGCCGGTGAAATCGCGGTCGGCGCGGGGGTGCAATCGCCCGAGTGGCTCGTGGATCGGCTGCATCTCACCTATCCCGTCACCCGGGAGGGGGTGCAGATCGGCCAGCTCGTGGCGAGCTTCGAGTTATCCGACCTGCGCCGGCAATCGGCCGCCTTCGAAGAGCGCCTGCTGGAGCAGGAAGCGAACTATCGCAACGACACCTTCATCTGGATCGGCGGCGCCACGGTGCTCGCCCTGCTGCTGTGCATAGCCGTCATCTGGAGCATCTCCCGGACGCAGGCCCGCCGCATTCGCGAGCTCAAGGTGCAGGCCGAGAAGCTGAGCGAGGCGGACTTCGGCGAGCCTCTCGAGGTCATGAAAGGGGACGAGCTCGGTGACCTCGCGGAAGTGTTCAACAACATGCGCGACAAGCTGCAGCGGACCACGCTGTCGCGCGACTACGTCGATCGGGTGCTGTCCGGCATGAACGAAGCCGTCATCGTCACCAACGCGGACGGCATCATGACCCGGGTCAACGAAGCCACGATCCGCATGCTGAACTACAGCGAGAACGACCTCGTCGGCCAGCCGCTGGACCTGATCGTCGACAAGCAGAAGGGCGGCGCGCTGGCGGTCGATTCGCCCGCCGGCATACCGCGCGAGGCGTTTCTCCTCACTCGCAGCGGGGAATCGGTACCGGTGTCGTACACCGGCTCGACGATCGCCGACTCCGGTCAAGACGACGAGAAGTCGGGCGACCGGATCTACGCCGCCCAGAACATTACCGAGCGCCGCCGGGCCGAGCAGCGCATCCGTTATCTCGCGCGGATCGACGCCCTGACCAAGGTGCCGAATCGCATGCAGTTCCAGCACCTGTTGCAACGGGCCATCGCCCGGGCGCGGCGCACGCGGCGGTCGTTGTACCTCTTCTATATCGACATCGATCATTTCAAGGAGATCAACGACACCTTCGGCCATCTCGCCGGCGACACGACGCTCGAGACCGTTGCCGACCGGCTGACCTCCGCGCTGCCCGAGGAATCGGTGATCGGGCGGCTCGCGGGCGACGAGTTCGCCGTCATCGTGGATACCGACGACGAGCGCGACGACCGGAAAGCCCACCTGGACGACCTGGCGCGCACCCTGCTCGACCGGCTCGCCGATCCGTTCTACGTGCAGGGCCACGAGGTGTTCATGACGGCGAGCATGGGCATCGCCTGTTATCCGGACGACGCGCCGAACGTCATCGACCTGATCCGCAACGCGGACGCGGCGCTGTACCACGCAAAGAAAAATGGCGGCAACCTGTATTCGTATTACGTGCCGGAGATGAACGAGGCCGCGGTCGAGCGGCTGATGACCAAGAGCAAGCTCAAGCGCGCGTTCGAACGCGACGAGCTGCTCGTGCACTACCAGCCCAAGTACAACATCGAGACCGGCGTCGTGGTCGGCGCCGAGGCACTGGTCCGCTGGGAGCTGCCGGAGCGCGGCATCATCCTGCCGTCCGATTTCATCCCGATCGCCGAGGAGACGAACCTGATCGTGGAGATCGGCGAGTGGGTGCTCGAACGCGTCTGCGAGGACTTTCGTTACTGGCAGCGTTCCGTTTCCTACCCCGGCCGGGTGTCGGTCAACCTGTCGCTGAAGCAGTTGCGCCAACCGAACTTCATCAGCCGCATCAACGCGATCCTGCGCAAATACGAAGTCTCGCCGACCTCGCTGGAGCTCGAGATCACCGAGACGACGCTGATGGAGAATCCGCGGCGGACGATACGCCTGCTGGACGAGCTGTATTCGCTGGGCCTGCACCTCGCCATCGACGATTTCGGCACCGGTTACTCGTCGCTCAGTGCGCTGCAGCAATTCCCGATCAGCACCCTGAAGATCGACCAGTCATTTGTCCGCGATGTCGCGGTGAATGCCGACGACGCAACGATCGTCGGCACCATCATCCACATGGGGCGCAGCCTCAAGATGGACGTGGTCGCCGAAGGCGTCGAGTCGGAGGAGCAGCTCGCCTTCCTGCAGAACCTGAACTGCACCTACGTGCAGGGCCTGCTGTTCGGCGACCCCATGAGCTCCGAAAGCTACCTCGAGCTGCTGCTCGCGCAGGCGGAAGGCACGGACTCGCACCGGGCCCTGTTCGCCTGACGCGGTTCTTGCCGGCATTCGCCGCAAAGTGATTAAATAACCGCCTTTCCTGACTACCGGTAATCCCGAATGAATAGATCCAGCTTGTCCGCTGCTTGGCTGTCCACCTTACTGTTCGCCGGCGCGGCCCTCGCGTGCGAATACCCCGACAGCCCCGCCGTCCCGAACGGCAGTTCCGCAAGCAAGGAAGAAATGATTGCCGGGCAGAAGGAGGTCAACGCCTACATCAAGGAGCTCGAGACGTACCAGCAATGCCTGGTCGATGAAGAAGAAGACGCGCGGGCCGAGCTGGGCGAAGAGATCGAGCCGGACGTTCTAAAGCAGCGCGAGGAAGTGCTGACCAAGAAGTACAACGCCGCGCACGACGAAATGCTGAAAGCGGCGGCGGCCTTCAATGCCGAATTGAAGGAATTCAATTCGCGCGACGAATAGGGAAGCGCGCACCCGGCAGACGCCGAGGTGCACTAACCATCAAAGATTGTCGATCTGCTTTTTCAGGTCGAACCGGCTTTCGGTGATGATGCGTTCCAGGACCTGGATGCGTTCTTCCATGGCGTCCATCTTTGCAACCGTCTGCTCGAGCTCGCCGGCGGAGTCGCTGCCGTCCTTGCGATTTTCGAGATAGACCTGGATCAGGCGCGCGCACAGCACAACGGTGACCAGGACGATTACGAAGGTAAAGACATTCATTCGCGCACCCCTTCAGCTCTCTTGTTCATTGTTGGGTCGGCTCATTAGTGCACCCTGTCGCAAACGACGCAGGCTAGTGCACACTAGAGCTTCCTGAATTCCTGGTCCAGGTCGAAGCGCGATGACGTGACGTAACGCTCGAGCCGCGCCAGTCGGCTGTCCAGCCCCTGGAACCGGCGGCGCACGTCCGCCAGCGTTTCCTTCGGCGAGGCGCGGAGCGCCCGGTGGAAATCCGGGTCGTAATCCGGCCGCCGGCGCTCGTCGCGCTCCGCCGGCACGAGCAGCACGGTCGCGAAGTACACCAACAAAGTTACCGGCATCGCCATGAACAGCGCGATCACGGCCAGCAATCGCGTGACCTTGAGGTTGAATCCGAAGTAATCCGCGAGCCCGGCGCACACGCCGCCAATCACCGCGCGATCGCGGCTGCGATGAAACGGGCGGCTGCGGATCGAATCGTAGGCGCTCACGAATGTCTCCAGCCATCGTGCCCGCCGTGGCGGCGCCAGAACTCGTATTCCCGGCAGCTCCCCGACCAGGTCAAGGGCTTCGCCCGGAACAGCAGGGCGGCCGCCAGGTAGACGATTACCGCCGGCCAGAAGAACAGCAGCAGGGCTGCGAACGCGACCAGGCGGACGAGTGCCGTCCTGACGTTGAAGTGCTCGGCAATCCCGGCGCAGACTCCGAATAGCCAGCCGTTTTCACGATCACGGTACAGGCCGTGCAGGCGCTGGTCGTTGCGATCGAAGGCATGCTCGCCCCTGCTCATTGCTTTCTCCTCCAGTCCGGCAGTTCAGTGTCCAGTATGGTTTCCAGCGATTCCAGCCGTTCCTCGAGCCGCTGGGACAATGCCCACAGGTCCTCCAGCATCCGTTCGTCGCCCCCGGAGATCTCGCGTGCTTGTTTCCACTTCGTGATGAAATGGAGAACGATGAACAGCGGCGCGGGAATGGCGACGAAGACGATCAGGGCGACGGCGATCAGTTCGCTCACCGGGGGGCCCCTGTCAGGACTCGTCGCTGGCGGCAGCGCCTCCGGCGGCGACCCGCTTCTTCAACGCGTCGAACTCCTTCGTCACCGATTCGTCGGCTTCCAGGCCGGCGAACTCGTGCTTGAGGTCTTTGGGCAGGCCCAGGTCGTACGCCTCGACGCGGCCTTCGACGTCATCGATGCGGCGGGTGTACTGTTCGAAGCGCACCAGGGCGTCGTCGATCTTGTAGTCGTGGATCCGGCGTCGCGCGGCCAGGCGGCTGTTGGCGGTCTTGTGCCGCGCCAGCAGCGATTTCTGCCGTGCCTTGGCGTCCTCGAGCTTGCTCTCGAGCCGCCCGATGTCATCGTTGAGCTTCGAGAGGCCCTCGTCGACTGCCGCGTAGTCCGCCTTTACCGCGTCGGCGGCCGCGCCGGCACGGGACTTCTCGATCAGCGCCGCTTTGGCCAGGTCGTCGCGGCCCTTGCGCATGGCGAGCTCGGCCTTCGACTCCCAGTCCTGCTGCTCGCGCTCCAGCGTCTCGAGCTTGCGATTCAGCTCCTTTTTGTCGGCGATGGAGCGCGCCGCCGCCGAGCGCACCTCGACCAGCGTGTCCTCCATCTCCTGGATCATCAGCCGCACGATCTTTTCGGGGTCTTCGGCCTTGTCCAGGATCGCGTTGATGTTCGAATTCACGATGTCACTGAATCTCGTGAAAATGCCCATGTCGTGTCCTCTGGTTCTGGTTAACGGGTTGCTGCGCCGGGTATTGCAGAAAGCGTGCCAGCCTCCCGGGTCGCGCGTACGTTCATGATTGGCAATGAAAAATCGGCCTTGACGAATTGTTTTCAGGGTCGGGAAGGTGGTCTTCTACACTAACTTCTCGTGTTTTTCACCTGTTTATGCTGATATATGCCAATGGCAGATCACCGTCCCGTCCAGCCCATCATCGGCGAAGCGCCGGCCTTTCTCGCGATGCTCGAGCACGTCTCGCGCGCGGCGCCGCTCGCAAAACCGGTGCTGGTGGTCGGCGAGCGCGGCACCGGCAAGGAGCTGATCTCCTCGCGCCTGCACTTCCTGTCGCAGCGCTGGGAACAGCCGCTCATCAAGGTCAACTGCGCCGCCCTGACGGAATCCATCCTCGAATCCGAGCTGTTCGGCCACGAGGCCGGGGCGTTCACCGGGGCGGTGAAAGCCCACGTCGGCCATTTCGAGCGCGCGGACGGCGGCACCCTGGTCCTGGACGAGCTCGCCACCATCAGCTTGCGCATGCAGGAGAAGATCCTGCGGGTGATCGAGTACGGCGAGCTGCAGCGCGTCGGCGGCAGCGATACCCTGCAGGTCGACGTGCGCATCGTCGGCTCGACCAATGCCGACCTCCAGGCGCTGGCGGCGGACGGCCGTTTTCGCGAGGACCTCCTCGACCGGCTCGCCTTCGATGTCGTCACGGTGCCGCCGCTGCGCGAGCGCCTGGAGGACATCCTGCCGCTTGCGCACGCTTTCGCCGTGAACATGGTAAGCGAGCTGAAGCGCCGCTACTTCCCGGGCTTCAACGCGCAGGCCGCTTCCGCGCTCTTGCGCTACGACTGGCCCGGAAACGTCCGCGAGCTGAAGAACGCGATCGAGCGCTCGGTGTACCGTGCCGCGGAGCCGGAGCAGCCGATTGCCCGCATCGCGTTCGATCCTTTCGATTCGCCGTTTCGCCTGCGGGAGGACACCCCGCGTGCCGGTGACGGGCCGGCCGCCGCGACCCGGAAGTCCTCCCATCCGCCGCTCCTGCCCACCGACCTGACCGAGCGGGTGAACGAAACGGAAAAGTCCCTGCTGCAGGCCGGGCTCCGCAAGGCACGCTTCAACCAGCGGATCGCCGCGGACCTGCTCGGCCTCACCTACCACCAGCTCCGCGGGAAAATGAAGAAGCACGGCCTCGACCGCGCGCGCGCCGCCGATTGACCGGAGGGTCGGAGGGTGCCGGCACCCTCAGGAATCGTCGCGGTAGCGCCGGAGGTAAATTGCCGCGGCGCTGAGAAGGCCGCAGACGACGAGGCCGATCCACAGGCTCGGGCTCGTGAGGAAACCGACGAGATCGAGGTGCGACAGCGCCACGAAGGAAAGACCCCTGCCCTGCAGGAGCTCGAAGTCCCCGGTGTCCATGCCCCGAAACAGCGGGATTTGCACGGAACGCACGAAGAATGCCTCCGCGAACAACCTGGTGCCGATCAGGCTCTTCTCCAGCATTGGCAGGACGAGCAGCGGCAGGAAGGCCACCAGCAAGGTGGAACGGCGCGCGTACGCCGAAACGAACAGGAACCAGCCGATTAACGGCGACAGCCACAACGGCAGGGCCAGGAAAAACACCAGCGTCGCCAGCCAGATGTCGGCGAACGGCGGGGCCGACCAGATCAGGTGCCACGCGTCACCGCCGAGGCCCGCCACCCAGATACTGGCGCAGACGAGCACGATGACCTGGGTAACGATGACGGCCGCGATGGTTTGCAGGGGAATGACCAGTAGAGCGGTGAGCAGCTTCGACACCACCGTCTCCGTGTCCGTGACGGGCAGCGAGCGCCAGAAGAGGATGCTGCGGTCCTTGCGCTCGGCATACAGCGCATCCAGCGTGTAGAACACGATCAGGACCACCATGGAAATCGCGAACAGCGCAGCGACGCCCCACATCAGCGCGGAGAGCATGGCCGCCCGGTGCGCTTCGCTCAAGTGGGACGCGGCGAGCACCGAGAGATCGACCTTCTCATCGTGGGCGGACACGGTGACCTGTCCCGTGATCGCCATCAGCGCCACCAGGAGCGCGATAACCGCCGGCGCGACGTAGATCGAGCGGTGCTCCCACAGTTCCCGCTTCAGCAGGGCGAGCTGGTTCGCGATCATGCCGCCGCTCCTTTCACCTTGGCGACGAACAGGTCCGCGATACCGGGCGTGCGCAGCTCCCCGAGGCCGTGCAGCCGGTCGCGGGCAATATTCTCGAACGTCAGGACTTTCTTCCCGAAGACGTCGCGTTCGAAAATGGGATTGAGCCGGCGGGCCCGCTCCGCGTTCTCGCCGGAGGTCATGAGCTCCACGTAGCGCTCCGGCAGGGCTTCCATGTCCGCCTGCAGCACGATGCGGCCGTCATTGATGAACATGACGTCGGTCAGGAGGTTCTCGATCTCCTCGACCTGGTGGGTCGTGATCAGGATCGTCCGTTCCTCGTCGAAGTAGTCGCTGAGCAGGTTGGCGTAGAAATCCTTGCGGAAGATGATGTCGAGGCCGAGCGTCGGCTCGTCCAGCACGAGCAACTTCGCGTCGATGGCCGTGATGATCGAGAGGTGGAGCTGCGTGACCATGCCCTTCGACAGCTCGCGAACCTTCGCCTTGTGCGGAATCTTCGTGCGCGCGAGCATGCCCTCGGCGCGCGCGCGGGAAAACCGCGGATGCACCGCGGCAACGAAGTCGAGCAACTGCGACACCCGGATCCAGCGCGGGAGCACGGCCACGTCCGCGATGAAGGAGACGTTCTGCATCAGCTCCCGGCGCTGCCGGAAGGGATTGAGGCCCAGCACCGACAACTCGCCTTCGCAATCGGTGAGCCCGAGCATGGCTTTCAGGAGCGTCGTCTTGCCGGCGCCGTTCGGCCCGATCAGGCCCATGATCCGGCCCTTTCCGATTTCGAACGTGACGTCGTCGACTGCCGGCACGCGGCCGTAGTGCTTCGATACACCGGTTGCGCGGACCAGGCTAGTCATCCTTCCCCTCCCCGCCCGATGCGCCGACCCCGTTCAGCAGCTTCCCGGGGTCGAGCCCCAGGCGTTCGATCGTCGCGCGTATCTTCGGCCATTCCTGCTCGATGAAGCGGCTGCGCTCGTCCTTGAGGAGCTGCTTCTGCGCGCCCTCGGTGACGAACATGCCCCGCCCGCGCTTCTTTTCCACGAGACCTTCGTCCACCAGTTCCTGGTAACCCTTGAGGACCGTCAGCGGGTTCAGCCGGTATTCGGACGCGACGTTGCGCACCGACGGCAGTGCGTCACCGTCGGCCAGCACCCCTTCCAGGATCATCGCCACCACGCGGTCGCGCAGTTGGCGGTAGATCGGCAGGTCTTCGTTCCACTTGGGATCCATCTTGTGTTCGGTACCGTTCTCGAACGCTCTCACCGCCGGCGGGGCCGACCAGGTGAGATACTGTTGTAGTGAACTATAACACCTTGCACTGGCTTTGCAAGCGGCGGCCACCCGCCGCGCCCATCCGTGTAGAATCGCGCCCCCGGCCCGCCGCGACCACCGGTTCCCGGCCGCCCCTTGGAAACACGCTAAACGAACCAGGACCTGCAGATGAACAAACCCGTTCGCGTCACCATCACGGGCGCCGCCGGCCAGATCGGCTACCAGCTCGCGTTCCGCATCGCTTCCGGACAGCTCCTCGGGCCGGACCAGCCGGTGGTCCTGCAGCTACTGGAGATCCAGCCGGCGTTGCCGGCGCTGAAGGGCGTCGTCATGGAGCTCGCCGACTGCGCGTTTCCCACCCTGGCCGACGTCGTCGCCACCGACGATGCCGGCCAGGCGTTCCGGGACAGCGACTACGGCCTGCTGGTCGGCGCCCGCCCCCGCGGCCCCGGGATGGAGCGCAAGGACCTGCTGCAGGCGAACGCGGCGATCTTCTCCGCGCAGGGCAAAGCGATCAACGAGCAGGCCAGCCGCGAGATCCGCGTGCTGGTGGTCGGCAATCCCGCCAACACCAACGCGCTGATCACGCAGTGCAATGCCCCGGATATCGCGCCGTCGCAAATCACCGCGATGACGCGGCTCGACCACAATCGCGCCGTCGCGCAGCTTGCGGCGAAAACCGGCCGGCACGTCACGGACGTGCGGCAAATGGCGATCTGGGGCAACCACTCGGCCACGCAGTACCCCGACCTGCACCACGCGACGGTCGCCGGCAAGCCGGCGCCCGAGCTGGTGGACGAGGACTGGGTGACGAAAGAGTTCATTCCGGTGGTGCAGCAGCGCGGTGCGGCCATTATCAAGGCGCGCGGCGCTTCGTCCGCGGCGTCCGCGGCGTCCGCGGCCATCGACCAGGTGCACGACTGGGCGCGGGGCAGCCTGGAAGGCGACTGGGTCAGCATGGCCGTGCCGGCCGACGGCAGCTACGGCATCGGCGAGGGCATCGTGTATTCGTTCCCGGTGCGCTGCACAAACGGCGACTACGAGATCGTGCAGGGCCTCGAGATCAGCGACTCCAGCCGCGAGCGCATGCTCGCGACGGAAAAAGAGCTGCGCGAGGAACGCGCGGCGATCGAGGAGCTGTTGTAACGGGCTGCGCGCCCTATGTGGGAGCCCGTCTCACGGGCGACTCGGACGCCTCCGCTGCTGTCGCCCGTGAGACGGGCTCCTACAGGTCGGTATTCGCGTGCAGGAGCGACGTATTGCATCGTGGCGCGGCACGGTTCCCGGTGCTACGGTAGCGCCAAGGTCGCGTCCAGAGGTAAAAACAAAGTGTCGGATTTTATAGTCGGTCTGTTGTGGTTGCTGCTGTTCGTCGGCGGCGGCATCTACCTCGCTTACAACCGGGTCAATCTCCGCACCTCCACGATCGCGACCGGCGTCGCGCTCCTCGCCTACACGATCTTCGGCTCCGCCAGCTTTCTCTGGCTGCTCGTCCTGTGGCTCCTGTTCGGCGGCATGGCCGCCCTCAACCTGCGCGATTTCCGCCGCGAGAAGATCACCCGGCCGGCGCTCGATTTCTACCGCACGATCGTGCCCTCCATGTCGGAGACGGAGCGCGATGCCCTCGAAGCCGGCAACGTCTGGTGGGACGGCGAGCTCTTTTCCGGCATGCCGGATTGGGACCGCCTGATATCCTTCCCGGCGCCGCGGCTGTCAGAGGAAGAGCAGGCTTTCTTCGACGGTCCCTGCGAGGAACTGTGCCGCATGCTCGACGACTGGGAGATCGGCCACGAGCGCGGCGACATGTCCGAGGAAGTCTGGCGCTTCATCAAGGAGCAAAAGTTCTTCGCGATGATCATCCCGAAGAAGTACGGGGGGCTGGAGTTTTCCGCCTACGCCAACGCGATGGTCATCGCGAGGCTCGCGAGCCGCAGCACCACGGCCTCCTCGACCGTGGGCGTGCCGAATTCGCTCGGGCCGGCCGAGCTGCTGCTGCACTACGGCACGGAAGAACAGAAGGAACGGTACCTGCCGGGGCTCGCGAAAGCCGAAGAGATTCCCTGTTTCGCCCTCACCTCGCCCCAGGCGGGATCGGATGCCGCGGCCATCATCGACCAGGGCATCGTCTGCAAGGGGCAGTGGAACGGCGAGGAAATCGTCGGCATGCGGCTGACCTGGAACAAGCGCTACATCACGCTGGCACCGGTTGCCACCGTGCTCGGCCTGGCCTTCAAGCTCTACGACCCGGATCGGCTGATCGGCGATCGCGAGGAGTACGGCATCACGGCCGCGCTCATCCCCGCCGACACGCCGGGCGTCGAGATCGGGCGCCGGCACCTGCCGCTGTCGACGCCTTTCCAGAACGGCCCGACGTCCGGCAAGGACGTGTTCGTGCCGCTCGATTACATCATCGGCGGCCGGGAGATGGCCGGCGAAGGCTGGAAGATGCTGGTGCAGCTCCTGTCCGTCGGCCGCGCGATCACGCTGCCGTCCACCGCCGCTGGCGGCGGGCAGGCGGCGAGCTACGCGACCGGCGCCTACGCGGCCCTGCGCAAGCAGTTCAACCTGCCGATCGCGAAATTCGACGGCGTGGGCGAAGCCATCGCGCGCATCGCCGGGCACACCTACATCATGAACGCCGCGGTCTCGATCACCTCCGGGGCCATCGACCAGGGCGAGAAGCCGGCCGTGCCGGCCGCGATCCTGAAGTACCACTGCACCGAGCTCGGCCGCAAGGTAGCGAGTGACGCCATGGACGTGCACGGCGGCAAGGGCATCATGATGGGGCCGAAGAATTACCTCGGCCGCAGCTACATGGCGACGCCGATCGCCATCACCGTCGAAGGCGCCAACATCCTGACACGCAGCCTGATCATCTTCGGGCAGGGGGCGATGCGCTGCCATCCGTACGTATTGCGCGAGCTGCAGGCCGCCGAGGACCCGGATCGTGAACGCGGATTGCGGGAATTCGACGACGCGCTGTTCGGCCACGTCGGCTATGCGATCAGCAACCTGGCCCGCGCGTTTTTCATGGCGCTGACCTTCGCCAGGTTCAGCCGGGTGCCGCTGAACACGCCGACGCGGCGGTATTACCAGAACATCAACCGCTACAGCGCGGCTTTCGCGCTCGCCTCCGACTTCGCCATGCTCACGCTCGGCGGCAAGCTGAAGCAGAAGGAGCTGCTGTCGGCGCGGCTCGGCGACGTGCTGAGCTCCATGTACCTGGCGTCCGCCGTTCTCAAGCATTTCGAAAACCAGGGCCGGCGCGCGACCGACCTGCCGCTGGTCGAGTGGTCGGTGCGCACGCTGATGTACCAGGCGCAGGAGCAGCTCCACAGCTTCCTGCGCAACTTCCCCAACCGCCCGGTGGCGGTTTTCCTGCGCTGCTTCATCTTTCCGCGCGGCCGTACTTATTCGGCGCCGTCCGACGAGCTGGGCGAGCGGATCGTCGACCTCGTGACGCACACGGGTGAAACTCGCGAACGCTTGAGCGAGCAGGCTTACACGACCATCGAGCCGAGCAATCCGATCGGGCTGCTGCAGGAAGCGCTGGTCCTGTCGGAGCAGCTCGCGCCGCTCGAGAAGCGGTTGCGGCAGGCGCGCAAGGAGGGCCTGATCCGCTCCGAGTACCTCGGCTACCAGATCGAGGAAGCGGCCGCGGCCGAGATCGTCGACGCGCAGGAAGCGGAGGCGTTGCGCGCCTTCCACGACAAGCTCGCCGGGATCATGGCAGTCGATGATTTCGCGCCGGACGAGATCGGCCGAGTGGCCGAAGACGCCGGGCCTCGGGCCGGAGCTCCCGGCCGGCAGGCTGCCAAGGCGAAGGCGGCCGGCAGGAAGAAAGCCGTGCGGCGCAAGAAGAAGGTGAAGACGGCCGAGTAGCCGTCGATGTCCTCCGGAACGCCCGGTCCCGTTTACGAGGTCAGCTTAAGTATCGACCGCGAGGCCGCGGCGGAATTCGACGACTGGCTCGCAAGCCACGTGCGGGAAATGCTGGAGCTGCCCGGCTTCGTGCGGGCGGTCACCTTTTCGTCGGAGGACGACGACCCGGGCCGGGTGCGGCGGATCACCCAGTATTTCCTCGAAGACGACGCGGCGCTCGAGGCCTACCTGTCCGGCCCCGCCGAAGCCCTGCGCCAGGAAGCGCTGCTGCGATTCCCCGACCGGTTCATCGCCAGCCGCCGCGTGCTGCATCACGCCGACAGCGTCGAGGAAACGTCGACGGCCGTGGAAGCCTGCCTCAATTGCGGCACGCTCCTGACCGGCCAGTATTGCTCGACATGCGGCCAGCGGGCGCGCGCCCGCCTGATCAGCATCTGGGAGCTCGTGCGCGACGCCGTCGGCGACCTGTTCGAGCTCGACTCGCGCCTGTGGCGGACGCTCATCCCGCTGATGGTGCGTCCCGGAAAGCTGACGCGCGAATACCTGATGGGCCGGCGCGCGCGTTTCATGCCACCGTTCCGCACGTACCTCGTGCTGAGCCTGGCGTTCTTCCTGGTCGCGTTTTTCGATCTCGAGCTGTTGCTGGATCCGATCGGCACGACCCAGGTGGAAAGACAGGCGGAGATCCGGCAACAGGTAGCGGAAGACCTGGCGGCGGAGGGCATACCCGTGCCGGAAGGCCTGGTGCCGCCGGAAGAGCCGGAGGCCGCCACGGAAGGGCTCGACGTGACATGCGAGATCGACGACTTCGCAACGATGGAGCTTCCGCAGTGGCTGGACCAGCGTCTGACCCCGGTCCGGCTCCAGGAAATCTGCGAGCGCGTCACCGCGGACAACGGCCGCGCCTTCATCCGGCAGTTACTCGACAACATCCCGGCGTCGCTCTTCATCCTGCTGCCGCTGATGGCGCTCGTGCTGAAGGTCCTGTACCCGCTGTCGAAGCGTTACTACGTCGAGCACCTCCTGTTCGTGGTGCACTACCATGCGTTCCTCTTCCTGGTGCTCACGCTCGAGGTGCTGTTCTCGCGCCTCGTGCAACTGGTTCACCTGCCGGGGTTCATGAGCGGCATAGCGACGTGGGCAGCGGCCGTCTACATTCCCGTTTACCTGTTCAAGTCGCTGCGCCGCGTGTACGGTCAGGGGCGCGCGATCACCTTCGTGAAATTCCTGCTGCTGCTCCTCTCCTATTTTATCGGGCTGCTCGTCATTCTCCTGTTCGTCCTGCTCTACACGGCCATGTCGCTCTAGTGGCCTGTAACAGGGGAAGCGGAGTAGCTCGCGAAGGACTGGTGGTGGCTGGCGCCGGTCTGGAGCGAAGCCGATAGCCAGCTATCGGCTGAGTGAAGACCAAGCCAGGCGCCGCCAGGCCGAGCGAGGTACTTTCGATTCCCCTGTTACAGGCCACTAGCACCTGAACGCGCTGCTTGAGCCGCAACTCCCGGAGCACTAGAATTTCCGGGCTCCGCGTGCGATACGCCAGCCCCCTGGATACCCATCCTGCCCGCAATGAACAAAAACACAATAGGAATCAGCGGCTTGGCCGCTTATGTGCCGCCGTTCCGCGTGTGGCTCGACGACTGGTGCGAGTGGACCGGGAATCACTGGCCGAAAATTCGCGAGGTGGTGGGCCGGAGTTTCCGGCTGCGCGGTCCGAATCACAGCGTCTACACGCTCGCCGCGACGGCGGTCATGCGCCTGATCCGGCAGTACGATATCGACCCGCTGCGGGTGAAGTTCCTGGGGCTGGGGACGGAATCGAGCACGGACAACTCGGCCGGCGCCATCATCGTCAAGGGCATGGTGGACCGCGCGCTGATCGCGCAAGGGCTGCCGCCCATCGCCCGGAGCTGCGAGGTGCCGGAGTTCAAGCATGCCTGCCTCGGCGGCGTGTACGGCATGAAAGGCGCCATCCGCCACCTGGCGCACGACGGGCGGGGCGGGCAGGCGATCGTCGTGTGCGCCGACATCGCCGAATACGCGCGCGGCTCGAGCGGCGAGCCGACGCAAGGCGCCGGCGCGGTCGCGATGCTGCTGGAGGAAAACCCCACCCTCGCCGAGGTCGATCTCGTGCGCTCCGGCTCGGCGTCCGACTACCGGATCATGGATTTCCGCAAGCCGATGCTGCGCTTCTGCGGACAGGACCGCAGCGAAACGCACCAGGTGCAGGACTTCCCGGTGTTCAATGGCAAATACTCGACCACCTGCTACATCGACGAAACGCTGCACGCGTTGAATGACATGTACGAGAAGCGGCACTTGAGGGCGAGCGATTACCTGCGGACGCTGAAGTCGGTGTTCATGCACCGGCCGTACCGCAAGATGCCGGAAACGGGCTGGGCGGTCGCCTACCTGTTCGCACTCGGCAGCGGCAGCGCGGAAGACCGCGCGGAGCTCGCGTCGTATTGCTACGAGGCGGGCGTCGACCCGGAAGCGCTGCGCGCGGAAATGCAGGGCAAGCCGGAGGTCGCCGGGCTTGCCGCTCCGGAACGCCTCAACTTCGAGGTCTACCCGCTGACGATGGCGGTGTTCCGGATCTTCCGCGCGTCCCGCCGCTATCGCCGCGAGATCCTCGACAAGCTCGCGCTGGGCAGCGACACGATGCTGGACCTGGGTAATGTGTATACGGCCGCGCTTCCCGCCTGGCTCGCCGCGGGCTTCGAGCAGGCGCTGGAGGAAGGCCGCGACCTTGCCGGCGACGAGTGGCTCACGCTGGGTTACGGCAGCGGCGACGCGGCCGAGGTCATCCCGTTCTTCGTCAGCGAAGGGTGGCGCGAGGCCAGCCGGGCGATCGGTTTCGCCCGCGCCATGGACTCCGCCATCGATCTCGACCGGGAGCAGTACGAGGCGCTGCACGACGGCCGCCGCGTGGCAGGTCTCGAGTACGTACCGAATGACGAGTTCGTAATCGAGAAGGTCGGCCGGAGCGAGGAGCGCCAGTTCCAGGACATCGGCATCGAGTACTACCGCTACGAGCCGGCGACCCGGACCGGCACCTGATTCCGCGCCGCGGTAATTCTTACCCTCCTTTGTAATCCTTGCGGCGGCCCGCTGCAGGAAACGGCCCGCCTCATGGCGGCACGGAAGTTGCAGCACGGGGCTTCAGGACCTGAAGCATCTTATGCAAGGAGGAATGCCGTGGGCCTCATAACCTGGATCATTCTGGGCGCCATCGCCGGCGTCATCGCTAAATGGATCATGCCGGGCGACGACCCCGGCGGCTTCATCGTTACCATCCTGCTCGGCATTGCCGGCGCGCTCATCGGCGGATTCATCGCCTCGGCGATCGGCCTGGGCGGCATGGAAGGACTCACGATCGGCAGCATCATCATCGCCATTCTCGGTGCGATCCTGCTGCTGTTCCTGTACCGGCTCGTCACCGGCAACCGCAACAAGCACGTGCCGCGGACCTGACGCAACAGGAGCCCGTCTCACGGGCGACTTGGTGTAGGAGCCCGTCTCCCGGGCGACCGCGCAGCCGACCCCGGGTCGCCCGTGAGACGGGCTCCTACAGCGCAGGCTCGAGGTATTGATGCAGCGTTCGCGCGTGCCGCGTCCGGAGCGCCTGCCACTCCAGCTTGAGCCACGGCGTGAACCGGTCAGGATGCCGGCTCAGCTCATCGTCGAGCGCCTCGGCGGACACCGTCCGCACGGCAGCGATTTCGTTTTCATTCGGGATGATCGCGTCGCCGGTACGCCCGAGGTAGACCCAGCAAAGCTCGTTCTCCGAGCCCGACGCGTCGTAGCGCGCGGCGTACGCGAACTTGTAGATGAACTCCAGCTCGGCCGCGATGTGGAGCTCGTCGCCGAGCCGGCGCGCCGTCGCCTCTGCCATCGTCTCGCCCCGCCGCGGATGGCTGCAGCAGCTATTCGACCAGTACAACGGCCAGAGCCGCTTGCCCGCGCTACGCTGCTGGAGCAACAGCTCGCCGCGGGCGTCGAATATAAAGAGTGAAAAGGCCCGGTGCAGGACGCCCGCTCCGTCGTGGCAGGCGGCCTTGTCCAGACTGCCGATCTCGCGGTCGTCCGCGTCGACGAGGATCAGCTCTTCCTGTTCCGACGAAACGATCCGGTGCTGCTCCATCATGCTCCCGCCATGCTCACGATGCGGTAACCCGCCGTTGCCAGCGCCTGCTGCACGGCTTCCATCTTGCCGGGACAGAGCGCCACGATCGAGCCGCCGCCGCCCGCGCCGGTCAGCTTGGCGCCGGCGGCGCCGGCCGAGCGGGCGATGTGCACCATGCGCTCGAGCTCCGGCGTCGACACCTCCAGCGCGTTCAGCAAACCGTGGCAGAGATTCATGAGCGCGCCCAGCACGGCGTAGTCGCCGGCCGCCAGCGCCTTTGCGCCATCGATGCTGATCGCGTCCATCTCGTCGAAAATTGCATTGTACCGGTCCGGCATCCGGCCGAACCGCACCGCGACGCCGGCGACCTGCTCGCGCGTGCTGCCGCGCGCGCCGCCGGCGGCGACGACGAGCGGCGCCGGCTCGGTGAGCTCCAGCGTCTGCGGCGGTCCGGGCGCCTCCTTGCGGAACAGGATGGGGCGGCCGTAAGTCGCGAGCGTGTTGTCGATGCCGGAGGGGCTGCCGTGGGCGAGCTTCTCGCACTCGAACGCGAGCGCGTTCACCGCCTCGTCCCCCAGCGCCAGCGCCAGCACGCGATCGAATGCCCGTATGATCGCGACGGCGACAGCGGCGGACGAGCCGAGCCCCATCCCCGTCGGTATCCGCGAGCGCACGCGCAGCGCGAAATGCCGGTCGGCCACGTCGACCCGCCGCTGAATGAATTCCAGCAATTCCCGCAGGTGCTCTGTAATCCGCGCTTCGCGCGGCAGCGGGGCGCCGGCATCAGCGAGCTCCAGGCGCGACGGCGCGCGGGTTTCCTCGAGCGCCACTTGCACCGCGTGCTCGATCGGCAGCGCGAGCGCATGCCGGCCGTAAACCACCGCGTGCTCGCCCAGCAGGATGACCTTGCCGGACGCCGTGCCGTGCACGGGCATGCCTGCGTCCGTCCCGGCAGCGGAGCGGTCGTCCGCGAGCAGTTCCGCCAGGAGCTGCCGCGCTTTTCGGACCTTGATCTCGCCGCTCGCCACGAGCTTCTTCACCAGCCGTTCGAAATGTTCCGGCGGCGAGCCGACGCTGGCCGCGACGCTGCGCGCGTGCAGCCGCATGTGCCCTTTCTGGATGCCATGCGTGACGAGCGCGCGCAAGGCGGCGAGGTTCTGCGCCAGCCCGACGGCGGCCATGACCTGGGCAAGCTCGGGCGCGGACGCGACGCCCAGCAGGGCGAACGCCGTTTCGACCGCGGGGTTCGCGCGCAGCGAGCCGCCGACGATCCCGACCTTGAGGGGCAGCTCCAGCTTGCCGGCCAGGCGGCCGTCACCGTCGACGGTCCATTGCGTGAGCGAGCGGTAGCTGCCTTCCCTCGCCGCCCAGGCGTGCGCCGCCGCCTCGATGGCGCGCCAGTCGTTGCCGGTGGCGATCGCCACGGCATCGATGCCGTTCATCACGCCCTTGTTATGCGTCACGGCGCGATAGCGATCCACGTTTGCCAGCGCGGTCGCCCGCACGATCGCGTCGCGGACCTCCTCCCCGGAAAGCCCGCCGCCGGCGAGAACGGCCGGCGGTATCGCCGCCGTTGCGATGACGATCGAACGGTCGGCGAAGTTGGACAGGATCTTCAAAGCCGCGCGGCCGCCGGCGAGGCGCTCCACCTCCGGCGCGAGGCCTTCGCACATCGTATTGACGAGGTTCGCGCCCATCGCGTCACGGGTGTCGACCAGCAGGTGGAGCACGACGCAGGCGCTGCCGTCCGGCAGCCGTCGGCCGAAGGTTTCAATCCCGCGGGCGCCGCCGCCGCGCTCGACCAGCGCCGGCTGCAGCGCGTTCGCGCGCGCGACGAGTTCCTCCGCGGCCGCGTCGAGCGCGGCGGCGGCCGCTTGTGCATCCGCGACGTCGACGAGCTGGACCTGGCCGACCAGCACCGGATCGGCGGCGGTGGCGGTAAAGCCGCCGCCGGCGCGGGCAAGTTTCGCGGCGCTGCTGACGCCGGCCACGACCGACGGCTCCTCCACCACCATCGGCACGACGACGTCGCGGCCGTTGATCGCGAAGTTCGGCGCCACCGCGAGCGGCAGCCCGAAGACGCCGATCACGTTCTCGACCATGCGGTCCGCCACCTCGCTTCCCGATGCACCCGCGCGCAGACGCGACGCCGCCGACTCGTCGAGCCAGCCGCGAGCCACCAGCGTGTCGATCCGCTCCAGGACGGTCATGCGGTAGAGGCCGCCGATGCGCGAGTCCTTCACGGTGCCAGCCGGCCGTCGCGCTGCACGCCGCGCGAATCGCGGGAGACCTGCAGGGGCTCGAATCCGTGGGACCGGGCGCTGGCAGCGAAATCCGCCGCCGCGGCAGGTTCCTCCGCGAGCACGATGCCGACGTCGCCGCCGCCGGCGCCGCAGGGCTTGTAGACGAGCCCGCGGCCGCGTGCCTCGTCGACGAGCGCCTGGTGACCGCCGCCGAACACGCCGAGGTCATGACCGGCGCTGAAGCGCTGTAGTGCGGCGATGTAGGTCCGCAATCCTTCGAGGATCGCCCCGGCAGCCCCCTCTCGCCAGCAGTCCAGCACGTCCGTCGCGGCATCGCCGAGGCCGTAAGGATCGAACCCTGCTCCGCGGCTCGACCCTGCTCCGCGGCTCGCGCCCGCAAGCCGGGCCAGCTTGTCCGCGGTGCTTGCCGGGCGTCCGCTCCACAGCAGCTCGAAATGCAGGCCGGCCGGCCAGTCCAGCTTCTCGATGGCGAGCGGTGCCATGCGGTAGCCTGTTACATCGCCGTACACGGCGGCCGCGACGTCGACGCCGCTGCCCTGGCCGTGCTGGAAATCGCGGTGCGCGGCCACGGCCATGAGACAGAGGTCGTCGGGGGAGGCTTCCGCGCCGGCGAGCGCTGCCGCCAGCGCCGCCGCCAGCGCGCCGCTGGAGCCCAGGCCGAGCTTGCGGCCGCCCGGGTCGTGGAAGAACGGCTGCGTGTCGAGGACGAGGTCGAGGGCTTCCCCACGCGCCGGAGCCACGGCGCTCCAGACCTGTTCGAGCAAAGCGAAATGGCCCCCGGCCGCGCTGTCGCGCCACTCGATCGAGCCGTTTCCGGCAACGCGAAAAGCCGCGGCGTGCTCGTACAGTCCCGGTGCGGTGACCGTGTGGAAGGCGTTCCGGCTTGCCGTGATCCGCACCCGCGCGCGCCGGTCGACCGCCATCGCGATCGCCGGCGCGCCGTCCAGCACCGCGTACTCGCCGCACAGCACCGCTTTGCCCGGCGCGCTCGCTTCAATCACGCTCATGCACGCTCGACGACGCGTGCCCCGGCGCCGAGCCCGCTCGTCATCACGCGGGTTACGCCCGGCGTGTTCTCCAGGGCGTCGTGCACCGCATCGGCGGCGCCCGGCAGGCACACGGCCTTCACCTGCGCACCGGCGTCGATGGTGAAAAACACCGGCACGCCGGCGCGCTGCAGCTCGCGCACGGCTTCCATGCAGGCGACGGTGGCGTGATTCCAGTAGACGATGGCGGGACGCGCCGTCCACATGACAGAGTGCATCTTGAGGCAGTTGTGTTCCGCGACCGCGGCGAGCGCCGCGAAATCGTGCTCCGCTACCGCCCGCCGGGCGGCCTGCAGGTCGCCTTGCTGGCGCTCGACCCAGCAAGCGTAAAACGGCGACGTTGCGGCACAACGGATCATCGCCTCGCTCGACGAGAGCGACTTGGGCGCGCCTCCGGTAATGGCGACGACGATCGCGAGCGGCCAGTCGGAGGCAGCGGCGATGCTCTGTACGTCGATGTCGTCGCCGCCGCAGTCCAGGGCGACGATCCCTTCGAACAGCGAGCGCGCCGCGGAGCCGGACGCCGCTCCCGCGAGCCGCGCCAGCGCCAGCGCATCGCGGGACCGCCCGGCCGCGGCATCCGCCGCCACGACCAGCGCAGCGAAGCCCGAAGCCGATGACGCGAGCCCGGCAGCCAGCGGAAAGTTGCTCCTGCTCTCCACCCGGGCTTGCGGGCGATCGCGACCGATGACCGCGTCGAGACAACGCGACACGCGCGGCAGCAGGTCCGGCCGTTCCTCGCCGTTGATGCGCAGACTGTCCAGAGGCCGAACCGGGGTACGGGTGCCGGGTCGTCCGGTGGTGCCGGGTCGTACTTTCGTACTTGTTGCATGCGCCGGGACAGGCTCGTGATCGGCTCGAGCGCAACAAGTACGAAAGTACGACCCGGCACCACCGGACGACCCGGCACCCAGCTCCACCGAGGTCTCGGTCCAGAGGGAATCGAGCGTCACGGACAGGGAACCGGTCGCCGGCAGGTTGCGCTCGAGGTCGCGTTTGCCCCAGTACTTGACGAGCGCGATGTTGGGTTGTGCGCGGGCGAGGGCTCGCATGGGTGCCTTCCGAGGAGGACAGGACACTTGGTGCCTGCCGTTCAAAGGTGCGCAATTATAGCCCAGGCCCAATCCCCGCCTGTAGGAACCCGTCTCACGGGTGACACGCACGTCGACACTCTTATGATCGGGGAGTCGAACGCCGTTTTCCTTGCGGCTTGAAACGCAGGATCGGTGCTGAAAACCCCGGTTCGCCCCCCCGATCCACGTCAAAGCCCTGGTCGCCCGCGAGACGGGCTCCTGCAGTCGAATGCGTGTAGGCTAACGGCGCCCGGCCGAAAAAAGACGAGGAAAAGCCGTTGCCCGGAACATTCGCCGATCTCATCGAGGCCTGCCGCGAGCGTGTCGGCGAATGTCTCGACCGGGCCCTGCCGGGAACGGACGTCCCGCCCCGGCGCCTCCACGAAGCGATGCGTTACGCGGTGCTGAACGGCGGCAAGCGCGTACGGCCGCTCCTGGTCTACGCGACCGGTGAAGCGCTGGACGTCGACCGGGCGCTGCTCGATGCGCCCGCCGCCGCCGTGGAGCTGATCCACGCGTTCTCGCTGGTCCACGACGACCTGCCCGCGATGGACAACGACGACCTGCGGCGCGGCGAGCCGACCGTGCACTGCAAATTCGACGAGGCGACGGCGATCCTCGCGGCCGACGCGTTGCAGCCGCTCGCGTTCCGGGTGCTCGCGACGGCCCCCGGCCTGGACGACGGCCAGGCCGTACGGCTGGTGCGCCTGCTGGCGGAAGCCTGCGGCTCGCTCGGCATGACCGGGGGCCAGTCCATCGACCTCGCCTCGGAGGGCCGGGCACTCTCTCCCGGAGAGCTCGAGCAGATGCACGCGCTGAAGACCGGCGCGCTCATCCGCGCGTCGGTGCTGTCGGCCTGCAGCGTCGCGCGCGGCGCGACGGAGGCGCAACGCGGCGCGCTCGACCGCTTTGCGCGGGCGATCGGGCTGGCGTTCCAGATCCGCGACGACATCCTCGACGTCGAGGGCGAGACGCAAGTCCTCGGCAAGCAGGCAGGCCAGGACCAGCGCCTGCGCAAGGCCACCTGGCCGTCGGTATTCGGGCTGGCCGCTTCGCGCGAGCGCTGCGCGGAGCTGCTGCGCGAAGGGCTCGCCTGCCTCGACGGGTTCGGCAGCAACGCCGACGCGCTGCGCTGGCTCGCGCGCTACATTGTGGAGCGCCGCCAGTGACGCCGGCAGCACGCCGGATCCTGCACGTCGACATGGACGCTTTCTATGCGTCCGTCGAACAGCGGGACAACCCGAGCCTCCGCGGCAAGCCCGTGGTGGTCGGCGGCTACAACCGCGGCGTGGTCGCGGCGGCGAGCTACGAGGCGCGGCCATTCGGCATCCGTTCGGCCATGCCGATGCGCGAGGCGCTGCGCCGCTGCCCGCACCTGGTGCGGGTGCCGTTGCGCATGCCGCTGTACAAAGCCATCTCGGAAACCGTGTTCGCGGTGTTCCACGAGTTCACGCCGCAGGTCGAGGGACTGTCGCTCGATGAGGCGTTTCTCGACGTCACACAGAGCGTAAGCCTGTTCGGGCCGGCGGAGGACATCGCGGCCTCGATCAAGCGCCGGATCGAAGCGGCCACCGGCCTCACCGCTTCCGTCGGCGTGGCGCCGAACAAGCTGACGGCGAAGATCGCCTCGGATCTCGACAAGCCCGACGGCCTGGTCGTGCTCGCGCCGGACACGCTGCAGTCGGTCCTCGATCCGCTGCCGGCGGAGGTGCTGCCGGGCATCGGGCGCTCGAGCCTCGCAAAGCTGCACGCGCGCGGCATCCGCACCATTGCCGAGCTGCGCACCGCGCCGGACGCCCTGCTCGAGCCGGTCTTCGGCCGTTACACGCCGCGCGCGCGCGAGCGGGCGGCCGGGCAGGACGATCGACCCGTGATCGCGTCAAAGGCGGCGAAATCGATCAGCGCGGAAGAGACCTTCGACACCGATCTCGGCGACCGCAATGCGCTGCGGACGGAGCTGCTGCGCCTCACCGAACGCGCCGCGAGCCGGCTCCGCGCCGCCGCGCTCGCGGCCGGTACCGTGCAGGTGAAAATCCGGCGCAGCGACTTTGCCACGTACACGCGGCAGCGCGCACTCCAGCCGCCCGGTAACGCCACGGACCGGATGTACGCCATCGCTTGCACGCTCCTCGAGGTGTGGCTGCGGGAGCAGCCGGGAGCCCGCGTTCGCCTGCTCGGCGTGGGGGGCAGCGAGCTCCAGCCGGCGGGCCAGGCGGACCTCTTCGCACCCGCGGGGGCCTCCGGCGGCTCGCCCCTCGACCGGGCTGCCGACGAGGTCCGCGCGCGCTTCGGCAGCGTGGCGGTCGGCCGGGCGCGCACCTTGGGACCGCGCCAAATCAGGTAACATCGGGCGGGCGAGACACCAGCATGTACACCCAATTCTTCGGCCTCAACGAAAAACCGTTCGCGATCACGCCCGATCCGCGCTACCTGTTCATGAGCGAGCGGCACGGTGAGGGGCTCGCGCACCTCGTCTATGGCGTCACGGAAAGCGGCGGCTTCATCCAGCTCACCGGCGAAGTGGGCACCGGCAAGACCACGCTCGTGCGGACCCTGCTCGGCCAGATGCCGGCGGAGGTCGACGTCGCGCTGATCCTCAACCCGAACCTGACGGCGCTCGAGTTCCTGGTCGCCATCTGCGAGGAGCTGCGCATCCCGCTGCCGGAAGACCGGAAAAGCGCCAAGGCGCACGTCGATGCCCTGAACCGCCACCTGCTGGACACGCACTCCCGCGGGCGCCGCACGATCCTGCTGGTGGACGAGGCGCAGAACCTTTCCGCGGAGGTTCTGGAGCAGCTCCGCCTGCTCACGAACCTGGAAACCTCACGACAGAAGCTCCTGCAGATTATCCTGATCGCGCAGCCGGAGCTGCGCGACATGCTGTCGCAGCCGAATCTGCGCCAGCTCGCGCAGCGCGTCACCGGGCGCTATCACCTGGAACCGCTGTCGCGCGACGAGGCGGTCCGTTATATCGACCATCGGCTCAAGGTCGCGGGTGCGCTGGCCGAGATCTTCGAGCCGGCCGCCAAACGCGAGGTGTATCGCCTCTCCGGCGGCATCCCGCGCCTCATGAACGTGATCTGCGACCGGTCTTTGCTCGGTGCGTACAGCCGCGAGACCCGCACGATCGACAAGCGCACCGTCCGCCGCGCCGCCGCGGAAGTGTCCGGGACGAAGCTGATCCCGGTCCTGCTTCGCTGGGCCTGGCCCGCAGGCGGCGTGCTCACCGCCCTGCTGATCGTAGCCGGGGCCTGGAGCTTGCTGCGCGAGGAGCCGCTCCGGAGCGCCGGAGCCGGCCATTCGAGCGCGGGCACCGCCGCCGCGGCAGTGCTGGAAGCGGTGCCGCTCGAGACGGTCCCGGCGCCCGCGGCCGACGCGGGGCCGGTGGTGCCGCCGGAAGGCGGCCCCAGCCTCGACGAGATCCTGCAGACCGGCCGGGGTAGCGATCCCGCGAGCGCGCTGGAGACCCTGCTCGGCTTGTGGGGCGCCGAATACCGCGAAGGCGCCGGCACCGCCTGTTCGCAGGCCGAGGCACTCGGGTTGCGCTGCTACTTCAGCAGCGGCTCCTTTACCGGCATTCGCCAGCTCGACCGGCCCGCCGTGCTGACGCTCACCGACTCGACGGGTGCGAATCACCAGGCCGTGCTCGTGGCGCTGTCGGACGACACCGGCACGCTGGCCATCGGCGAGCGGCGCACGACCTGGCCGCTCGGGGAAATCTCCCGCCTCTGGTTCGGTGAGTACCTGCTGCTGTGGCGCCCGCCCGAGGGCGTCGAGGCACTGATCCGGCCCGGCACCACGCATCCGAACGTGCCCTGGCTGCGGCAGAGCCTCGCCACCATCGATCCGGGCTACCGCCCGGCCAACCTGGAATCGCGCTATTTCGATGCGGAGCTGGAGCAGCAGGTCATGGAATTCCAGCGCAGCCGGCGGCTGCGCGTCGACGGCATCGCGGGCACCCGGACGCAGATCCTGATCAGCTCGTCGCTCGGCCGGGACGGGACGCCGCGCCTCACCGCGCCTGCCGCCGCGGAACAACCCTGAGCGGCCGCGGCGATGTCCTTTATCCTCGATGCCCTGAAGAAATCCGAAGCCGAGCGGCAGCGGAAGAGCGCGCCCGGCTTCGCCGACGTGCCCGGCGCCCGCGCGCCCTCCGGCACCCCGCGCTGGCTGTGGGCGGTCGGCGGCCTGCTCGCGATCAACCTCGCCGTGCTGGTGACGCTGCTGTTGCGGCCGGGCGGGCAAACCGGGCCGGCCGGCCTGGTGACGCAGCCGCTCGAGCGAGCGGCGCCACAGCCGGCGCCGAGCGTTTCAGAGCTCGTCAATGCCGCCAGGGACCGCCGGCGCGAGGCGGCGGCGGCGGCTTCGACCGTGCCGGCCGGCGGCGAGCCCATTGCCCCGGCACCGGCACCGGCCCTTTCCCCCGGTTCGACCCCGTCGCGGGCCGAGCCGCGCATCGACATGGGCTCGTTGTCGACGTTCGAGCAGTTGCGCGCCAAGGGCATGCTGCAACTGCCGGACCTGCACGTCGACCTGCACGTCTGGGGCGAGCGGCCCGCCGACCGGTTCGTCGTGATCAACATGAACCGGTACAAGGAAGGCGCGACCCTGGCGGAAGGTCCCCGGGTAGTCGAGATCCTGTCGACCGGGATCGTGCTGGAGCACCGGGGCACGATGTTCTTCCTGCCGAGCCCGTAACGGGCCGGTCCCCGACCGA
Organism: Woeseiaceae bacterium; assembly: GCA_035698445.1. Classification (GTDB taxonomy): domain Bacteria; phylum Pseudomonadota; class Gammaproteobacteria; order Steroidobacterales; family Woeseiaceae; genus IDS-8. The sequence goes on from DASSBS010000081.1 coordinate 25,685, forward strand.
GCCCTCAGAGCGTAAACCGGACGCCGAGCCGCCACGTGCGTGGCGCGGCCGGCCAGACTTCGGCTTCGCTCCAGGCGACGGTATAAAAGTCTTCGTCGGTCAGGTTTTCGACCGAGAAGCGCAGCTCCAGGGAATCGGTGAGCCGGTAAAGGGCACTTGCATCCACCTGCCAATGGCTCGGCAGCCTGAATGAATCGTTTATGTCGCCGGCTCGCTCGTCCACGAAATTCACGTTGCCGCCGAGCTGCAGGCCCTCGAGCAGTCCGGATGTGAAGCCGTACTGTGACTGCAGCGCAAACGTGTTCTTCGGCACGTTGCGAATCGGGATGCCGATGCGCGTGGGATCCGTGTCTTCCGAGACTTCGGAGTCGGCGTAAGCATAGCCGGCGTACAGCATCCAGTTATCGGCAAGCTCACCGCTGAGACTGGCTTCGAAGCCCTGCACGGTTTCTTCACCGAGCTGGATCTCGAATCCCGGATTATCGCGATCCGCTACGGCAACGTTGTCCCGCGTCACGTGGTAGTAGGCCAGGTTCGCCGTCAGTCCGCCGCCGATGTACGACTTCACCCCGATTTCGACCTGGTCCCCGGTTTCCGGATCGAGCGGCGACCCTCCGAACGCCGTGCCGCCGATCGGCAGGAACGAGGTCGTGTGGTTGGCGAACAGCGCCACGTCTTCCACCGGAAACCAGACGATGCCGAGCTGCGATGTCCATTCCGAGTCGGTCTGTTCCGTGATGCTCGCCGGCCCGCCAAAATCCGAGAAGATGCCTTTCTGCTCCACTCTCGAATAGCGGACTCCACCGATCACGTTCACGTTGTCGCCCAGGGGAATGCGGTCCTGGAGGAAAATTCCGTAGGAGTCGTCCTCCTGGTCCGAGGTACTGTCGAAAACGTCGAACAGGTTGGGCGGCTTCTCCGTCACGAAGTAAGTCGGATCGTACAGGTCCAGCTCGGGAATGAGGAACGCGTGATCGTCGGAAGAGAAATCGGCGGTGGAGTACTCGCCCCCGACGACGAGCTCGTGCTGGAGCGCGCCGGTGTCGAAAGACGAGCTCAGGTCGAAGTAGAAGGCATAGATGTCTTCGTCCGAAACGGTATCGAGCTCGACGCGAAGCAGGTTTCTCAGCGCCTCGTCGGCAAATCCGAGCAGGCCGAAGACTTCCTCGTAATCCTGTTGGTTGTTGGTCCAGACCAGCGCGGCGCGAAATGCCATCGCGTCGGTCAGCTCGTGCTCGAGCCGCAGGCTGACCTCCGTGCCCTCGCGGAGGGTCCCGTCGAGCGCTGGATCGGCATAGTGCCGGTTGCGGGGAATGGGTCCGTTCGGGTTCGGCAGGACCGTGCCTTGCGCGGGTATTCCGTTGTAGAACGCGGCCCAGTCGTCCCTGACGTACACGCTCTCCAGGGTGATCGTCGTGCGCTCTCCCGGGCTGTAGGCGATGACAGGGGCGATGAACAGGTGCTCGCGATTCCAGAAGTCGATGAACGCATCCGAGTTCTCGTAGGCGGCGTTGAAGCGAAAATTCAGCGTTCCCGCGTCCGTCAGCGGACCGCCGACGTCGATCGTGCCCCGGTACGCGTCATAGCGGGCGGCCTCCAGGCTACCGTCCAGGTGGAAATGATCGAGAGGCTGCTTGGTCACGATGTTCACCACCGCGCCCGGCTCCATCGATCCGTAGAGGACCGACGCGGGGCCCTTCAGCACTTCGATTCGTTCCACGTTGACCGAGTCGCGCGCCTGCCTCAGGTGCGAAACACTCGTGCCGTTGACCGTTTCGCTGGCGCTGAAGCCGCGAATCAGATAATCGTCGCCGAACGCGTCCAGCTTCGAACCGTCGCGAGACGCACCCGGCACGAATCGCAAGGCGTCCCCGATGCTTTGAGCCCCGATGTCCTCCAGGAACTCCTCGCCGAAGGTATCGACCGTCTGCGGGATTTCCATCGATGACTCCGCGTCAAATCGTGAGTACACGATGATCTCTTCGATGTTTTCGCCCGGCTCCGGCTCCGATGACGACTGAGCGAACCCGGTTGCAGGGATCACGAACGCCAGGTTGACAATTGCCAGAGCCAGGAAGCGGCCAGTGTTTTTCATTCTGTTCATCTGATCCTCGCCTGTGTGGCCTAAGACTGCCGATTCCGCGGGGAAGCGACTGCGACAGGCATCGGTATAGACCGAAAAGGCCGGCCGATCAATTTCGCGAATTTGAGTGAGTTGTCGCTCATGCACGGCGTCGTGCAGCGAAAACCAGTGTCGTCCCACCGATGACCGAGCTGTTTCGGTCGCGAATGCTTTGCTTGCATCGTCACGCGGCGCGCTCCTCGACGGCGGACGCGCCCGGATCTTCCCGGCCATGCATGAGGCCTTGCAGAGCCGGTGTCAGCAACGCGAGCAGCACGGCCAGCCCGGCACACGCGGCGGCGAGCGCCACGAAGACGTCGTGGAAAGCGAACCCGGTGGCAAGCGCGCCGATGTAGCCGGTCAACCAGGTGCCGAGCCCGATCCAGATGTACCAGCTCCCGACCGCCATCGCCGCGTAGCGAGCCGGCGCCAGCTTGCTCGTGAGGGAGATCTGGCTCGGCCACACGAGCGAATCGCCGAGCCCGAACAGGAGATAGGTGGTGACGAGCCACAACAGATCGACCTTGCCGCTGCCGCGCGTACTTTCGCCGACGGCGATCACGGCATAACCGATCGCGAGGGCCCCGATGCCCATCGCAAGCTTGTAGGACGCGCTGGGATTCCGGCGAAAAACGGCCAGGCGCCTCCAGAGCCACGCGAGCGCCGGAATGCACACGAAGAAGCTCCAGAGGCTGATCGTCTGCATCCAGGTGGTCGGGATCTCGAAGCCGCCGATCCGGCGATCGAGCTCGTCGTGCGCGTACAGGTTCAACAAGCCGAACATCTGGTAAAAACCGGCGGCGTACAGGACCGTGAAGACGCCCTGCACGAGGATCACGAGCAAGCGTCGGCGCTCGATGCGTGACAGCGGTAGGCGGTCGGTGCGATGACGCCGCAGGGGCGATGTGCCGATGTCACCGAGCCAGGCTTTCTGCTTCAAAAGCCAGCCCAGCAATCCGAGCGCCATGCCGATTCCCGCTGCCGTCAGCCCGTAGTGCCAGCCGAGCCGTTCGCCGAGCAGGCCGGTTACCAGCGCGCCGAGCAGCGCGCCGATATAGATCCCGACGAAAAAATACGCGAACCCCTCGTCGCGCCGGGCGCCGCCCGCCGGGTAGAGTGCGGCGACGATGGACGAAATCGCCGGCTTGAGCAGCCCCGTGCCGGCGATGATCAACAGCAACCCCAGCAGGAAGGCCCACGCCTTGACCCGATACGCCGTCATGACCAGGTGCAACGGCGCCCCGCCGGCGGCATGCGCGGCCAGCCAATCGGCAATAGCCCCCGTCACGCCCTCGCCCGGGAACGGCAGCCCCAGCACGACGTCCGCCTCGACCAGCACCGCGCCGGGATCGTAACCGGTCGCCAGCCGCAGGACAGCCGGGCCGAGCCACAGGACGGCAATGGACGCATGTCCCAGCGTAATCGCCAGTGCGCCCCAGAAGATGCAGCGCCGCTCCCCCAGCACGTTGTTCGCCAGCCATGCGCCGACGACGGGCACGACGAACGCCAGCCCGCCGTACCAGCCGTACAGGCGCAGCGCATCGGAGTCCTGCCAGCCCCAGCCGCCGTCCGACGGTGCCGTCGTCAGGAACAGGACGAGAATGCCGGCAAACCCCCAGTAGCTGAAGCGCTCCCACATTTCCGTGAACGCGACGAGATAGAGGCCGAGCGGATGTCCGCCCAGCCTGCGATCGAGGGGATCCGTCCGGCCGGTCATGCGGGTCCTCCTTGTTCCGGCGCGGCCGGTACCGTGGGCAGGACCAGGCGCGACGGGTAACGGCGCCCGCGATGGATCGTGTTCCTCGCGACGACGCGCCGGCTGTCGATTGCGCCGCTCACGCCGGTATTCAGGTTGCGGTCGAAACGCGGAAAATTGCTGCTCGAGACCTCGAGGCGGATGCGGTGTCCCGGGCCAAACCAGTTGCTGGTCGAATCGAGGTCGATCCTTATCTCGTATACCTTGCCGGGGGACAGCAACGCCGGCCGCGCCGGCGACTCGCGAAAGCGCATCCGCAGGATTCCCTCGAGTACATTGAAGGCGCGCCCGTCGGGGTACACGTCCACGAGCTTGGCGGTGAAATCAGTGTCGCAGGCCGATGATGAAACGTACAGGACCGCTTCCACCCTGCCGCTCACCTGCACCGGTTTTTCGAGCGCCGCCGTGGAGTAGACCAGGACGTCCGGGCGCCGCTCGACCGCCTGCTGGTCGAAAGCGCCGGGCGCGAAAACGCTGCCGCCGTTCACCGGCCCGCCGATCGAGGGCACCGGGTCGTCCGGATCGTAGATGTACGCGTCGGCCCCGCGAACGTCGAGCGCCCGCTCCTGCAGGCCGCCGCCTTCGGTGAGGTACAGGTTCAGGGGCTGCATTCCCGGAGGAGGCCAGCAATCGAATTCCTGCCAGAGATTCCTGCCCATGAGGTAAGCCCGCACCTTCGGCATTCCTGCAATCCCGTTCCCGGCATCGCACAGCCAGTACCTGAACCAGTCCACCAGGGTTTCCCGGTACGGAAAGCGGGCGTCGCCGAGCTCACGCTGGCCGACGACGGTGCGCCGCGTCGCCCGGCTCGTGCCGCAATGGGTCATGGGCGACAGGACGAGATATTGGTGGTCGCGCGCACGCCGGCTCGGCGCGTTCCTGCCGTACCGGTCGAACATTCGAATCGATGAAAAGGGGACGGAGTACCACTCGTTCATGTGAATGGCCGGAACGTCGAAAACGCACTCGTCCCCGAGTCCGCCGTCGTCGTCCCACCAGGAATCGTTACTCTCGCGCGTCAGCCAGGCATCCACCATGTCCGGCCAGCGGCGTGCGTAGTAGCTGGCGTCGTCGCGGGGCAGCTTCGACCGGATGGCGCGGAGCGGCAGCGTCCGGAGCAACTCCAGGTCGCCCCCTACGGCATAGGCAAGCTCGATCACGCCGTTCCTGACGAAGCTGAAAGCACGCATGGTGCCGTCGTTATAGGTGTAGGCGCCCTCGATGAAGGCGGCGGCATGGCAGGGGTGGCGCAGGGCGGCGAGCATGTCCTGGACCTCGCCATGGTACGAGCAGCCGACCGTGCCGATGCGGCGGTTGCACCAGGGCTGCGAGCTGAGCCAGTCGAGCGTATCGTAGCCGTCCGGCCCCTCGATCCGGCTGTAGGCCTTGAACGTGCCTTGCGACCTGCCCGTGCCGCGCAAATCCTGCACGGCCACGGTAAACCCTTCGGCAACGAGCAAGCGGGCGAGCTTTACCGGCTGTTCGGTTTCGTCCCTTTTTCCGTACGGCGTCCGGATCAGCATGACGGGAACCGGAGCTCCGCCGCTTGACGGGCGATGGATGTCCGTCGCCAGCTCGACCCCGTCGCGCATCCGCACAAAGATTTCTTCGCGCAGCGGCATTACGGCTGAACCCGGCTCAGCCGTGGAGGACGATCAGCTCGCGCGGGATCGAAGAGAGGCATTCGAATCCGAGGCTGGTGACGCGAAACGTCTCGCTGATCTCGTAGCCTCCGTTGTGTTCCCAGATGCCGAGCATGAGATGGCAGGTCATGTTCTCGTCGAGCGCCGTTTCGTCGCCCGGCATGAGGCTGGCCGTTCTCTCGCCCCAGTCGGGCGGATAGCCGATGCCGACGGAATACCCGATACGCGATTCCTTTGTCAGCCCGTACCGGCCGATGGAGCGCCGCCACGCGGCCTCGACGTCCTCGCAGGTGACGCCGGGCTTTACGGCGGCGAGCGCGGCATCGAGGCCCTCGCCGACGATCTCCGCCAGCTCGACGAGCTTGCGCTTCGGCTTGCCGACGTGCACCGTCCGCGCCAGCGGAGCGTGGTAACGAAAACGGTTGGCGCCGAGCTCGAGCGTGCACGCTTCGCCGCTGCGGTAAGGCTCCGCCGTCCAGGTCAGGTGCGGCGCCCCCGTCAACGCTCCCTTGGGCATCGTCTGGTAATCGGGAACATCGCCCCACAACCCGTCCGGACCGCTGATCAGCGCTCCGTAGACGGCGGCCGCGACGTCGCACTGCCGGACTCCCGGCGCGATGGCTTCAATTCCCGCTCGCATGGCGCCATCGGTCACTCGCCCCGCTTCCAGCATGTAGCGGATTTCCTGCCCGGATTTCCTGATCCTGAGCCAGTTGACCAGCCGGTCCGCATCGACGAAGCGGCACTGCGGTAGCGAGCCGCGCAACGTCTCGAACGCGAGCGCGGTGAAATAGTGGGTGTCCATCTCGACGCCGATGACCGCTCGCTCCCAGCCGTGCTCCAGAATCACATCGGCGACGAACTGCATGGCATGAGCCGGCGGAACGAGATAGCTGTCGCCGTAGCCGCGCACCTGGTCGTCCCGGAGGTAGGTCGTGGCGTGCACGCAGGACAGGTCGATCTTGCGGCCGATCCATACCGGATCCGGCGCATGGGCCGAAACCAGAAGCCCCTGGTGCACGTAGAACGACCACGCGTCGTAGCCACAGAGGTAATTGATGTTGGCGGGACAGGTAACCCACATCAGGTCCATCCCGAGCTCCGCCATCCGTGAGCGGGCCTTGTCGATGCGCGACACAAACTCCTGGCGCTCGAACGCCGGCATGCCTCTTCCCTCTTCAGTCAAGCTGCCGCCGAATTAGAGCATCAAGGAAGGAGAGCCGCCTTTCGTTGATTTTGGCGAGTTTGCGCTTGATCCGGGGCTGGCATCGGTGGAAGCAGCGCCAGCCTCTAAGCCGGCTGACGCTTCAGCACGTAACGCCGGATCTCGTCATCGATCGCCGTACTGTCCTGGTCGAAAAGTCCGCAGCGGGAGAGGAACTGCCGCAGGTTCACCTGGGTTCCCACGAACTCGTAAACCATCGGCGTCATGTACGGCTGGCGTGCCACGCCGCTGGAGATTCCGAACGCCTCCCCGTACAACAGCGTCATCGGATGCTTGTGTGACGGGTAGAGGATCGTTTCCGTGATGGCATTCTTCAGCAGCACGTCCAGCTCCACCATGAAGATGCGGTCGGCCAGCAGCACCAGGACGCCCGCATACTTGTAGGTTTCGAATCGCCGGTGCTCCGCCTGTTCGGGCTTCAGGCGCTCGATCGCCTTGGTGCGCACGCGATCGCGTTCCAGGAACACCCGTACCGCGGCCTTTATGATCCGGCCGGGATATTCGACGGATCGAAGATAGCGGTAGTAGTAGCCGACGTAGCGGGCCGCGGCCGTCGAATCGGCCAGGGGGAGGTCCAGGGCGCCGAGAATCTTTTCGGGGGTTTTGCGCTGTGTGGCGGCCTGTGGCGAAATGAGCTGCCGGAATTCCTGGACCGGAAGGAATATTTCCGACTCCTCCACGCCGAAATGGTCGCAGATCTTGCGCAAATTGTACTGCGACGGCAGCGTCTCACCGTTGAGATACCGTGCAAACTGCTGCCGGTTGATGCCCAACTGGCGGCAGACATGAGACACGGAGCGTACGTAGCTGCAAAGGACCCGCAGGTTTTCGCCGAAGCGGTCGAGTCGCAGCGCGTCGGATCGGCTCATGACAGGCGCGCCACGGCCTGGCTGGAGCTTGCGAGCGCGGAAATCATGATCGGCGCATTGTATCCCATATCCGACGCCTGCCGACTCGGCACCCGCGTCAATTCACGCAAAGCTGCGAAATTGCCAATCCGGGTACGCCTCGGGACAATTGGTGCACAGGAGTATCAGGAGGCATGCAAAGGCCGTGCTCCGGTTTGAACGGGCATTGGGGTATTTCCGCCGACTGCGTCGCGCATCGCCGCTGTGGGCGCTGCTGCCGGTGCTTGCCTGCTGTGGGGCCGGCGCGGTCGGACCGCCCGCATCGATCGGCAGCCGTGCATCGCCGGTGCCGCCGGAATTCCCGGCCATGATCGACCGGTTGCGAGCCGACTGGTCGATCCCGGGCGTCGCGGTCGCCGTGGTCGAGGGCGACGCGACCCCCTTCATCGGTACCTACGGCGTTCGCGAGCGCGGCGGTACCGCTCCGGTTACGGAGAACACGCTGTTCGGCATCGCATCGATCACCAAGGTGCTGGTCACCGGCGGGCTCGCCGTGCTGGTCGATGCGGGCAAGCTCGACTGGGATGACCGGATCGTCGAACACCTGCCGGAGTTCAGGCTCGCCGATCCGTACGTGACCGCGAACGTCACGGTACGCGACCTGCTCGTCCACCGCAGCGGCATGGCCTCCTACGGCGACTGGCTCGAGGAAATACCCGGCCTTTCGGAACGGACCGCGCTCGAGCGCATGGCATACCTCGACCAATCCATGCCGTTTCGTTATGCCACGGAATACAGCAGCTATTCGTTCATCGTCCTGGCGGAGGTCATCCGGCGTGTCAGCGGAAAGCCCTGGGGAGAGTTCCTCGACCAGGCCGTGTGGTCGCCGCTCGGCATGCAACACACTTACGCGCATGCCGACGAGTTCATCGCGGCGGCCAACGTGCTGCCGACGGGCGACGGCTGGTCGGAGACGATCCGGATGGGGCAGGCGGCCGTTCCCGCCGGCCTCGACGTCGCCAGCCCGCACGTCAAATGGGAAGCGTTCATCGACCCGGAGCTCGTGTTCGAGCAACGCGAGCTCGAGTTCGACGTATCCCACTTCCACAGGACGGCGATCGATCCGGGCCAGGGGGCCTTTACCTCCATCACCGACCTCGCCCGATGGGCTCGCGTGCTGTTGAACGACGGCAGCAGCGGCGGCGTGACGCTGCTCGCACCGGAAACCGTACGGGAAATGCGCCGGCTGCAGGGTGCAGCGGGCAACGGCGCCTGGCCGCTCGATGGCCGCAGCGCCTGCGGCAGCACCGATAGCGACCTGCGCGAAGTCGGGGTCGCGCTCGGACTGTTCGTTTTCGACTATTGCGGCCACGTCCTGTACGGCCATTCGGGCGGCGAGCTCGGCTACGACAGCCTGATGGTGATCGATCCGCGGGAGGACTTCGCCGTCATCGCCTTCGTCAACAACACGCGTTCATGGGGCGCGGTGCACGCCATCGTGCAAACCGTTCTCGACTGGCGTTACGGCTATCCGGACCGTTCCTGGCCGGCGCAGTACCGCGAGCAGGCCATCGCCGATGCGCAGGAGGCATTTGCACGGATGACCCGCGAGGCCAAGGCACGACCGGCGGTTGAGCTCGACGAGGGCGAGGCGAACCAATACACGGGCTCATACCGGAACCCGTTCGCCGGCGCGCTCGAGGTGCGGCGGCGCGACGCCTCGCTGGTTGCCACCACCGGCGAGAGCTATGTGCTCGAGCTGACGCCGCTCGGTGACGACTCGTTCCGTGCGATCCCGGCAGGCCCGATACGGTACTGGCTCAGCATCGAATTCGCGCGCGACGGGGCGGGTGCCGTCAGCGGCCTGTCCGTTTTCCATCCCTGGTTTCACCAGCCGCTCCGCTTTTCACGGGCTCCGGCAGCGGCAGGGGGCGGGCACCGCGAATCCCGGCCGTCCGGCTGATGCGGACCGTCTCGCCGGTACAGACCCGCACGGTGCGGCCGCAGCGCAACCGGCCGAGGCCGGGTATTGCCGCCGTCCTGCTGGCGCCTGCCATCCTCGCCGCCTGCTCCCAATCCGGGGAGGCGGCGCACACGAGCCGGATCGAGGTCGATACCGACAACGGAACCTGGATGAACATCGACGTCCGGCCGGACGGGCGCGAGATCGCATTCGACCTGCTGGGCGACATCTTCGTCATCCCGATCGAGGGCGGCGAGGCGCGCCCACTGGCCGCCGGCCCGGCCTGGGAGAACCTCCCGCAGTACAGCCCCGACGGCCGCCGGCTTGCCTTCACGAGCGACCGGTCCGGCGCGCAGAACATCTGGACGATCGCGCTCGAGACGGGCGACCTGCACCAGGTCACCCACGAGACGGAGCACCTCCCTTCGAGCCCGTCCTGGGCACCCGACGGCCAGGCCCTCGCGGTCCGCCGGCAGTTCGCGGCGAAGCGCACGATCGGCGCCGGCGAGATCTGGATCTATCCGGCGGCAGGCGGTCCCGGCCGCGTCCTCGTGCAGCGCTGGAGCACCCAAAAAGACATCAACGAGCCGCGTTACTCGAACGACGGCCGGTTTCTTTATTACAGTGAAGACCTCTGGCCCGGAGCCGCTTTCGAGTACAACAAGGATCCCGCCCTCGGCATTTACGGTGTGCAGCGGTGGGATTTCGCGGCCGGGGAATCCGAGCTCGTGGTGCAGAGACCCGGCGGCGCCGTCAGGCCCACGCCGTCGCCGGACGGGCGTTTCCTGGCCTATGTCACCCGGACGGGCGCGAGCTCGGCGCTGGTCCTGCGCAATCTCGGCAGCGGTCGGGAACGGGTGCTTTATGACGATCTGGACCGGGACCTGCAGGCGGTATGGGCGAACCACGGCGTGTACCCGGCGATGGACTGGCTCCCGGACGGCAGCGCGATCGTCCTGTGGTCGGGCGGGCACATCCTGCGGATCGATGCCGCGGACGGGACGACCGCCCGCATTCCGTTCCACGTGCACCACGCCTGGACCGTGACGGAGCCGCCGCTGCCGGAGTTCTCGATTCCGAGCGACCGGTTTCCGGTCAAGGCGCTTCGCTGGACGACCGTCTCGCCGGACGGCGAACGGGTCGCCTTCCAGGCCCTGGGCCGCATCTACCTGCGCGAGCTCGCGACCGGGGACCTCGCGCCGTTGACGCCCGATCCGGCGGGATTCGAGTTTCACCCCGCGTTCTCCCCGGACGGCGAGTGGGTCGTGTATTCCACGTGGCGGGATGCCGGGGGAGGAGACGTTCGCCGCACGAGCATCGTCTCCGGACGCACGCAGGTATTGACCGGCGAGCCGGGGCTTTACACGCAGCCTGCGGTCAGTCCCGACCGGACGAGAGTCGTCTTTCACCGGGCCGCCGGAGATGCGCTCGTCGCCTCCCCGGCTCCCGCCGGAATCTACTCCGTTCCGTGGACCGGCGGAGCGATGACGGCGGTCACCGAAAACGGCAGCGCGCCCCGGTTCTGCGCCGATCCCGGGCGCCTTTATTTCGTGCGCGAGCGGGCCATCCCCGATCTCCCGCCGCACGACCCGGAATGGGTGAATCATGCGCGCCTCCTGGTGAGCCGCGACCTCGCCACCGGCGAGGAGACGGTGCACGCCGACGCCGGGCTTGCCACGGAGCTGAAGCTGTCACCGGACTGCCGCTGGCTGGCCTGGGTGCGGTACTCGGAAGTACGGGCAGCCCGGTTCGATCCCGGGAGCCATCCATCGGCAACCGACGTGAGCAAGTTGCCGGTCCGGGAAGCGGGCGGCGACGGCGGCGCGTTCCTGAGCTGGTCCGGCGACGGCAGGCTGTACTGGTCCCTCGGCCCGACGCTCTATGCCTGGCGGCCGGAGTCCGGGGACCGGCCGTCTGCCTGCGATCTCGGCTTCAGCGCGGCCGTTGCGAAGCCCGAGCGAACGCTCGCGCTGGTCGGCGCCCGCCTGGTCACGATGAGCGATGCCGGAACCGTCGAGGACGGGCTCGTCGTCATCGAAGGCGATCGCATCCGTTACGCCGGTCCCCGCGATCCCGCGCGGTTGCCGGCGGGGGCCGACGTCGTCGACCTGTCCGGCAAGACGATACTGCCCGGCTTCATCGATTCGCACTGGCACGGATTGTACGCCGCGCACGGCATCACGCCGCAGGACAACTGGACCCTGCTCGCCGGTCTTGCGTTCGGCATTACCACGATCTTCGATCCTTTCGCGGACACGCACGACGTGTTCGCGGTGGCCGAGCTGCAACGCGCCGGTGCGATCGTGGCGCCGAGAATCTACTCCACCGGGACAGCCCTGTACGGCGCGCACAGTGATTTCAGCGCCCAAATCCGGAATCTCGATGACGCACGGCGGGAGATTCGGAGGCGCAAGGCCTTCGGCGCGATCGCGGCCAAAAGCTACCTGTTGCCGCAGCGGTCGCAGCAGCAGCAGGTGATCGCGGCCGCGCGGGAGTTGGACCTGCGCGTCGTCGCCGAACAGAACATGACCACGCCGACCATCATGGCCCAGGTGTTCGACGGCCAGAGCAGCGTGGAGCACAACCTGCCGTTCGAGATCCTGTACGACGATATTCTGCAGGCGTGGGGCCAGACCGAGGTCGACCATACGCCGACCCTGACGGTGCTCATGGGCGGTTTGTGGCCGTCGAGCTACTGGCTCGCGCAAACCGATGCGCGGCCGCGCCCCGAGCTGCTTCGCTACTTTCCGCCGGGTTACCTGGAGAACAAGCGCGCGCAGCCGGGCTCGCCGGACCTTGCGGATCACGGCTTTCCCGACGCGGCTGTCCAGGTCGCCAAACTGCACGATGCCGGCGTCCGCATCGTGGTCGGCGCGCATGCGGAGATCATCGGGCTGGGCTATCACTGGGAGCTGTGGATGCTGCACGATGGCGGCATGACGGCCGAAGAGGTGTTGCGCGCCGGCACCATCGAGGCCGCGAGGCACCTCGGGCTGGACTCGGACCTGGGATCGCTGGAGCCGGGCAAGCTGGCAGACCTGGTCGTCTTCGATGCGAATCCGCTGGCAGATCTGCGCGATACGCTCACGTTATCCAGGGTCATGATCGGCGGCCGGCTGCTCGACGTGGCGAACCTGGCGCCGGATCGCACCGGACCGCGATGAGGGCACGGCATGAAGCTCGACAAGTTCGACCTGAAAATCCTGGAGATCCTGAGGAAGGACGGCAGGATGCCCGCCGCGCACCTCGGCAATCTCGTCGGACTCACGTCCAGCCCGACCTGGCAACGGGTACGGAGGCTCGAGAAAGCAGGCCTGATTCGCGGCTACCATGCCGACATCGCCATCGAGCGGCTCGGGAAAATCGTCACCGTGATCGTCCCGGTGACGCTCGAGAATCATCGCGCGCCGGACTTTCGCCGATTCGAGCAGGCCATCGGGAAAATACCCGAAATCGTGGAATGCGCCGCCGTCGGCGGCGGTGTCGATTACGTCCTGCGCTTCGTCGTTCCCAACATCGAACGCTACCAGGAGATCGTCGACGAGCTCCTGCAAGGTGATCTCGGGATACACCGGTACTGGACCTACATCGTAACCAAGCCCGCCAAACCCTACACCGGCGTGCCGCTCACCGCGTTGCTCGCCGCGGAGCGGAAAGCCGAGGTCGAGTAAGGTGACGGCCCTGTTCGTAACGGCGGCACTCGCGGCACTGGTTCTCGGCATGATCGAGCTGAAGAGGGCGTGGACCGGCGCGCGGCGATCATCGGCGCTGCTGGCGTGCTCGGGCCTGCTGGTTTCCATCCTGCTGTTCTGCGCGGCGTGGGGGGCGGGGCTCGGCATCGTCTTCGGCCTCTGCATGATCGGCGTCGCGGGCCTCGCCGCCTCGGCGCTGTCGGCGGAGCTCCAGCCCCCGAAACGGCTGGCGCGGTCGTCGCCGCGGGTGCGGCCCCGGCTCGCCGCCGCGGAGCGGCTCGCGAAGGGCTGGCGATTTCTCCTGTGCGTGCCGGTCGCCCTGTCCGCGGGCCTCGCGCTCGGCCTCGCCGCGCTCTCCGTGGTGCCGGGCGCCGCCGCCGACCGCCTCGTTACCTGTACGCTCGTCGCGGTGTCGGGAGCCGCCGTGCTGGTTGGCTGGACCGCCGCCGACCCGAGGCTGTGGCGCTCGACGCTGATCGGCAGCGGCAGCCTCGCGGCCGGCCTGGCTGCCGCGATGATCCTGGCGTGACGGTGAGCCGCGGCCGCCAGCGTTTTCCGGCCTGGTCGCCCGAGCTCGCACGGGCGGCGCTCTCCGGCCATTCCGTGCTCGGGCTCAGCCTCGGCGTGCTGCTCTACCTCACCTGCCTGACCGGCACGCTGTCGGTGTTCCGCGAAGAGCTCAGCCTGTGGGAAGCGCCGTTCGACGAACGGCTGGAACAGCTCTCGCCGGAGCTGGCCACCCGCGTCGTGCACGAGGCCGTCGATCCGGCGGTTGAGGAGCCGGGCGATATCATGCTGGGATTCCCGAGGCCGGAGCGTCCCTATGGCATGCTCCATGTCTCCGACGGTGAGCAAACCATCCGGCGCGCGATCGGTGCGGGGGGCGCCATGTCCGATCCGCTGCTCACCCCCTGGACGGATTTCCTCGTGCAGCTCCATGCGGACCTGAGAATTCCGCGCTTCGGCCCGGTGATCGTCGGGCTGCTCGGGGTGTTCCTGCTGAGCTCGCTCCTCACGGGACTCGTCGCGCATCGCAAGATCCTGATCGATGCGTTTGCCATCCGCCGGGCGGGTTCCCCGCGCCTGCTCCATGCGGACCTGCACAACCGGCTGGGCGCGTGGGGCCTGCCGTTCCACTTGCTGATCGCGGTGACCGGGGCATTCCTGGCGCTCACGCCGCCGCTTGCGGCGGTGGCCGTGTGGTACGGCTACGCGGACGGCATCGAGGAAGTCGCCGCCGTGTACAACGGCGAATTCCCGGCGCCGGCGGCCACTGCCGCGGTGCTCCCGGACATCGGCTCGATCATGGCGGGCATGCGGCGAATCGCCCCGCGGGAGAGGATTGAGCACCTGGTGCTGCGCCGGCCCGGGACCGTGCACCAGGTGGTGGACGTGGAAACCGACGTGTTCCCGCACCTCGCCTATGCCGAGGTGCGGCGTTTCGCGAGCGACGGCGAATACCTGGGTTCCCGCCACTACTCCGACGGCCCGGCGGGCCTGCAGTTCTTCGCGGCCTCAGGCACGCTGCACCTCGGCGATTTCGACAGGCTCGCGGTCCGGATCGTCTATGGCCTGCTCGGCCTCGCGCTCACCGTCTGCTGCGTGTGCGGCGTGAACGCCTGGTTCAAGTCGGCCATCCAGAAGGGCCGTGCCGTAGCGGCGGCCGATCGCCTGTGGCGCGCCGCTGTCTGGGGCATACCGATGTCGCTCGGCGCCTGCGCGCTCGTGTCCCTCGTGTCCGGCGGCGGGCTCGCCACGATCTTTTACGCGGTGCTCGCAGGCGTGCTCGCTTCCGCCGTCATCAGGGTGGAGACGGATGCATACGATCGCTTTCTGCGAGGAGCCCTGGCGATCGTGCTGTGGTCAATCGCGCTGGCTTTCGGCATCGTGCACGGGCGCTTGAGTGTGACGCCCAACAACCTGCTCGTCGGCGGCCTGCTTTTGGCGACCGGCGCGGTCCTGGCCGGGTCGCTGCCCCGCATCCGGAACGCGGTCACCCGGTGCTTCCTGCCGCTGCGCCAGGCGTAAACGAAACTACCAGGGAGGTCGACCATGAGCGGAACGCAAACCACGGCTTACCGGGAACTGGCCAGGGCAAGGCAGGCGATCGCGGCCTATGTGCACGAAACGCCGCTCATGCATTCGGGCACGTTGTCGGCCCTGGCGGGCTGCCGGGTCGACCTGAAAGCGGAGCTGTTCCAGAAGACGGGCTCGTACAAGCCGCGGGGCATGCTGTGGGCGCTGATGCAGCTCGACGACGCACAGCGCAGGCACGGCGTGATCACGTTCTCGGCGGGCAATGCCGCGCAGGGACTCGCCTATGCGGCAGGGGTCGTCGGTATCTCGGCGACCGTCGTCATGCCGGAAACGGCCAGCCCCGCCAAGGCGCAGGCGACGCGCGACTACGGCGCCGAGGTCATCCTGCACGGCTCGGCCTCGGACTGCCTCGCGCACTGCCGCGAGCTTGCGCGCACCCGCGGACTGACCTTCATCTCCTCTTACGACAACGACGACCTGATGACGGGTCATGCCTCGCTGGGGCTGGAAATCCTGGAGCAGGCGCCGACCGCCGACACGATTTTCGTGGCCATCGGCGGCGGGGGCATGGCCGGCGGCATTGCCAAAGCGCGCGCTGCGACCGGGCGCAACCTGCGCCTGGTCGGCGTGGAGCCCGAGGGCGCGCCCGCCATGCGCCGCAGCCTCGACGCGGGCCGGGCCGTCGCGCTGGAACGGGTGGAAACCATCGCCGACGGATTGGCGGCGCCGACGGCCGGCGAATTGTGTTACGAGCTGGTCCGCGAGCACTTCGAAGACGTGGTGCTGGTCCCGGACGCCCGGATCGCGGAAGCTTTGATGCTCCTGATGTCCCGCTGCAAGCTGTACGCGGAGCCGGCCGGCGCCGCGGCCCTGGCCGGGCTGCTCGCGTGCCGGGAGCGGCTGGCACCCGGGTCGCATGTCGTGTGCGTGATATCCGGAGGCAACCTGGATTTCGACCGCCTGGTGCGCATCCTCCAGGCCGCGGAAGCCTGACGCCCCGACGACAAGCGGGCGCCGGGCGCGGATCGGCGGCAGGGCGCGGGCGCGCAGGCTCGCCGTCACGCCAGCCGCAGAAATAACACCCGGAATCTCCCGGCCAATCGGGAAATTCATCGGCCCCGGCCGCAATACACTGCCTGTCGGAAAGTCTCGCCCCGGGTGCCTGATGAGATCGATGCCATTACCGTGGCTTCCCGACATTCGCCGGCCGGCGGCAATTTTGTGGCTGGCGGTGGCTGCAGCACCGGCACAGGCGCAGGAGCTGTCGCCCGAGCTGACCATTGCGCTGCAGAGGGTCGAGGAAGCGGCGCTGTCTCCCGACGGCGATTTCGTCGTTTACCGCAAGGACGACTGGTACGACGCCGGTGACGGCCCGGTGCGCAAGGCCGCCCGGTTATGGATCCTGCGGCTCGCGGATGGCGGCGCAGAGCGATTTGCGGCGGATACTTTCGATGCACGCCATCCGCGATGGTCGCGCGATGGCTCGCAGATCGCCTGGATCGCGAAACAGCGCGCCGATTCGGTGCCGCAGCTCTTCGTGTCGCGCCCGGACGGCGCCGAAGCGAGGCAAATCACACAGACGCAAACGGGTGTCGTCATTTTCCGCTGGTCGCCCGATGGCACACGGATAGGCTACACCTCCGGGGACGCGGCATCCGACGAGGAAAAAAGTGACCGCCGCGCAGGGAAAGACTGGCTCGTCGCGGGCCGGGCGGAGCAGCAGCGGCGCTTGTACGTGGTCGATGTCCGGACGGGGGAAAGCTCGCTGGTCACGCAACAGGAACTGACCGTGCATGATTTTGCGTGGTCGCCGGACGGGACAGCCCTTGCCCTGGCGGCGGCGCCCGGACCCGGTGATGACGACCGCACGCTGCGCACTCACCCGTTCGTGATGCCGGCGAATGGCGGCGAGGTCACCCAACTCGCCGCGACGGAGGGTAAGCTCACCCGCGTTGCCTGGTCGTCCGATGGCGGCTGGATTGCGTGGCTGGGCTCGACGTCCATCATCGACCCGGCGGCCGGCAGCCTGTTTGTCGTCCGTGCCGACGGAACGGGGGAGGCCAGGAACCTCACCGAAGGATTCGACGGTTCGGCAGCGTCGCTCGGCACCTTGCCGGGAGAGCCCGCGTCGTTCGCGTTCGTAGCAGAGGAACGCCAGGCCACGGTCCTGCATGCCGTGGACGCCGAGAGCGGCGTGATCACCACGATCAGCGCGCCGGCGGAAGTCTTTTCCGGCGAACCGGACTTCAGCGGCGACGGGCGACGATTCGCGATCGTGGCAAGCGCGCCCGGCCATCCGGACGAGCTGTTCGTGAGCGATGCCGGCCATCCCGGGGAAATCCGGCGCCTGACGTATTCGAATCCCGCGCTGAAGACAATCGACTTGGGCCAGCAGGAGATACTGCGCTGGCGCAGCACGGACGGCACCGCTATCGAAGGCGTGCTCCTGAAGCCTCCGGGATTTCGCGAAGACAGGCGCTATCCGGTGGTGCTGCATATCCACGGCGGCTCGGAAGGTGTCGATTCCAACGGCTGGCAGGGGAGCTTCAGGAACTTCGGCCAGGTTCTCGCCACACGCGGGTTCGTCGTTCTTTACCCGAACTATCGCGGCAGCCGTGGCCGCGGCGTCGCCTTCGTCAGCGGCAACCGCGGGGACATGATGGGACGTTCCTGGGAGGACATCGAAAGCGGGCTCGATACGCTCATCGAAACCGGGATTGCCGACGGTGAACGGGCCGGGATTTACGGCTTTAGCTGGGGCGGCTACGCGGCGGCCTGGGGCGCGACGTACGCGAGCGATCGCTTCCGGGCGGCCGTTGCGGGCGCGGGGATTTACGACTGGATCAGCGAAGCCGGATCCAACAGCACCCGCATGCACGAGCAGCTCGCGCATTGGGGCGCACCCCTGTATGAGAACTTCGGGCGGTACCTGCAGCGATCGCCGATCTTCCATATCAGAAAGGCGAACACCCCGATCCTGCTGCTCCACGGCGAGCAGGACAGGTCATGCCCGGTCGGGCAGGCCATCGAGTTTCACACGGCGCTCGAATGGAAGGGCGTGACGTCCGAGCTCGTCATCTATCCGCGCGAACAGCACGGCATGCAGGAATTCGAGCACCAGCTCGATTTCCTGTCGCGCGGGGTTTCCTGGTTCGAGCGGCTGCTCGACGATTAAGCGCGGCCTCCAGGCGCACAAAAAACGGATGAGCGCAGTACGCCGCACCTTCGCCGGACATCCCAGGGCTGTTTTTCTCGTCTCCTCCACGGAGATGTGGGAGCGATTCAGCTACTACGGGATTACGGCGTTGCTGGTGCTTTATCTCACGGCCCCGGTCGTGAACGGTGGGTTCGGCTGGAAGGCGGAGGACGCCATACGGTTGTATGGATTGTATGCCGGCCTGGCCTTTGCCTCTCCGGCGATCGGCGGTTGGATTTCGAGCAGCCTTCTGGGCGAGCGCCGGTGCATCGCGCTGGGCGGCGTTGCAATCATGTTCGGGCATCTCTTCCTCGGCGGGCCTGCGTACATGCCGGGGCTCGTCGGCTCTGTTACCGGTATTCCCGTCGCTACGATCCTTGACGAAGCCACGGTCGCCGGCGGCATGGTGACGCTGGATCCTTCCATGATGCTGGAATTCGGACGTGCGTTGCGCTCGGTGACCGGCTCCGGCGAGGGACTTTCGGCCGTCGTGCTCGGGTACCGCGCCGCCTCGCTCAGTTTCTACGCCGGCCTGGCGCTCGTCATCCTCGGCACGGCCCTGATCAAGCCGACGGTCTCGTCGATCGTGGGCAAGCTGTACGAACCGCACGATCGGCGACGCACGTTCGGATTCACGCTGTTCATGGTCGGCGTCTGGAGCGGGTCGTTCCTCGCCAACCTGGTATCGGGCACGCTCGGTGAAAGACTGGGATGGCACTACGGTTTCATGTCGGCAGCGGCCGGCATGGGTCTCGGCCTGCTGACGTACTCGATCTTCAGCCGTTCCCTGCTCGGGGATATCGGAACGAAGCCCGACCATTCCGGGTCTGCCCGTTCGTGGTTCCGGACGGTCTCGCGGCTTACCGGCGAGGAGCAGCGCCGCCTGGGTGTCGTGGCCCTGCTCAGCCTGTTCACGGTCGTGTACAGCGTCGCGTTCTACCAGAAGGCCGGGCTGATTCACCTGATCGTTCGCGACGGCGTCGATCGAACGATCGCGGGTTTCGAGATTCCCGCCTCCTGGTTCCTCAGCGTCAGCACGGGCAGTTTCCTGATCCTCGCGCCCTCCCTGGGGCTCCTGCTCAACCGCATCGGCAGGTTCCCGGATACCGCGACCTCGGTGATAATCGGCCTTGCCTCGCTCGCGGCAGGGTACGTGATCCTCCTCACCGCCGTCATGACGACTCCTGCGGGAGCGCACACGATGCCGATGATGTGGGTCGTCTCCGCCTATGTGTTTTTCGGGCTGGCCGACGTCTTCATCTGGCCGCCCCAGCTTGCGGCCGTCACGGTCCTGGCGCCGAAGTCCATGACCAGCTTCATCGTCGGGCTGTGGTACGTCACCGTGGGTCTCGGCACCTACGGGGCAGGACTGGTGGGTGCATGGGCGCAGTCCACGGGGCCGGCCCGGGCGTTCACGTGGCTCCTGCTGATGCTGGTGGCGGGCATGCTGGCGGCCTCGATGCTGCGGCCGTGGATGCGCAGGCATGGCCAAAGCACTGCAGCGGTGGCCGACAGCCCGGCCGGCGTCGACGGCCTGGGCGAACCGGTGCCGAAGCATGCGTGACAATCCCGAGCTTCACTTCACCCGCGAAGAGTACAACGCCCGGCTTCGGCACATCTGGGCAGCGATGCAGGCCCGGCAGATCGACCTGTTGCTGCTGAGCGATCCCTGCAACCTGTACTATGCCAGCGGCTACGATGCCTGGTCCTTTTACGTTCCGCAGTGCCTCCTGGTCGAGGCGGGCAACCCGGAGCCCGTGTGGATCGGCCGGGAGATGGACCGGCGCGGGGCCTACCTCACGAGTTATCTCGCGTCCGGCGATATAGAAGGTTATCCCGACGACTACGTGCAGGCCGCCGACCGGCACCCGATGTCCTTCGTCGCCTCCGTCATTCGCTCGCGGGGCTGGGAAGGTGCAGCAATCGGCATCGAGCGAAACAGCTATTACCTCGGCGCCGGCGCCTTTGAAGTCCTGGATCGCGAGCTGCCGGCTGTAACCTGGATCGATGCCGGCAACCTGGTCAACTGGGTTCGCGTCAGGAAATCCCCGGCAGAGATCGCGTACATGCGCCAGGCAGCCCGTATTGTCG
This sequence comes from Woeseiaceae bacterium, assembly GCA_035698445.1. GTDB lineage: Bacteria > Pseudomonadota > Gammaproteobacteria > Steroidobacterales > Woeseiaceae > IDS-8. The sequence continues at coordinate 46,258 of DASSBS010000081.1, forward strand.
AGCGGGCCATGGGAGTTGGCATCGAGACGATCCGGGTCGGGATACGCCAATGCGACGTGGCCGCCGCGATTTATGCAGCACTGATCTCCGGGACGAGCGAGTTCGGGGGGCAATACGCGAGCAGTCCGCCGCTGATGCCGTCCGGCAGCCGCGCGGACACGCCGCACCTGTCCTGGACGGACGAGCGCTACGCCGCGGGAAGCATCACCAACTTCGAGCTCGTTGCCGCCCGTTTCCGGTACCACGTGCCGCTTGCCCGCTCGGTCTCACTGGGCAGCCCGGCGGAAGCCGTGCGGAAGCTCGAACGGGCGCTGGTGGCGGGCATCGACGCGGTATTGTCGCAATTGCGTCCGGGCGTCAGGGCGGACGAGGTCGAGGCGATGTGGCAGGACGCCGCGCAAACGTTCGGCGTACGCAAGAAGGCGCGTTGCGGTTACTCCATCGGCATTGCCTATCCCCCGACGTTCGGCGAGCAGACCGTCAGCTTGCGGCCCGGCGACGATACGGTGCTGGAAGCGGGCATGACCCTGCACCTGATGCCGGCCGTCTGGCAGGAAGGCGCCAGCCTCGCCATTACCGAGCCGCTGCTCGTTACCGAAAGCGGTTGCGAGGCCCTGTGCCGGTTCGAGCGCTGCCTCTTCGTCCGCTCCTGACGCATGCCTGGGCGCATTCCGCAGATCTTCGGCGCCGGCGGCTGCTTTTTCGTCGAGCCCTGGCAGGAACCGCTGCTGCAGCGGCATTTGCTGAGTCTCGCCGGAGTCCCGGTACCGCGCATCTGTTTTCTCGGCACCGCCAACGGTGACAACCCGGCCGATATCGAGCAGTTCTATCGGCAAATGGGCCGGCACGCGTGCCGGCCGTCGCACCTCAAGCTTTTCGAGCCGCATACCGATCGCTTTCGCGCGTGGTTTCTGGAGCACGACATCATCTATGTCGGGGGCGGGGCAACGCGCAACCTGATGGCCTTGTGGGAAGAGTGGGGCATCGTCGCCGCGTTGCACGACGCCTGGCAGGCCGGCGTGGTCCTCGCGGGCACGAGCGCGGGCTCGATCTGCTGGTTCGAAGGGTGCATCACCGATTCGCTGCCCGCGCGCATGCTCCCGCTTCGTTGCACGGGTTTCCTCGCCGGCTCGGGCTGCACCCACTACGACGCCCGGCCGGATCGGCCTGCCGCTTTTCGCCGCTACCTGCTGGAGGGCCGGATTCCATTCCCCGGGATCGCCACCGAAAATCACACGGCGCTGCATTACCGCGGCAGGGAGCTCTTCGAAGTGGTGACCGCCCGGCGGGGCAGCAAGGCCTGGCGCCTGACGCGCCGCGGTGATGCAATCGTCGAGGCCCCGCTGGACGCAAGGTTGCTCGAGGGCAGCGCGTCCGCTTAGGCCCTCATGAGCCGCCCCGTCCCGGGCTCGGGTATTTCAGTGCTCCGCGGCGAAGGATCGAGCCCGGTCCCTGAGGCCTTGCAGCATCCTTGCATCGAGAAAGCGGCCCTCGAGGAACACACCGGCTATGCGGCTCGCGTTCGCGATGTCGGCAACCGGGTTTGCCTCCAGCAGGACCATGTCGGCCACCTTGCCGACGTCGACGCTGCCGAAGAAGTCCTCCATTCCCAGAACCTCCGCCGCATCGTAGGTGGCGGCACGCAGGATATCGGTATTGGACAAACCCGCTGCCTGCATTTGCAGCAGCTCCTCGTGATAGCCCGATCCGGGAAAGCTGTAGCTGTCTGGTGTATCCGTGCCGATGAGCACCGGCACCCCCGCCCTGTGAATGTCGCCGACCAGGCGTCGGGCCAGGCGGTAGAACTCCAGGTAGGCATGCTTTTCCGCAGGATCGCCAAACTGCTCCTTGTAGGCGTCCGAGTCGGCTTGCCACTCCTCACGCAGCTTTTGCGGCACGAACCCGAGGCGCGCATCGTCGAGAAACGCTGCATCATCGGCCAGCGCCTCGAATCGGCGGGTGATCAAAGTGGGCACGTAGTAAGCGTCGGACGCCGCGAACTCGCTGATGATGTGCTCGCAAAGCTCTCCATCGAAGGAGGCCAGGACATGCTGGTAATAGCCGCCGAGGTTGTGAGTCCCGGCAGGGTCGTCGGCCCAGCTACCGTAGATCCATGCGGATTCCCCGGCGGCCCAGCGGGAAAACACGCCGCGAAATACCGGAGCGAACGCGGAACAATCGATCGCCGGATACTTCGCATGCTCGATCGAGATCTGCCCGGCTTCGATCGCTTCGAGCATGGACACCGATTTCGGCACGTGCCCGGCAACCGGGATGCCGATCCGCCTGGCTTCGGCCATCAGCGCGAACCAGGCCTTTCGCGGGAGCGTATCGTAGACCTTGATGAAATCGACACCGCGCTCTTGCGCGATGTCCGCGAGCTTCCGGCCTTGGTCGCCCGTGAGCGGCGCTGCCCATTCGGGCAGCCCCTCGTAAGCGGCACGCGGGCCACCGACCAGGTCGCTGCCGATTGCCAGTATGCGGGGGCCGATGACGGCACCGCTGGCAATGGCCGCCTGGACCTCTCGCAGGTGGTCGATGTTCTCATCGCAGCCCGGCGCCCAGCAGTCGCCCAGCATGTCCCGTACGCCGGTGACGCCGTATGCCACCAGCAACGGAAACATCCATTCGCTGGCCAATACCCCGTTGTTCACGTGGGCATGCATGTCCCAGAAGCCCGGCACCAGGTATTTGCCCGTGCCATCGATAAAATCGCCGGTCTTCTCCCGGCCGTCCGGCAAGCGGCTTATCGCCTCGATCCGGCCGTTTTCGATGCGCACGAGGCTGGGCTCCGATATCGAACCGTTGCGCACGTCGACCACACGGACGTTGACGATTTCGGTCGCCGCGTCCGCTGCCGCAACGGCGCCGAGGCCTGAGATCGCGACTGCAAAACCGACCACCCTTCCGCAAGCGAGTAGGCGTTTCATAGTCAGTATCCTGATGGCACGCCGCAGCATCGTCTGTTCGGCGCCAAGCTCGCGTATGAACAGCTCAAAGCACGGTCTCGCGCAGCGGAATATCGAAGCGCCCCGTACGTTCCGCCACGCAGCGCAGCGCGCACCACGCCGCCGCGATGTCCTGGGTCGCGAGTCCGGAGGAGTCGAAGATCGTAATGGCTTGCGCGTCGCGCCGGCCGGGTGCGCCGCCGCGGACCAGGCTGCCAAGAGTCCGGCACTCGAGATCTTCGAGGCGGATCAGTCCCTGGCGGAAAGCGTGCTGGCTTTCGCCGATGATGACAGCCTGCGCCGGCCAGTCGACGTAGAGATCCGCAGCGGCAAGCAGCTCGACTTCGAGCTCCTGCTTGCCGGCGTCGTCGGCACCCATTGCCGACACGTGCGTTCCGGGACGCACCCACCCGGCACGGAGCACCGGCCTGGTCGCCGGCGTCGCCGTGACCACGATGCCGGCCGCGCGTACGGCTTCCTCGGCATCTGAGCATTCGACCTCCAGATCCAGCCGCGCCCGCAGTGTTTCGGCAAAGCCGAGCGTCCGTTCCTGCGAGCGGCCCGCCGCGAGCACGCGCCGCAGCGGATGCACGAGCGAGATGGCCTCGATCTCGTAGAGCGCCTGCGCGCCGCAGCCGATGACCGCGAGGGTATCGGCATCCGGGCGGGCGAGGTGCCGCACGGCGAGCGCATCGGCCGCCGCGGTGCGCATCCCGTTGAGGTGATTGGCCTCGACCAGGGCCAGCGGGTCGCCGCTGTGGGCGTCCAGCAACAGCGTGGTCGACGTGTGCGGGTCTTTGCCGGCGTTCCTGCGCGCGGGGCAGTAGCTGCCGGCTTTGAGTCCCAACAGCCCTGACGAGCCGTCGCGCGCCGATTTTATGGCGAAGAAGTGATCCGGCTGCGCTCCGCGGGCGCGCACGGTCTCGAACACGTCGCTGCCGCCGGCATCGAGCGTGGCGAAGCTCCCGGCCACGGCTTCGATGACGGCCGTGAACGGCACGTGCTCGCGGATCTCCGCTTCGCTGATGTGGATCATCGTGCTGTCTGAAGCATGGCAACGCCCCGAGGCCCGTGGTTATTTTACGAACGACCTTGCAGACGATCGTGCCGATTCTCGCGTCGCGTGTGAACGATCCGCCGCTGCTCGATCTCGTCTGCCTGCTCGCCCACGCGGCGGCGTGGTCGGCATATCCGAGCTATGTACCCGGCCAGTAATGCGAATCGGGCAGCGGACGCGGACCGAAGATCGCCTGCCCCACCCGCACGACCGTCGCGCCCTCCTCGATCGCCAGCTCGAAATCGCCCGACATGCCCATGGACAGCTCGTCCAGCCGGATTCCCGCCGGCGCGTCCTGCTGCAGGCGCTCCCGAAGTGCCCGCAGCCGCCGGAAACAGGCACGCACGCGCGCGGCATCATCGGAAAACACGGCCAGCGTCATCAGGCCGCGCACACGCAGCGCGGTGAACGCGGGAAGCTTGCGCAGGAACGCCTGTACCTCGTCGGGCGGCAGACCGTATTTGCTGGCCTCTCCGGACGTGTTCACCTGCACGAACACGTCGAGCTCCCGGCTCTCCTTGTCGAGACGACGGTCGAGCGCTTCCGCGACCTTGACGCTGTCCAGCGACTGCACCTCGGCCGCGAAGCGCGCGACGTAACGTGCCTTGTTGGTCTGCAGGTGGCCGATGATGCTCCACTCGATGGCCAGGTCCGCGAGCGCCTCCGCCTTGGTCCGGGCTTCCTGCACCTTGTTCTCGCCGAACGCCGCGAGGCCGGCGTCGAACGCGGCGCGCATCCGTTCCGCCGGCACCGTCTTGGTCACGGGCAGCAGCCGGATATCACCGGCATTCCGGCCGGCTCTTGCCGCCGCCCGGGCGATGCGCTCCCGGACCCGGGACACCTTCTCCCGGATGGCGTCGCCGTTGCCCGGCCCGGACTGCCGCATCAGCACCCCGGCCGGCTTTTCGAGATCATTCGATCGCATACGTGCACCGCATGAGCCGGATCGCCTGGCGGGCTCACAGGAACGTGAGCGTCACGCGCAAGCCGGCCACCAGCGCGTTCCCGAGTGACGGGTCGAGCCCGGGATCGATCACGTAGTGCAGTCCCGGCTGCAAGCTGAGCCACTCGGTGACCGTCACCGCGTAAGTCAGCTCCAGTGCAATCTCGCGCGGGTCCGGCCGCGCACCGCTCGCCAGCCTCTTTTCCCTGAACGGCTCCGAGCTTTCGGCCAGCGCGAGCGCCACGCCGAGCTGGCCGCCGCCGGGCGCATCTTCCCATACCGCGCCGGCGCTCGCGAACCACTCGAACGCGTTGAAGCGCGGCGCCGCCCAGCCGAGGCGGCCGAACAGGGCCGGGTTGCCGCCGCCGGGTCGCCATTCGCCGCGCAGGTAGGCGCCGTGATTGCCGCGCGCTTCGATCGTCGTGCCCGCGTGTGCCCGGTGGTCCTCGAAGGCCGCCGTGTAGCGCCAGGCGCCCGCGAGCACGCGGGCATTCCGCCAGGTTCGCTCGAGCTCACCGACGAGCAGGAATCCCTGGCTCTCGCCCAGGTCGACTGCCGTACGATCGGGGTCGTCCGGAACACCGGGCACCGCGTCGAGAACGGCGAGCCGGGTGCGCCAGCGTTCGTTCCATTGCCATGCGAGCCGGAGCGCCAGTGAGGTGACGGGAAAAATCGAGGGTCCCGCTTCGCCGGTCTGGCCGATATCGGTCCCGATGCCGTGCGCGGAATTCAGGAACAGCCCGGAGGCTTCCAGCGCGTCGAACTCCGAGTTCAGGTCATACAGCCCGAACAGCACCGAGCCGTCGTCGCCGAGCCCGGTCTCGACGTACGCTTCGAAAAGCCGTAACGCCTCGATCCCTGTTTCGATGTTGGACACGACCTGGGCGTCGCCGACGTAGCGCTCGGAGAAACACCGGCCGTTGTTGTACAGGCCGTAGAGCACGAAGCGGCTGTCGGACCAGCCCAGCAACCGCTCCAGGTCGCCTTCGATCACCATGTCGAGGTTGTCGAGGTGCGCGCTGCCCTCTTCGCGGCCGCCGGAGACGTTCGCCAGGAAATCGGCGGTGTAGGCCGCCTCGATCGTGACCGGCGGCGGGCCGGCGCCGCGGCCCTCTGCGAGCGCGGCGCCGCCGCCTGCCAGTGAGGCGAGGCACAGCAGCGGCAAGGCGCGCCGGGCGGCTAACCGGGCCAATGCTGCGAGAGGCGGGCGCCGACACCGAGCCCGGAATCGAACGGTTTCCGCTGCTCCCGCTCTGCGGCCCAACCCCGGCTTAACCCGCCGTTCCGCCTCACCAGCGGTGGGTGTACGCGAGTCTCAGGAGGCGCCCACGCGCGGGAATATGGCTCTGGTTGTTGAAGCTCCGCAGAAGCTGTCCGTATATCGTGTGATAGTCGCTGTTGAAGACGTTCTCGATGCCGAAATGCAGCGAGCCGTCACCCAGCTCCCAGGAACCGACGAGATTGGCGGTCGTGTAGCTCTTCGTGGTTCTGCGGCCGAACGCCTCGACCCCGTTGATCCGGAAGTCTTCTCCGTCCACGTGATAGACGAGCACCGTGGACGTGATGCGGTCGCCGGGCGTCCAGTCCAGGTGAGCATTCATCGTGGCCGGCGGAATGCGAAAGCCGTGCATATCGATGTAGTCCGCCGCGTCACCACGCTTTTCCTCGCCATCGATGACGGTATAGGCGAAGCCTGCACTCCATTCGTCGTTGAAGGCGAAATCGAGCATCGTCTCGACCCCGGTGATGCGCTCTGCCGAGCGGGTCATCGTCAGTCCGAAGTCCGCCGTCGTCACGCCACCCAGGTCCGAGGTGCTGTGAAAGAGTGCAACCGACGCCGACAGCCGCTCCCAGTCACCGCGCCAACCGATCTCGTAGTTATCGGACTTGATAGCTTCGAGCTGTGACTCGCTGATGTCGAAATCCGGGTCTGCGTTCCGGACACGGAGGCCGACATCGGGTTGCTCGAAGCCCTGCGTGAACGATGCGTACAGTTCCTGGTTGTTGGTCGGCGCAAACACCACGCCGATGTTGAACAGCAGCGCGTCGTAATCGATGCTGCCTCCGCTCGTGACGATCGGATCGGGCTCGAGCGTTTGCGGTAACGTTATGAACTCGTCGTACTCCATGTCGACTTGTTCGTAACGCAAGCCGGTGTCGATGGACCAGCTAGCGTTGAGCTGGCTGCGCATCTGGGCGAAGCCGGCGATGCTGTCGTGCGTGATCGGAGGCATGTACATCTTGTCGCCGGTAGCGATGAACACCAGTCCCCCGCTGCTGTCGTAGGCGTCCAGGTCATATGTCGTGATCGGCATCGACGCCTCTTCCGTGTTCCAGTCGAGTCCCCAGAGCAACTCGGTGCTGCCGCTCCGGATCCATTCGACGGGGGTGTTTATCGTCAGCCGGGCGCCTGCCAGCTCCGACGTCAGGACGGTCTGGGAAAGGTGGGGATTCCGCGCGTTGGTTCGTGAGTCGAACGGGTAGAAACGCGTGTCGTGATCACGGTAGTACACCTGCGCATGGAGATCGCCGACCGGCAGGTTGCGCCTGAAGTAGTCGCCGCTGACGAGGAGGTTGTAGGTCTGGTTCTGTTCCGCGAGCTGAAGTCCTTCGATGGCGCGCGCATCGACCGAACGGAGCGGCTCGTCGTTGACGCTAGGGTCCGAGGCGTAATCCGTATCCTGGTCCGCGTCGAAATAGCTGAAGCGAACCTGGATACGCTGGTCCTCGTCGATGTCCTTGCCGAGTTTGACGAGGGCGCTGACGGCGTCCGAGTCGAACAGGTCTCCCTGGCTGACTTCCGGCGCGATGCGATTGCCGTCGGCGTCGTAATTGGACCCCGCATGATCGTAGGAGGCGCTGACGACGTAATCGAAGGCGTCCAGCGTGCCCGTGAGGACCTGGCTGATCTCGTAGCCGAGACTGTCGGAATCTCCGCTCGTCAGCGAATTCGACAGGCCGATGCGCGTGCTCTGCTGATGCTCGAGGGTCGGCCCCAGGGTCGTGATCGATACGACGCCGCCCGTAGCACCGCTGCCGTAGATGGCGTTGCCCCCGCGGACGACCTCAATCTGCTCGATTGCGTGCGGCGATACGTTGATCAGGTTGCGGCTGGCGTTGCGGTTGGTCAGCAGGGGAATCCCGTCGACCATGGTGAGGAACGAGCGCCCGCGCAGCTTCAGCGAGTATTCGGTCAGGGTCTGGGATGGCGGCGACAGTCCCGGAACCGTGGTCGCCAGCAACTCCGCGAGGGTTCCGCCCGCATTCACCTTAAGGTCGAATTCCTGCTGGTCGATCGTCCTCGTCTGGCGCGCCGGTGATACGAGATCGCTGTGCGCCCGGTCTGCGGTGACCGTGATCTCTTCGATGGTCTCGTCGCTGTCGGCTGCGAGGCCAAGCGACGGGATAAGAACGGTTGATGCGAGTGCTGTAAGTACCGTTGTCGCCTTCGTCATGATGTTCCCCCGGCGTGTGTTTCATTGGCTGTTGCGTTTCCCCCGTCGCCGCGGTGGCGCGGCGAGGTCCGGACGGTTAACCGGGAAACGTGAGCCACCCCGTGAAGCGTCCTGGCGGCAGTATAGGCAGAGTCGGTGTTAATTCGCAAGAAAATACCGTCCTGGTGCTGGCTCAAGCCCGATCGGGTTGACCATGCCCGGGGTTAAAAAGGTGTAATTCATTGATTAAATACCGCACTGCGCGCCCCACCGTATCGGTGAGACTCCCGGTCAACGGGACGGGACCCGCCGCCGCGCGCTGTCACGCCGGGACCGGCGGCGCCGCAGCCAGAGCAGTATGCCTGTCCCGAGGATGCCGCCGAGCAAGCTGCCGCCGAGCAGGGCCGCGGCCTGACCGCTGCGGCCGAACGCCAGTCCCGTGTGCACCGGGTAGAGCCAGGCAAGGACGGCGCCCCAGGTGCTGCGAACCTGGTCCGCGCGCAAGGTCCCCCGGACAACCGGGTCGCAGGGATCCAGCCACACCTGATGCGGTGCGCCGATTCCGGTCCGCGTGCGGTTGACGAACAGGACCCGTTCGAGGCGCCCCCCGTCCGCGGAGAATCGAATGTCGCGGACGGGCTGATCGGGAAATGCCGCCATGGCCGCTGCGAGCCGCTCCGCTGCCCCGCCGCGGCTGCAGACCGAAGCTTGCCGGCGGTCCGGCTCGACGGCCGCAGGCGCCCCGGCGGCAGAGACCTCCTCCAGGAGCGGCCGAAACGCGAGCAAGGTTCCGGAGATGAGAGTGACAGCAATCACGGGCAGCGCGATGACCCCGGCCGCTCGATGCAGTTGCCAGACGAAAGTGACCGGATGCCGCCTCGCGGATATCTTGAGCGAGCCGCGCAGGCGACGCAGGCCGGGCCACCAGACCGTAAAGCCGGAGGCGGTCATGAGCAGTAGCGCGACGCCGAGCGTGCCGACCAGGTAACGGCCCCGGGTTCCGCCGAGCAGTTCATGGTGCAAGTCGAAGACGAACGCAAGCGCATTCGCGACCCGGCTTTCCTCCAGCTCGAAGCCGCCGGGACGGGCTACCGCGGACACGAGCCGGTGACCACTCCCGGGACTGGTGCCCTCGAGATAGACGAGAAACGGGTAGCCTGCCCGTACGGGAAAATCGATCCTGCTCACGCGGGATTCGCCGTGATGCTGCCGCACGGCTTCCAGCAGCCGCTCGACGTCGCCCGGCGCGGACGATGCCGGATCAACAGCGACAGAGTGCGTGGCGCCGCGCAAAGCCATGGCGACGATGTCGGCCTCGTAGACCAGCAGGAGACCGGTCAGGCATTGCAGCGCCACGAACACGGCAATGGTCAGTCCCAGCCATTTGTGCAGTACGGCAACGGTGCGGCGCAGTTTCATCTTGCCTTCGACACGCAGCTCGCAGGGACCTCCCGGGTCAGCCCTGCCGGGCGTCGCCCCCCAGCACTCCTGCAAAGAACGCGCGAACGCCGTCCAGCACCCGCATACCCTCGTGAGCAACCCCGGCCACGGTCTCCAGGACGACCGGCACGCCATGGCTCTCCAGGCTGGCGCCGAGCGCCGCCAGCCGTTCGCGGCGGTTGGAGCCGGCATCGTTCGCCCCGGGGGCCCAGGTCGGCGACTCCCGGCTGACGATTACATCCCACGATTCGGTATCTTCCGAGCCGATGATGAGTTGGACCCGCACCCGCTGCAGCGCGGCGGCGTCGAGCGGCTTCCCGGTGCGCTGTGCAAAATCCCGGATGCCCGGCCACCAGTCCCGATCCGGGTTCAGCAGCGATACGGTGCCAGGCGCTCCGATGGAAACCGCCTGCAAGCGCTCCGGATGCATGAAGAGATACCGATGCGCGAACTGCCCGCCGCCGGAGAAACCGTGCAACAGCATCCCGTCACAGAGCCGGGGGAATCGGCCGCGAACCTCGGCAAGCATCGCGTGGAGGACGTCGTCGTAACGCAGCGCCGCGTGGCAGATGTACTTGTAGCTGTGCTGGTCCTCCGGCGAAAGAATGCCGACCGGGAACAACGGCGCCACGACGATGCAGTGGTGCTCGTCGGCGAACCCGGCAAACGCATCGCGATATCCTTCCGCCGTGCGGAGCGAGCCGTGCACGATCGTGAGAAGCGTGTATTGCCGCCCGGAGCCGTCGTAGTATGACGGCGGCACGTAAAGGCAATAAGAGAACCGCATGTCCGCCTGGCACGCAAAAAAGGGCGTCCGCCCAATGAACGGATGGTGCGAATGATCGTCCTGCATGCTTTGCCTAATTGGTCGATAGTTAAAAATAAAAACTACTTATCACAGATTTTTGGTTGATTTCACATTATTCTTGGTATTTTCCTGACCTCGTGTGACTTGACCACGGGTGCCGTAGCGGCGCCCTGCCACTCCCGGACCGCCCAGCCATGACACCGAAACGTACCGCCCAGCCATGACACCGAAACGTACCGCCCAGCAGGACGTATCCCGCGAGATCGTCGACTACCTGCGGCTGAACCAGTTCTCCAGGGGCGACAAGATCACCGAACGCCAGCTCGCCGACTCGCTCGGCCTGTCCCGCTCGCCGATTCGCAATGCCCTGAAGGTCCTCGAGAACGACAACATCATCTGCAAACGGAATTCGCGAGGCTACCAGCTTGCGGTCGACCAGTCGGCGCTCGAGCTCATGGAGCTCTCCGCACCGCTGTCGGGGGTCGAAGACCTGTACGACAAGATTACGACGGAGCAGATTTCCGGCCGGCTGCCGCAGGAATTCATCGAGCAGGACCTGCTGGACCAGTTCAACGTCACGCGCAACGCCCTGGTCAAGGTGTTGAACCGCATGTGGCACGAAGGCCTCATCGAGAAGCGTCTCGGGCGCGGCTGGACCTGCCTGCCCGTCATTGCTTCCCGCGAGGCGAATCTCAAAAGCTACGAATTCCGCCTCGCCGTCGAACCCGCCATCCTGAGGTCGACTACGTTCCGCATCGATGCCGGCCGCCTCGACCTGTGCCTCGAGATGCACCTGAAAATGCGGGGCGGCCGGCTCAGGAAGCTGCCGGCGAGCAAGGTTTTCGAAATTAATGCCGATTTCCACCAGATGCTTGCCGACTTTTCACAAAACGATTTCTTCCGGGATGCCGTGCGGCGGCAGAACCAGTTGCGGCTGCTGATGGAAAAACGGGCCGCAAAGCACTACGACCGGATGCTCGAGGCCTGTGACGAGCACATCGGCATTCTGCAGGCCGTCAAGAACGAACGGCTCGAAAGCGCGGCCAACCTGATGACGTATCACCTCGTCCGCGCCTCTCGCGGGTTCCTCGGGCTGCCGGTCGATTCCTGATCCGGTGCCACCGTGTCCAGGCGGCCGTCGACGATCCTCTCGTACAGCTCCGGATCCGTATTCCCTTCCGTGCCGAACAGCAGGATACGGCTGTCCCGATCGAGCTCGAGCTCGCGCCGGCTGCCGGGGTCCGCGCCGCTTTCGATCAAGCCGACCAACCCTGCCACCGCTGACTCGCCCGCGATGATGCTTTCATTGCTCCAGGCGCCGTCGTGCAGCTTGCGCATGCAAGCGAAGATGCCGCCGTCCGCAATCGTGCCGAAGTGGCCGGCGCCCCGCGACAGCACGTCCCACGCGAGATGCGACGGCTCGCCGCAGGCAAGCCCCAGCATGGACGTCTCCAGGCCGCCGCCGACCGTCACGATTTTTCGGGCCTCGATGCTGCGCTGGAGGCACGCGGCCCTCTCGGGCTCGACGACGATCAGGCGCGGTTTCGCGGCGCCGTGAAGATCCCAGAAGTAAGCGCAGGCGGCCGCGGCCAGGCCGCCGACGCCCGCCTGCAGGAACACGTGGCTCGGGCGGGCGCCCTCGAGCTGCTGCACGGCCTCGTCCAGCATCGTCATGTAGCCCCGCATCACGTACAGCGGGATGTCCATGTAACCGGGATACGAAGTATCCGACACGATCGTCCACCCGTTCTGCTCCGCCGCGGCGGCCGCCGCGCGCACCGAGTCGTCGTAGTTGCCTCGAACCCGCACGACGTCGGCGCCGAAGGCGGCGATCGCGCGCACGCGGCTGTCGCCGACATTGTCGTGCACGAATATCCGGCAGGGACAGCCGAACAGGGCCGCGCCCCAAGCCACGGATCGGCCATGGTTGCCCGCGGTCGCGCAGGCCACGGTGAATTCGCCGGCGTAGCGGCGCAGCTCACTGTCGGTCCCGATTTCCGACGGCGCAATCTGCCTGCCGGTTCTCTCCTGCAGGTAATCGATCAGCAGGCGAAACACGGCGTACGCACCGCCCAGGGCCTTGAAGCTGCCGAGCCCGAAGCGTGACGCCTCGTCCTTGTACAGCACGCGGTGCACGCCCAACTCGGCCGCGAGTCCCGGGAGCGAGCGCAGGGGCGTCACGGCATACCCCGGCCAGCCGCTGATGGCCTGCCGCGCTTCCTGCGACGCGTCGATGCCGAGCCGTTTCCGGAGCTCGTCCGGATAATCGGTATTACACAACAGCGGGTTGGCGATCAGTCTCAACGTTCACTCCCTGGTGTTCCAGCACGGCAACACGATGACCGGGCTGCAAAGTATGCATCCTCCGCCGCGGGAGACGCTCCGAGCGGCCGGCAATCTCGCTGATCGGCAGGAACTCGAGCGACGGCGGCAACGAAACGGCCGCGCGCTCCGGTGCCTGCGTCGCGCGACGCTCGAGACGCGGCGTCGCCGCGAGCAGGTCACGCGTGTACGGGTGCGCGTGCCGCTCGAAGACCGCCTCGTTGCTGCCCTCCTCGACGACGCAGCCGCTGAACATGACGATCACCCGGTCCGCCATTTCGCGGACGACGGCGAGGTCGTGCGAGATGAAGAGGCAGGCGAACTGCCGCTGCTCCTGCAGTCTTCCCAGCAGGCGGAGCACCTGCGCCTGCACGGTCACGTCGAGTGCCGACACGGGTTCGTCGGCGACGATCAGGTCCGGTTCCATCACCAGCGCACGCGCGATGCAGACGCGCTGGCGCTGGCCGCCGGACAGCTCGTGCGGAAAGCGCGTCGCCGTGGCGGGGTCCAGCTCGACCTCGCGCAGGATTTCGCGTATCACCTGCAGCTTCTGCGCCCTGCCCAGGCCCGTCCTGAGCCGCAGCCCCTCGCCAATGATGCCCTGCACGCGCAATCGCGGATTGAGCGACGAGAACGGGTCCTGGAAGACGAGCTGCATGCGGCGGCGGAACGGCAGTAGCTGGCGGCCCGTCATTCCGGAGAGCTCGTGGCCGTCGAAGCGAACCGTGCCGCTCGTCACCGGCTGCAATTGCAGCAGCGCGCGGCCGAGGGAGCTCTTGCCCGAGCCGCTCTCGCCGACGAGGGCGACGGTCTCGCCGGGGTGGATGTCGAGCGTCACGTCGTCGACGGCCGTGATCTCGTCACGGCGAATGAGCCCTTTTGCGGGCACCCGGTAGCGCACGCTGACGTGCGACGCCGAGACGAGCGGCGCCTCGCGTCGGCCGGCCTTACGGAGCGACGTGCGCGTCCCGCCGGGTATCGCGGCAATCAGGCGCCGCGTGTACGGGTGAGCGGGCTCGTACAGCACTTGCTGCCGGCTGCCGCTCTCGACGATCCGGCCCTTGTCGATCACGACGACGCGATCGGCGTACTCGCTGACCACGCCGAGGTCGTGCGTGATGAGCAACAGGCCCGTGCCGCTCTCGCGCACGATGTCCACCATCAGGTTCAGCACCTCGCGCTGCACGATCACGTCGAGCGCGGTGGTGGGCTCGTCGGCGATCAGCAGGCGGGGCTCCAGGAGCATCACCGCGGCCAGCATGATGCGCTGCCGCATGCCGCCCGAGAACTGGTGCGGAAAACTCGCGAGCGCGCGCTCCGGCCGGGGCAGGCGCACCCGCTCCAGCATGCGGAGGCAGGCCTCGCGGCGGGCCGCCGGCGCCAGGCCGGTATGCAGCCGCAGGCCTTCGTCGAGTTGCTCCCCGATGCGTAGCGCGGGGTTCAGCGACGTCAGCGGCTCCTGGAACACCATGCCGACCGCCTCGCCGCGGTATTTCAGCAACTCGCCGCGGGAAAAGCCGGCGAGGCGCCTGCCGGCCACCGTGATGTCGCCGGCAACGATCCTGGCCTGGTCCGGCAGCAGCCCCAGCAGCGCCCGTGACACGATGGTCTTGCCGCTGCCGGACTCGCCGACCAGCGCGAGCACTTCACCGTCGTGGATGCGCATATCGAAACGGTCGACCACCGGGGGGCTGGCGGCATCGCGGCCGAAGCGAATCGTCAGGTCGCGCACCTCGATGAACGGTTCCGGCGTCGGCATCGGGCGGCCTCAGGTCTCGTTCATGCGCGGATCGAAACGGTCGCGCATCGCGTCGCCGAGCAGGTTGATGGCGAGCAGCGTGATCGAGATCACGATGCCGGGGAATACGGACAGCCAGATGGCGGACGCAAAGTACTGCTTGCCGTCCGCCAGCATGCCGCCCCAGGTGGGGTTGGGCGGCGGGACCCCCAGGCCGAGGAAGCTCAGCGCGCTCTCCGTCAGCAGGGCGGCGGAGAACAGGGACGAGGCGATGACGGACAGCGGGGTAATGCAGTTCGGCGCGACATGGCGCGCGATCGTGTACAGCGAGCCGTCACCCATGCTCCGGGACGCCTCCACGTAATCCTGCTGCCGGATCGAAAAAACGGCACCGCGCATGACGCGGGCGACGCTTGGCGTGTACGCAATGCCGAGCGCGACGACCAGGCTCGCGAGGCTCGGGCCCAGCGCCACCATGATGGCCAGCGCCAGCAGGATTCCCGGAATGGCCAGCAGCGCATCGAGGAACACCATGAGGACGCGGTCCAGCCAGCCGCCGAAGAAGCCGGCCAGCAGGCCGATCACCGCACCGCAGCCCACCGCTATCGCGACCGACAGCAGGCTGACGGACGCGCTGACCTTTCCTGCGGCCATGACCCTGCTGAAGATGTCGCGGCCGAACTGATCGGTGCCGAACCAGTGCTCGCTGGACGGCGGCGCCAGCCGGTGCGCGAGGTCGATGCCGATCGGGTCGAAAGGCGTGTAGACCAACCCGACGAGCGTCATGCCGATGACGATGGCGAGCGTGGCGGCGCCGAACACGAGGTTGTATTTCCGGAGGGGCACGCGTTATTCCTTACAACTCGACCTTCGGGTCGAGGAGTGGGTACAGCAGGTCGACCAGCAGGTTCGCCAGGATGTAGATCCCCGAGACCGTGAGCAGGATGCCCTGGACCACCGGGTAATCCCGCGCGTAGATGCTGTCGACGAGGAATCGCCCGATGCCCGGCAGTGAGAACACGGTTTCGATGACCGCCGCGCCGCCCAGCAGCGATCCCAGGATCAGGCCGAGCAGCGTCAGCGTGGGCGCGAAGGCGTTCTTCAGCGCATGCCGGTACAGGACGGCCGATTCCGGCACCCCCTTGGCGCGCGCATGCAGGATGTAATCCTGGCGCAGGACCTCGATCGTATTGGAGCGCATCATGCGCGTGATGCTGCCCATTTCGACGAACATGATCGCGCTGATCGGCATGATGAGATAGGCGACGCCGCGCCAGAAATCCTCGCCGATCGGGATGTAGCCCACCGTCGGCAGCCATCCGAGCCAGACGCCGAAAAACAGGATCAGCATCATCCCGGCCCAGAAGCTCGGCACGGAAATCGCGACGATCACCGCGAACATCGTGAGCATGTCCGTCGCGGTGTTCTGTTTCCACGCGGCCAGCAAACCGGCGGGCACGGCGACCAGCGCGCTGAACAGGAGGGCCGGTATGACCAGCGTCGCGGTGACTCCGAAACGCTTCCGGATCGCGTCGAGCACCGGCTCGCCGGTGATGATCGATTCGCCGAAGTTGCCCCGGATCACCTGCCCCGCCCAGATCGCGAACTGGACCGGCAGCGGCTCGTCGAGCCCCATCTCGTCGCGGATCTGCTCGACGACGGCCGGATCCGCAATGTCGCCGGCCAGTGCCTGGGCCGGATCGCCGGGTATCAGGTGCATCAGGCTGAACACGATGAGCGCCACGATGACGACCGTCGGCACGGCCAGCGCCAGTTTTCTCAGGGCGTAGACGATCATTCGGCCTCGCCTGCGCCGCGCGGGCAATCGCCGGTGACGCCCCAGAACCGCGGCTTCTCCAGCCGCCAGCCTTCGAAGCCGCAGAGCGATTCCCGAAGCACGACCATCTTGTGCAGGTTGTACAGGCCGATCACCGGAACATCGGCCCGCAGCAGCTCGTGCAGCTTCTCGAAGATTCTCCCGCGCTCCTCGATCGAAAACACGCTATCGAGGCGCCGCATCAGGTCGGTCGCACGCGGGTTGTCCCAGCCCCACGGGTGTTCGGTGCCGCGTTGCCGCGTCACCAGCCCGTAGCCCAGGAACGGCTCGGTGCGCGCCGAAAAATCGAAGGACGATAGCTGGAAATTGCCCGTGTAAAAGTTGTTAAGCTGGCTCGCCCAGTCGAGCACCTCGAGCTTCGCATTGAATCCGGCCTCGCGCAGCATCGCGTGCATCACGATGGCGTTCTCGTAGAGGTGCAGGTGCTTGCGGTTCGTCTGGATGCGGATCTCCTCGCCGCCGTAGCCGGCACGACGCAGCAGCTCCCTCGCCTTCTCCGGATCGTACGGGTGCCAGCGCTCGAACGCCGCGCGGTAGTACGGGCTGTAGGTCGGCACGGCCGAGCTGTTGGCGACGCCGAAGCCCTTCGTCGCGAACTTCGCGAGGGCGTCCCGGTCGATGGCGTGCGCGATGGCGCGGCGGACGAGCGGGTTCCGCAGCAGCGGATCGTTCGTCTGGATCAACAGGGTCATCCAGCCCAGCGTCGGCTGCATGACGACCTCCAGGCGGTCGGCGCGCGCGAGCTCCTCATAATGCGAGATCGGCAGCGAAATGGCCACGTCGACGTCGCCGGCCTGCAGTGCCGCCTGCGCGATGGCCGCATCCGGCACGATCCTGAAGCGGATTGCCTCGGCCAATGCGATTTTTCGGCCGGTGAGCCCGCTCCTCGGCTCGGGCCGCGGCCGGTAACCTTCGAATCGTTCGAGCTCGACGTACTCGCCGCGCCGCCATTCCTCGAGCCTGTAAGGACCGGTTGCGACGGGCCGCAGCCACTCACCGTCGTCATTCACCGATGACGGGTGCAGCACGGCCGTGATGCACTGCAGGTGCGCCATGCGGTGCAGGAAGATGTAGCTCGGGCGTTCCAGCCGGAACACCACGCGATAGCGCGACGGCGTCTCTATGGACAGGATGCGCACGGACACGGGCCCCGTGCCGTCGTACCAGCTACGGCAGCGCCAGCCGGTGGCCGGATCGAGATATCTCTGCCAGCTCCACTTCACGTGCGCGGACGTCATTTCTTCGCCGTTGTGAAAGCGGACCCCGCGCCGCAGATCGAAGATGTAAGTCCGCCCGTCGTCCGCGATCTCGTACCGGCTGGCCAGCATGGGCGCGACGTTCAGCTCGTCGTCGTAGGCGACCAGCGCCTCGACGACGTGATGCAGGACCGTGTCCGTGTTGGCGTCGCGCTTCACACCCGGATTGGTGGAGCGGATGTCGCTGTTCATGGCGACGTGCAGCCGGCCGTCCCAGTCTGCCGCGCCCGCACCGCCGAAGGCGAGCAGGCCGAACAGGCAGAACAGCAGCCGGCCCTCCATGGCAGCCGGTCAGAACCCGTACTCGGTGAAGGCTCCCGGCTTCCAGGGCGACGGCCGCAGCCACATTCGTCGCCGGGTCGTGTCCATGATGATGGTGGCGACCGTCGCGGACAGGCTGCCGCCGGGCCGCGGCGCGGGGGAGCGCAGCACCGCGTCCGGCTTGCCGTATTCATCGGCGAGCGCCGCTTCGAAAGTATCGACGGTGATGGAACCCGCCGCCTCCCGAAGCGAAGCTTCGACGCGGCTGTCGCGGTACAACGTCTCGGGGGTGCGGCGGAGGCCGAGGTCCCGGATTTGCGCCAGTGCCGCCGGCGCTTTGAAATGGTTCGCGTGCGTCAGGATGCCGTCCTGCGGCCTGATCCAGAATACGTCGTCCGGCGTCGTTTCCAGCCCGACGGCCTCGCCGCTGCACTCGCTGACCAGCAGGAAATGCGAGAACGATACCGG
>DASSBS010000082.1:0-14690 GCA_035698445.1 Woeseiaceae bacterium
TGCCCGGCCGCTACGAGATCGAGGTCATCGACCTGCTCGTCAACCCGCAGCTTGCCCGCGGGGACCAGATCGTGGCCATCCCGACCCTGGTGCGAAGGTTGCCGGAACCCTTGCGCCGGATCATCGGCGACCTGTCGGACACGGAGAAAACCCTCGTCGGGCTGCAACTGCGGCCGAGAAAGTCATGATTCGACATCGCCCGGACCCTGCGCAAGCCGCCGCCGCCCGCATCGGATGCTGCCGTCGAACGGCAGGAGGAAACCACTAGTGGACCGGGACAACGACGACGCCGGTATTGCGGCGGATGACCCTTTGGCGAACGAGTACACCGGGAACTACGTCCTGCGGCTGTACGTGACGGGGATGACGCCGCGCAGCTCGCGGGCCATCGCCACCATCAAGTCCATTTGCGAGGAGCACCTGGAGGGGCGCTACGATCTGGAGGTGATCGACATCTACCAGCACCCGACGCTGGCGCGGGATGAGCAGATCATCGCGACGCCGACGCTGGTGAAAAGGCTGCCCGCGCCTCTGCGGCGGTTCATCGGGGACCTGTCGGACGAGGAGCGCGTGCTGCTCGGGCTGGACCTGCGGCGGAAAGAGTAACGAGGGCGATGCATGTGAACATGCACCGTCAATGCCATGGCAGGTAAGCGCCCGGCGGCAATCGACCACGTGCTCCGCGAGAACGAGGAGTTGCGGTACCGCCTGGAAGAGGCGGAGGACACGATACGCGCCATCCAGACGGGGCAAGTGGATGCCTTCGTCGTCACCGGCGCCGACCGCGACCAGGTGTTCACCCTGGAATCCGCGGATCGCCCCTATCGCCTTTTCGTCGAGACCATGCAGCTAGGCGCCGTCACGCTGGCCGAGGACGGCACGATTCTCTTTTGCAACGACTATTTCGTCCACCTGCTGGCGAGGCCGCCCGAGCGGCTCGCGGGAGCATCCTTTCGTGAATTCGTAGCCGAGGCGGAACGCCCCACCTATGACGTCCTGGGAACCGCCGGCCGGGGCGAGCTCAGCTTGCGCTGCGGCAACGGTAACCGCGTGCCCGTCTTCGTCACCGCGCACTCGGTCGACGCCAGCCCGGGGGAATCGCTGATCTGCCTGCTGGTGACCGATCTGACCGAGCAGCGCCATTTCGAGGAGCTGCAGCGTGCGCAGGCGGCCCTGCAAAAAAGCCAGCACGAGCTCCGCGAAACGGCGGCACGGCTGGCGGATGCCAACCGCCGGAAAGACGAGTTCCTGGCGACCCTGGCGCACGAGCTCCGTAACCCGCTCTCGCCGATTCACAGCGGGCTCGAAGTGATGAAACTGTCGCCCGATCTCCCTGCATCATTGCACGGCATCCGCGCCACGATGGAGCGCCAGACGAACCAGATGATTCGCCTGATCGACGACCTGCTCGACGCGTCCCGGATCATGCTGGGCAAGCTGACTCTGCGCAAATGCCGGGTCAATCTCGCCGATGTTTTTCAAAGCGCGATCGAATCGACGCAGCCGGCCATCGTGGCAGGCCGGCATGAGCTGACGGTTGCCGCACCCGAGCAGCCGATCTACCTGGAAGCCGATCCGCACCGGCTCGCGCAGGTGGTCTCGAACCTGCTCAACAACGCCGTCAAGTATTCGAAAGCGGGAGGGCGCATTCTGCTTACCGCCGGGACCGCGGACGGGCACGCGATCATTTCGGTACAGGATGCGGGCATCGGCATCGCGGCCGACATGCAGAGCCGTATCTTCGAGATGTTCTCGCAGATCGGGCATCCCCTGGAAGCCGGTTATACGGGCCTCGGCATCGGCTTGTCGCTGACGAAGTCGCTGGTCCAGATGCACGGGGGGACAATCGAGGTTCACAGCGCGGGGACCGGGCAGGGCAGCCGCTTCAGCATCCGCCTGCCGCTCGGCGCGTCCCGGAACGAGCCACTGCGCCCCCAGGCGGAGAGCGCGGAGATCCCTGCCCTCCGCAAGCTGCGCGTGCTGGTCGTCGACGACAACAAGGCAGGCGCGGACATGCTGGCCAAGCTGGTCAGGATTCTCGGCCAGGAAGTACGGACGGTTTATGACGGCGCCGCAGGCGTCGAAGCGGCAGCGCGCTTCAAGCCGGACGTGGTGTTCCTGGATCTCGGCATGCCGAAGATGAGCGGCTACGACGCGGCGCGGCAAATTCGCGCGCAGCCCTGGGGCGGCGACCTGATGCTGGTCGCGCTCACGGGTTGGGGGCAGGATGAGGACAAGCGGCGCACCAGCGAGGCCGGGTTCGATCGGCACCTGGTCAAGCCCGCCGAGCCTGCCGACTTGCAGGCGGTATTCTCGGCCCGGATGGCGATGCAAAAACAGGAGGAACGCAGCCCCGGCTGATGCCACCCGCTCGACGTTGCCTGCCGTCCGCCTGGGCTGACGATATGGCACCGTTGGAGCCCGCCATTGCGGGCGACCGGTACGAGGCTGATCGGAGGCACGGTGGCACCGGTGTTCGGGACGCCGGGGCTTGGCGGAGGCGCGACCGGGGGAGGCCGTTGTGGGAACTTCCGCGGACCGGAGGGCCCGAAGGGCCCGGAGGGAGCCATTTCGACAAAGACACCCCCCGGTCGCGGCCACGCCAGCCCCGGAGTTTCGAACACCCGTGCCACGTGCCTTCGGTAAGGCTCGTGCCGGTCGCCCGTGAGACGGGCTCCTACGGACCGGAGGTCGTGCCCGTCGCCCGCAGTGGCGGGCTCCAACGGCGGCCTGTGGCGGTCGGGCGCGTGCCTACATGTCCGGGCTGAGGTGCTGGGCGGCTTCGCACAGCGTGGCGCCGAGCTCGGCGCGGCGGGCCGCGGTCATGCGCTGCGTCGGGCCGCCGATCGAGAGCGTGCCCTGCACGTCGCCGAGCGCGCCGCGGATAATCGTCGCGACCGCGGCGTAGCCGTCTTCCAGCTCGTCGACCGATATGGCGTAGCCGCGCCGCCGGATCTCGATGAACTGCGGCTGGAAGGCCTCGCGGTCGGTAATCGTTTTCGCCGTCAATGCCTTTAGCTGTGACGGAAGACGTTCCAGACCGTTGTCGTCAAAGGCCAGGTAAGCTTTGCCGGTCGAGGTCGCGTACTGCGGCCAGCGCGTGCCGACGTTGCCGGCGGCGCCGACGACGTAGGTGCCGGCAACTTCGTCCAGGATCAGCATGCTGTCGCCGACCGGCACCTCGAGCGTCGCGGTTTCGCCGCTGGATTTCGCGAGCGCCTTCAGCAGCGGGCGGACGCGCCGCCGCAGGTCACTGCTGGCGAGCGCCTGCACCCCCAGCGCCATCAGCCCCGGCCCGAGGCTGTAGGCGCTGGTGGCGGCGTTGCGCTCGACCAGGTTTTCGCTTTGCAGCGCGCGCAGCAGACGGTGCGTCGTCGTCTTGTTCAGTCCCGAGCCGCGGCTCAGTTCCGCGAGCGACATTTCGGCGCGCTCGACCGTGAAGAGCTTGAGCAGCCGGATCGCCCTGAGCGCCGCCTGTGCCCCCTGCGGTGGTCGTGTTTCCAGCATCGATGCACCATATTGTGATTGGTGGTTCCACATTATGGCAGCAAAGGGCGCGTTTGGCGAGTCCCCCCGCCCCCAGGCGAAAAAAACGAGCAGCAACGGAAAAATCTGGACCTCAATGGGCGCTTCCGGATCCGCGCTAAAGGGCTGTTACGCTCGCCGGTCTTTCAGGATCTGCCAGGCGGCGTTGTAACCCGGCGCGCCGGTAACGCCGCCGCCGGGATGCGTGCCGGCGCCGCACAGGTACAGCCCGCCGACGGGCGTGCGATAGCGCGACCAGCCGGGAACGGGACGCATGAAGAAGAGCTGATCCAGGCTGATGTCGCCGTGAAAGATGTTGCCTTCGGTGATACCGAAAGTCCGCTCGAGATCCAGCGGCGTATACACGCGGCGCGCCACGATCGACGCCGGCACGTTCGGCGCGTAGCGGCCGATGATCCCGACGACGCGGTCGCCCAGCGCGTCGCGGCGCTCGTCCCAGTCGCCGCTCGACAACCGGTACGGCAGGAACTGGACGAAGCACGTCATCACGTGCCGTCCTCCTGTCACGAGCCCCGGGTCCACGTTCGAGGCGACGACGCAGTCCACCCAGAGGTTGCCGGGCAGCTCGCCGCGACGGGCGGCGTTGTAAATATCTTCGGCTTCGACGAGCGACGGCGCGAGCGTGAACAGGCTGCGCTGCACCGGATCGTGCGAAGCCGGCATGCCCCGCACGACCGGCTCCTCCGACAGCACGAAATTGACCTTGGCACACGGCCCTGCCATCCGGATGCCCGCGATCTCGCGGCGGAACTCGTCGCTGACCCCACCCGGCAGGAGCTCGAGAAAGGTCCGCTTCGGATCAGCGTTGGACACCACGAGATCCGCGTCGATCACGGAACCGTCGGCGAGGGTGACACCGCGAACCCGCCCGGCATTCTGGTTGATGCGCGCGACCGGCGCGTCCGTCCTGATCTCGACACCGGAGTCCCGGCACGACGACGCCATCGCCTGCGTGATCGCGCCCATGCCACCGATCACGTGCCCGGCATAGCCTTGGGTAGCGTCGTCGTCGCCGCCGGACAGCAGGTGGAACAGGAGCCCCATCGCGCTGCCCGGCTGGTAGGGACCGCCGTGTTTGCCGTACAGGCTGTTGGAGAGCAGGAGGCGCTTGACCGCTTCCGTTTCGAACTGCCGGTCGAGGAACTCGCCGAGCGAGCCGGTCAGGAAGCGCAGCAGCCGGGTCAGGTCGCGGCCGGCCAGACCGCGGAAGCGCCGCCCCACCCTGAGCAGCTCGAGGATACGCGCCATGCCGCGCCGGTCGGGATCGGGCGGCGGCTCGAGAAAGAACGGCTGCAACCTCGAGGCGAGCCGTTTCAGCTCCGCGTCGACCTCGAAGAAGCGCTCGCAATCGGCCGGTGCCTTGTCCTTCAGCTCCGCTTCCATGCGCGCGCGGTCAGACCACCAGGAAATCATGCGGCCGTCGGGCAAGGCCGTTTGCACGCCGGGATCGCAGGCAACCATCCTCAGGCCGTAGCGGCCGAGCTTCAGGTCGCGAATGACTTCGGGACGCAGCATGCTCGCGATGTACGATGCCGTGGACACGCGGCAGCCCGGTGCCCGCTCCGCATCGATTTCCTCGGTCACGGCGCAACCGCCGACGATGGACCGGCGCTCGAGAACGAGCACGTCGAGCCCCGCCTGCGCCAGGTAAGCCGCGGCCGTCAGCCCGTTGTGCCCGGCACCGATGACAATCGCGTCGAACCTTTTATTTTCGGGCACGGGTCGGCTCCATAGCGGTCGCGGCAGCATAACGCACGCGCGAAACCTGCGCGTAACTTGCAAGGCCACGATGTGAAACAGCCGCGCTGCTTCGTTGCAAACCCCTGTGTTAATCTTGCCCGTTGATTCCGCGCCTTGCCCAGGGCCTGCTGACAATGGAAGCGACGCTGCATCGCGATCTGTACATCGAACCGTCGTGGTTCGCTCGCGAACGTGAAAAAGTATTCCTCGACCAATGGACCTGCGTGGGCCGGGAAGACGAACTGATCACGGCCGGCAGCTTTGATACTATCGATCTCGCGGGCGAAAGCATCATCCTGGTGCGCGGTGACGACTGGAAGCTGCGCGCGTTCTACAATGTCTGCCGCCATCGCGGCTGCCAGCTCGTCGACTCGACCGACAGCGGGAAGCGGCGGGGACAGTTCATTGCCAACATCCGCTGCCCCTATCATTCCTGGACCTATCGCCTCGACGGCCGGCTGCACCGCACGCCGTACATGGAGGTGGACCGGAAGAACCTCGCGTTGCACGAAGTGCGGCTCACGTGCTGGGGCGGTTTTGTTTTCCTGAAAGCCGGGGAGGACACGGCCACGCTGGAGGAGCAGCTCGGTCCGATACCGGGCCGCGTCCGGCGTTACCCGCTCGACGAGCTGGTCGAAGGATGGCGGACGACGTACAGCGTTGCCGCCAACTGGAAAGTGATCCTCGAGAACTACAACGAGTGTTATCACTGTGCCGGCGTGCATCCGGAGCTCTGCCGCATCGTGCCCGAGTTCCGCAAGAACGGCGGCGCCGGCCTCGACTGGGAAGCCGGTGTTCCGCAGAAACCCGGCACGAATACGTACACGGCGACCGGTACCACCACGCGCCCGCCTTTCCCGGAGCTCAATGACGTCGAAAAAGAGCGGCACTTCGGCGAGCTCGCGTACCCGAACCTGATGCTGAGCCTGTCGATGGATCACGTCGCGATGTTCATCGTCTGGCCGGCGGGGCCTGAGCGAACGGTGATCGACTGCCGGCTGCTGTTCCACCCGGACACGCGCAACCAGCCCGATTTCGATCCGTCGGACGCTGCCGACTTCTGGGACCTCGTCAACCGCCAGGACTGGGCGATCTGCGAACGCGTGCAGCGCGGCATGCACGCGCGGCCGTTCCGCCACGGCTACTATGCGCCGATGGAGGATCTCAGCCTCGACATCCGCAATTACATCTCGAGCAGGCTCGGCAGCGACGTCCTTGTCCCCGAGGCCTGAGATGGCGCTCGTTACACTCGCTGTATCGGAGAGCATCGCTCTCATAACGCTCAACCGGCCCGACAAGCTCAACGCGATCAACCGCGCGATGCTGGACGAGCTCGAGCAGGCGCTCGACACGGCCGAAGCCGACGACCGCGTGCGCGCGATCGTGCTGTGCGGCGAAGGCCGCGCCTTCTCGGCGGGTTTCGACCTCGATTCGCCCGTGTTCGACAGCGGCAGTACCGAGGCGATCCGGGAAGAGCTGACGCGCGACTTCAACGTCATCATGCGCTTCTGGGACTGCCGCAAACCCACCGTGGCCGCCGTGCACGGCTATTGCCTCGGCAGCTCGATGGAGATCAGCGCCGTCTGCGACGTCACCGTGGCCGCCGAAGACTGCCGTTTCGGCGCTCCGGAAGTGCGCTACGGGAGCGGCATCGTGTGCCTGGTGCTGCCCTGGATCGTGGGACTCAAGAATGCGAAGGAACTGCTGCTGACCGGCGGCAACATCGACGCGGCGCGCGCATTGTCCATCGGCCTCGTCAACCGTGTCGTGCCGGCCGGGGAGCTGCGGGGGGCGGCGGAGGCGCTTGCGCGGGACATCGCCGCGAACGATGGGCAGGCCGTGCGCCTGACCCGGGAAGCCATCAACCGGGGCTTCGAAACGGCCGGGCTGCGGCGCGCGCTGGCGCAGGCGCTCGAGTACGACATTCGCATCGAGACGACCGAAACGCCGGAGTCCGCCGCCTTCAGGAAGGACATGGAAGCGGATGGCCTGAAAGCCGCCCTCGCCCGGCGCGCCGCACACACGCGGAAGCAAGGATAAGGTTCGAATGCCCAGGAAAACCGACGGCCCGCCGGCCGAGTTGAAAGCGTTCCTGAAATGCCATCCCGGCACGGACTTCATGGAGCTGCTGGTCGCGGACCTCGCCGGGGTGTTGCGCGGCAAGCGCATTCGCGCCGGCGAATTCGCGGAGGTCTTCCGCAACGGCTTCTGCCTGCCCGGGGGCGCCGTGCTGCTCGATACGCTGGGCGAGGTCGTTTCGGGGTTTCCCTATACGGCCGAAGACGGCGATCCCGACATCCTGACGAAGATCGTTTCCGGCAGTCTCGCGCCGGTTCCGTGGGCGAAACGGCCGAGCGCCCAGGCGCTGTTCCGTTTCCACACGCGCGACGGCGAGCGGTTCTTCGCCGATCCGCGCTACGTGCTCGAGCGCGCGGCCGAGCCGCTTTCCAGGATGAAACTCAAGATCGTGATGGCGGCGGAGCTCGAGTTCTACCTGCTCGATGCGAAGGCGGAGCGGCCGAAAGCGCGGGTGTCGCGCGTGCCCGGTATCGGGCGGCCCCAGGTCGGCCCGCAGGTGTATCACCCCGACGACCTGTGGGACATCGAGAACTTCCTGAACGACGTGTTCGACACCTGCGCCGCGCAGAACCTGCCGGTCGGCACCACCACCTCCGAATTCGCGCCGGGGCAGTTCGAAATCAACCTGCATCACGTCGATGACCCGGTGCTTGCCTGCGACCATGCCGTGCTGCTGAAGCGCGCGGTAAAGGCGGTGGCCCGGCAGCACGGCTTCGTCGCCTGCTTCATGGCCAAACCGTTCGAAGATACGGCAGGTTCCGGCCTGCACATCCACCTGAGCCTGGTCGACAGCCAGGGCCGCAATTTTTTCTCGGGCGGCAAGAAGAGCGCGGCTTCGCCGCCCTACTCCGCACGGCTGCGGCACGCGGTGGGCGGTCTCGCGAAGACCATGGCGGAAGCGACCGCCATCTTCGCGCCGAACGCCAACTCCTACCGGCGCCTGCGCCCGGAGATGTTCGCGCCCGTGGAACCGAACTGGGGCGCCAACCACCGGAACGTCGCGTTGCGCATTCCACTTTCCGGCGAAAAGGACCTGCGCATCGAACACCGCACGTCGGGAGCCGACGCGAACCCGTACCTCGTGACGGCCGCCATCCTCGCCGGCGTCCACTACGGCCTCGAGAACCGCTGCGACCCGGGGCCGATGGTACGGGAAGGTGAAATCATCGAGCTGAAGCGCAAGCTCCCGAACCGCTGGGACGCCGCGATCGACAAGTTCGCGCGCAGCAAGATCCTGCCCGCCTACCTCGGCACCGACTACTGCAAGGCGTACGCCCTGAACCGCCGCGACGAAGCCCGCCGCTTCCACAACACCATCAGCAACGTCGACTTCGACTGGTACTTGAGAGCGGTCTAGGTGCCCCCGGCACCTATGCCCCGATCAGGGGAGCACCGCCCGCAGGATGTAGAAGAATACGATCGCCAGCAACGCCCCGGCCGGCACGGTGATGATCCAGGACGCAAAGATGCGCCCGACTACCCGCAGGTCTATCGCCTCGATGCCGCGCGCCATGCCGACGCCGAGCACGGCGCCGACCAGCGTGTGGGTGGTCGAGATCGGCAGCCCCGTGCCCGAAGCGATGACGATGGTGCTCGCGGCGGCCAGCTCGGCGGCAAAGCCGCGGCTCGGCGTAAGTTGGGTGATCTTCTCGCCCACCGTGGCGATCACGTGGCGCCCGAAAGTCGCCAGGCCGACGACGATGCCGATGCCGCCGAGGAGCAGCACCCAGAACGGTATCGACGACTGGCTGCCGACGATGCCGGTGTCCGCAACCGCAATGACGGCTGCCAGCGGCCCGATCGCGTTGGCCACGTCGTTCGACCCGTGAGCAAACGCCATCGAGCAGGCCGTGATGATCATCAGTACGCCGAAGACGCGCTCCACGGAGTAGAAGTGCTGCTTCTTTTCGATCTTGCGGTCGGGCTGGATGCGCCTGATCGCAAGCGCGCCGATCACGGCTATCGCCAGGGCGATGCCGGCGGCCAGCAAGTAGCTTTCGAGAACGCCGAAATCAAGCCCGACGTGCGTCAGTCCTTTCAGGATCGTGACGAGCGTAATCGTGAAGGCCGCGGCAAACATGTAAAACGGCACGTAGCGCTTCGCACGAGCCAGTGGATCGGGGTGGCTGAGGATGAGCGTCTGGACAGACCCGAAGATCAGGTAGGCGATGAATCCGGCAACGACCGGTGAAATCACCCAGCTCGATACGATCTTGCCCACCGACCCCCACTGCACGGCGTCGACGCCGATGCCGACGGCGGCGAACCCGACGATGGCGCCGACGATCGAGTGCGTGGTCGATACGGGCCACCCCTTCCTCGAAGCGATCAGCAGCCAGGTGCCCGCGGCCAGCAACGAGGCCAGCATGCCGTAGATCAGGAGCAGCGGCGCGTTGCGAATGGCCTCGGCGTCGACGATCCCCTTGCGGATGGTCGCCGTTACCTCACCGCCCGCCAGCACCGCGCCCAGGAACTCGAACACGGCGGCGACGAGCAGCGCTTTACGGATGGTGAGGACTTTGGAGCCGACGGAGGTCGCCATCGCGTTGGCAACGTCGTTGGCCCCGATTCCCCACGCCATGAACAAGCCGAACACCACCGCCAGGCTGACATAGACGATCTCTGCTTCCATTCAACTCCCCGCGGGTTTTCTTCGTGTTCTGTTTGCAGCGATCCGGGTTTCAGTGGGAAAGCAACAATTCGAGGCGGCGCCCCACGCGTTCCGCCATGTCCGCTATTTCGCCAGTCAGCTCGATGACGCGGTAGAGAAAGATTACGTGCACCGGGTCCAGGCCGCGCTCGACCGCGAACAGCTCGGCCCGTAGCTGCGCCTGCAGGTCGTCGGTTTCGGTTTCGATCCGGTCGAGCTCCTCGATCAGCGAAGAGACGAGCGTGACCTCCGCGCCGCGAAAGCCGGTTGTGAACAGTTCATCCAACTCGCGCACGCTCTTGCGCGCCTGCTTTGCGGCATCGACGCAGCGTTGCACGAATTCCACGAAGCGCTCGGCGATCGGGCCGGGTATTTCCATTTTCCGGCCGAGGATCAGTCCGGAGACGTCCTTGGCGCGATTGGCCATCTTGTCCTGGACGAGCAGCAGCTCCAGCAGGTCTTCCCGGGGGACCGGCATGAACAGGCTCTTCGGCAGGTGAATGCGGATCTGCTTCTTCACGTCGTCCGCTTCGTTCTCGAGCGCCTCGATCGTGCCGCGGATGGCACGGGCCTGGTCCCAATCGCCGGCGACGACGGCTTCGAAGAACCCGACCAGCTCCCGCGTGCACTTGTAGGCGATGTCCACGTGCTTCTCGAGCGGCATCACCGGTGACGAGCCGAATATGTTGGCGAGAAGATTTGCCACCCGAAACCCCTCCCTGCCGAGAATGGTGGGACGATGCCCGCTGCGAAAACCGGCGCATGTTACCACACGCCGGGTCGGCGTCACCCCAGTGGTAACATGTCGCTTTATCGCGCTGTGGGAGCCCGTGAGCGCCATGGATGGCGCGAATGCAGGCAATGCAGGAGCAATTGCCTGCGACACGGGTGACACGACGCCCGGTCGCCCGTGAGAGGGGCTCCTACAAAGAAGGAATAGCACCGTGGCCTACTGGTTGATGAAATCCGAGCCGGACGCTTACAGCATCGACGATCTCGAGCGGGACCGGATGCAGCCCTGGGACGGCGTCCGCAACTACCAGGCGCGGAACATGATGCGCGACGAGATGCAACCCGGCGACCAGGCATTTTTCTATCATTCGAGCTGCGAGACGCCGGCCGTGGTCGGCATCGTGAAGGTTGCGAGCCAGGCCTATCCCGATCCGACCCAATTCGATGCGCGCTCGAAGTATTTCGACCCGAAGAGCACGGAGGAGAACCCGCGCTGGTTCCTGGTCGACGTCGCGTTCGAGCGCAAGCTCACACGGCCCGTTACGCTCAGGGAGATCAAGGAGGACCCGTCGCTGGCAGGGTTCACGCTGACCCGCCGCGGCAACCGGCTGTCGGTGTTTCCGGTGAGCGAGGAACACTGGCGCGCGGTGCTGGCGCTGGAATGAGCTGAAGCGGCCACTATAATCGGGGATGCGGGCCACAGAGGGGGATCAGTCATGAAACACCATCTTTGCCGCTTTCCTGCTACCGCCATCGCGGCAATGGTGCTGGCAGGCTGCACGCCGCCGGACCAACCGGAACCTGCCGCCGCCACGGACCCGGACGCGCTCGTCGCCCGGGCGGGTGCGCCGCTCTTTGAGGACATGGGCAATCACCATCACGCGATCACGACGAGCGATCCCGGTGCCCAGCGCTACTTCGACCAGGGCCTCATCTTCGATTTCGCGTTCAATCACGCCGAATCCGCGCGCTCGTTCCGCGCGGCACAGCGGCTCGACCCCGAGTGCGCCATGTGCTATTGGGGCGAGGCGCTGGCGCTCGGACCGAACATCAACGTCACCAGCAACGGCAAGGTGGTCATGGCGGACGACGACCGGCTCGCGGCGTTTGCCGCGATCCGCAAGGCTGTCGCCCTGAAAGACAACGCCACCGGGCGCGAACGGGACTACATCGATGCGCTGGCGGCGCGCTACAACGGCGATCTCTCGACACCGCGCGAGCCGCTGGACGCGGCGTACGCCGACGCCATGCGCGAGCTGCATCGGAAATACCCCGACGACGACGACGCGGCCGTGCTGTTCGCGGAGGCGTTGATGAACAGGATGCCGTGGAATTACTGGCTCGACCCGGAAAATCCGAAACCGTCGACGGTCGAAGTGCTCGAAGTGCTCGAAACGGTGCTGGCGCGATCGCCGGATCACCCGATGGCCATTCACCTCTATATTCACGCCGTCGAGGCCTCGTCGAGTCCGGAACGGGCCGAAGCCGCGGCCGATCGGCTCGGCGAACTGGTGCCTGCCGCCGGGCACCTGGTCCACATGCCGGCGCATATCTACTGGCGTGTCGGCCGCTACCACGATGCCTCGATGGCGAACGTCAGGGCCGCGGCGGTCGACGAAGCCTACATTGCCCAGTGCAACGCACAGGGTTTCTATCCCGCGCTGTACTACCCGCACAACATCCATTTTCTCTGGGCGGCATCGAGCATGGAGGGCCGGAGCAAGCTCGCCATCGAGTCGGCGCGAAAGGTGGCGGCAAACGTCAGGCTGGACATGATCGAGGAGTTCCCCGCGGTCGAATTTTTCCACACGATTCCGCTGCTCGCACTGCTCCAGTTCGGCCAATGGGACGACGTGCTGGCCGAGCCGCAACCGCCGGCCGACCTCGAGTTTTCCAACGGAATCTGGCATTACGCGCGCACCGTCGCGTTCGCGCGACAGCATGATCTCGAGGCCGCGCGCGCGGAGCGGGAACGGCTGGCGCCATTGCTGGAAGCCGAAGGCGTGTTCTTTCTCGACACGCTCGACTATCCCGCCAGCTCGCTGCTCCACATCGCCGACGCGCTGGCGGCAGGCGAGGTCGCGATGGCCGCAGGCGATCTCGACCGCGCCGTCGACAGCTTTGCGGCAGCGGTATCGATGCAGGATGCGCTCCCCTACACCGAACCGCCTTTCTGGTACTACCCGACGCGCCACTCGCTCGGCAAGGCGTTGCTCGCCAAAGACGATGCCGCCCGCGCCGAAGCGGTGTATCGAAAGGATCTCGAATATTACCCGCACAACGGCTGGGCGATGTACGGACTGATCCAGAGCCTCGAAGCGCAGGGCAAGGACGCGTCCGGCGTGCAGGCGATGTTCGAGCACGCCTGGTCGCAGGCCGACGTGACACTGACCGCCTCCACGTTCTAAGAGGTTTTTCCGGCGGCCGATTCAACCCGCTGCCAGACGGCGCTGGGCGTCGGTCAACGCGAACCACCACCGCGATTTTTTGGCGGCGCCCGCCTGGCGACAAGCGGCGACGATCGCCCGCGCGCAGCAAATTATGTCAAGTTTTTCGACAGCACGCCGCCGCGCGTCTGCCCACTGTTGGCAACAAATAGATTTGTCCGGTTTTGTAGCACTTGAATTGTCCGCTTTTCTCCAGGGCTTGAAGGGCCGCGGATAGACGTGTGGCGGCGGACATTACGCCACGGCCTTGATGTCGGGTTTTGCCAGGTTGCCCTCGGCGTCGTAAGTAGCGAGTTTCCGGGGGCCGTGAAAGATCGAGAGGCGGCCATCACAGTAGCGATGGACCCGGACCTTGACCTTGACGTAGTGCATGCGGTGGCCGGTGGCCGGAATCTGCAGCTTCAATCCCTCAAAGGCGACGCAGTTGTCGTTGCCGGCGGTGCGCTCGAACTGCTCGCACAGCACGTCGTCGAGGTCGACCCCCAGCAACGGCACGAAGGCTGAGCCGGCTTCCTGGGCCGGGACCGTGAACTCGTCATTGAAGGCGGGCCGGTAGGTCTCGGCCAGGTAGCGGTTGGCCGCCGCCATGGTGGTGATGCCCTCGGCGGCGAGCTCGCGCGGCAGGCGCTCCTGGTGGGTGCCGAAGGCGCGTTCCGAGCGCCCGCGGGCCTCCGGGGAGTAGGCCGGAATCATCTCGATGCCGAGCTGGGCCAAGGCGCGCCCGAACTGCGTGGGATGGCGCTTGTCGACCTTGCCGCCGGCCTCGGGCGTGTGCCAGTAATGGCTGCCGCGATCGGTGTAAAGCGAGCAAAACAGGCCATTTTCCGCGATTGCCTCGTGTACGCCGCGGAAGCTCGAGGCGGTGCCTTCCTCGGCGACGAAGAACATCGAGTAGTGCTCGCTGGTGGCATCGTCCATGGTGACGATGAGGTCCCAGTAGCAGCCGGGCACCCACTGATGGCGGCTGCCGTCTTGGTGCAGCATCATGCCGGGCAGGGGCGCGCGTTCGCGGCGCTTCCGATGCTTGCCGCGTCCCGGCGCCCGCGCCACCAGCCCGGCCGCCTGAAGCCGCTTCTTCACCCAGCTGTAACTGCGCCCGCCCTCGTGCCGGCGGCGGTAGAAGCTGTAGAAATGCTTCACGTTCCAGCCGTCGTAGCGCTCCCGGTACAAAGCCTCCAGCCGCAGCACCTCGTCGACCGGGGCACGGCGGTGCGAGACCTGGTTCAGCCGCTTGTCCAGCAATCCCTCCAGCCCGTCCTCGTCATAGCGGTCGATATAGCGCCGGAACGTCCGCTCGTGGACCCCCAGCAGCCTGGCCGCCTCCTCCTGCGTCAGCCGGCGCTCCCGCCAGCCCGTGTACGCCTCCTCAAATCGCATCTTCCGGATCTCCTGTTGCAGCTCTGTCGGTCTCATCTCGCTCCCCCCGCTCGGAGGGGCCATGAGAACCGGACAGATCGTGTGCTACAACACCGGACAGATTACGTGCTCCTAACACC
>DASSBS010000083.1:0-6466 GCA_035698445.1 Woeseiaceae bacterium
GCCTTTGGCGGAACTTCCGCGGACCGGAGGTCCCGCAGGGACCGGAGGGAGCCATTTCGCCAAAGGCCTCCCCCGGTCGCGGCTCCGCCAAGCCACGGCCTTCCAGCACGAGTGCCGCCGAACCTCCGATAAGCCTTCTACCGGTCGCCCGCAATGGCGGACCCCTGCAGAGGGGCGGTGGAAATCTTGTGGGCGTGGCGCGCGCAGCGTTCGCAGCTCACCCAGCCGGAGTGGCCGTCGGTGTAGTGCTCCTTCTTCCAGATCGGCAGGCGCACCTTCACTTCGTCGATGATGTAGCGGCAGGCGAGGAACGCGGCGTCGCGATGCGCCGAGGAGACGCCGACCCACACGGCGCACTCGCCGATCTCGAGCAGCCCGGCGCGATGCACGCACTGCGCGTGCAGGACCGGGAATTTCGCGCATGCTTCGGCGATGACTTTCTCGCCTTCCGTGACGGCGAGCGGCTCGTAGACCTCGTATTCGAGGCGCAGGACGTCGTGGCCGTCGTTCTCGTTGCGGATCCAGCCCTCGAACGAGGCGTAACCGCCGGCGGCCGGGTCTTGCAGCGCCTCGCGCAGCTCCTCCGGGCGGATGGCGCTGTGGGTGATGCGCATCATGTCAGCCGCCCGCCACCGGCGGGAAGAGCAGGATCGTGTCGCCGTCTCGCACCGGCGAATTCCAGTCCGCCATCTCGTCGTTGATCGCGACCTTGCAGTGGGCGAGCGGCTCCGCGGAGCCGTGCCGGGTTTGCAACTGGTCGAAGACGTCGCGCGCCGTCGCGGCGTTGAGGGAAACCGTTTCCTCGCCGAGGCCGGCGTGCTCGCGAAAACCGGCGAAATAGCGGACGGTGAGAGTCTTGCTCATGACGCCGCCCGGATGCCTGCGCGCTCGAGATCCTCGGGCGTGTTGACGTTGTCCAGGGCCGCCGGGTCGGGCAGCTCGAGCAGATGCGTGTCGGAGCGAATCATCATCTTGCGCGGGCAGACGATGCCGTCATTGACGAAGCCGGCGACGATCTCGCGCGCCTCCGGGCGGAAGACGGCGCAGAGCGGTTCGGGCAGGCCGTCCGCACTGCTGCGGAACGCGGTGAACGGCTGCTCCGACCGCTGCCGCAGGAGCGTGGCGATGGTTGCATCGTCCGTATTCGGCAGGTCGCAGGCCAGGACCAGCCAGGCGGCACCGGGATGCCTTTCCAGCGCGGAGAGGATCCCGGCGGCCGGGCCGATGCCGGAACAGGCATCCACCACCTGCTTGAACCGGCCGCGTTCGGGGTCGTCGACCTGGTCCGGCCGCACGGAGACGTACACCCGCTCGAGGTGCCGCTCGAGCAGGCGCACGGCACGGCCGAGCTGCGTCTCGCCCTCGTATTGCAGCAGTGCCTTGTCGCGCCCCATGCGGCGGCTCTGGCCGCCGGACAGGACGAGTCCGTACACGGGTTCAGTCGGTGTCACGCCGGAAGTCCTCCTTGCCGCCCGATTTCGCCATCAGCCGCGTTTCGGCGATTACGATGTCGTGCGACAGCGCCTTGCACATGTCGTAGATCGTGAGCGCCGCGATGCTGGCGCCGGTCAACGCTTCCATCTCCACCCCGGTGCGGTGCGTCACCTTGCACACGCAGTCGATGACCGCGCGCCGCCGCGCGTCCAGCTCGATCGTGATGCGGCAGTCGTCGAGCCCGAGCGGATGGCAGAACGGAATGAGGTCGTGGGTCTTTTTCGCCGCCATCACGCCGGCCACGATCGCGGTGGCGAACACGGGACCCTTGGCCGTGCGGATGTCGCCGTCGGCAAAGCGTTCGGCCACGGCAGCCGGAAATTCGACGATGGAGCGGGCGCGCGCTTCGCGCCGGGTCGCGGTCTTCTCGCTGACGTCGACCATGGTCGGCCGGTTGTCGCTGTCGACGTGGGTCAGGCTCATTGCGGGTTCTGCTCCGGGGGCACGTGGCTTGGTTCAACCGCCCATGCGGTACATCTCGACCTTCTGTTCCGCCGGACGCTCGCCATTACTCCGCCGCAGCTCGCTGTAGCGGTCCGCGCGGCGCAGCCAGATGCCGGACAGCAGGTCGGCCAGCTCGGCATCGCTCGCGCCCAGCCTGAGCGGCTCCTTGAGGCTCGTGCCGCTCGTCGCGAACAGGCAGGTGTAGAGCACGCCGTCGGCGGACAGGCGCGCGCGGCTGCAGGCGCCGCAAAACGGCGCCGTGACGGAAGAAATGAAGCCGATTTCGCCCTGCCCGTCCTCGTAAGCGTAGCGCTTCGCCACTTCGCCCGCGTAGCTCTGCCCGACCGGCCGCAGCGGCCAGCGCTCGGCGATGCGCTCGAGGAGCTCCCGCGACGGCACCACTTCGTCCAGTTTCCAGGCGTTGCGGTTACCGACGTCCATGAACTCGATCAGGCGCACGACGTGCCCGGTGCCGCGAAAATGCTCCAGGAGATCGAGCACCGTGTGGTCGTTGACGCCGCGCTGCACGACCGTGTTGATCTTGATCGGCGCGAGGCCGGCGCGCTCGGCGGCGGCGATGCCCTGCAGGACTTTCGAAAGATCCCCGCGGTTGCCGCTCATGCGGCGGAATACGTCCTCGTCGAGACTGTCGAGGCTGACGGTCACGCGGTGCAGGCCCGCCTCGGCCAGGCGATCCGCGTTGGCCGCGAGCAGGCTGCCGTTGGTGGTCAGCGCCAGGTCGTCGACCCCGGGCAGCCGCGCAAGCTGCCGGACCAGGTCCGGCACTTTCTTGTCGAGCAGCGGCTCGCCCCCGGTCAGCCGCAGCTTGCTGACACCCAGGCCGACCGCGATCTTCGCTATCCGCACGATCTCGTCATGCGTCAGCCGCTGCTGCCGCTTCAGGAACTGGTAATCGGCGTTGTACTCCGCTTCCGGCATGCAGTAGGGACAGCGGAAATTACAGCGATCCAGCAGCGAGATACGCAGGTCATGCAGCGGCCGGCCGCGCGTGTCCGTGACAACGTGCGCGGCCGCCCCCGCCGGGTTTTCGGGGCTGGCGATGGCGGTCATGGCTGCATTTTGCCCGAAACCGCGGCCGGCGGGTATGCGGACACGGCGGAATGGTAATCTTGGCGCATGAACATCGATTTTTCCGACGAAGAGCTCGCTTTCCGCGACGAAGTGCGGAGCTTCCTGCGGGAAAAATTCCCGGACGATCTCCGCGCGAAGCAGCGCGCCGGCGTTACGTTGGCCAGGGAAGACATCGTCCGCTGGCAAAAGGTCCTTTACGAGCGCGGCTGGGCCGCGGTCAACTGGCCGGTGGAGCACGGCGGCACCGGCTGGTCGGCGGTGCAGAAGTACATTTTCGCCAACGAGCTGGCCGCGGCGAACGCGCCCGAGATGATCCCCTTCGGCGTCAAGATGGTGGCGCCGGTCATCTACACCTTCGGCAACGAAGCCCAGAAAGAGCGCTTCCTGCCCGACATCCTGGCCAGCAACGTGTGGTGGTGCCAAGGCTATTCGGAGCCCGGCGCGGGATCGGACCTCGCGTCTCTCAAGACGCGGGCGGAACGCCGCGGCGACCATTATGTCGTGAACGGCACCAAGACGTGGACGACGCTGGGTCACTTCGCCGACTGGATCTTCTGCCTGGTGCGAACGCAGACGGACGTCGCCCGCCGCCAGGAGGGCATCAGCTTCCTGCTGATCGACATGCAGACACCCGGGGTGACCGTGAAGCCGATCATCACGATCGAGGGCGAGCGCGAAGTCAACGAGGTCCATTTTGAGGACGTCGAAGTGCCGGTGGAAAACCTCGTCGGGGAAGAAGGCAAGGGGTGGACCTACGGCAAGGTGCTGCTGCAGCACGAGCGGACCAACATCGCCGGGGTTGCGCGCTCCAAGTACCGGCTGAACCGGCTGAAGGAAAAAACGGGCTCCTCCGTCAGGGGCGGACAGCCGTTGCTGGAGGACCGGAATTTCGCGCGCAAGCTCGCGGCGCTCGATATCGAGCTGCAGGCGCTCGAGTTCACCGAGCTGCGCACGCTCGCCGCGGTCGCCGTCGGCAAAGCGCCCGGGCCGGAGTCCTCGATCCTGAAGATCAAGGGCACGGAAGTGCAGCAGATGCTCGACTGGTTGTTTGTCGAGGCGGCGGGCTATTACGCGCTCCCTTACGTTCCGGAGCAGTACCGGCTCGATTTCCCGGAGGACGCGCATGTCGGCGACGGCACGGAGACGCTGTCGTCGTTGAGGTATTTCAACAATCGCAAAGCCTCGATCTACGGCGGGTCGAACGAGATCCAGAAGAACATCGTCGCGAAGCACGTCCTCGGGTTGTAGGAAAATCATGGATTTTTCGCTTACAGAAGAGCAGTCGATGCTCGCCGACAGCGTCGAGCGCTTCATCGACAACGATTACGCTTTCGAAACGCGCCAGCGGATCGTGGCGAGCGAAGGCGGGTACAGCCGTGACGTCTGGCGGACATTCGCCGAGCTCGGCTGGACCGCCATGCTGTTCGACGAGTCGGACGGCGGCCTCGACGGCGGCCCGGTCGAGATGATGCTGATGATGGAGCAGTTCGGCCGCGGGCTCGTCGTCGAGCCGTTCCTGGCGACGGTGGTGCTGGCGGGCGGCGTGCTCAAGCGTGCGGCGAGCCCGGCGCAGAAGGAGCGCTGGCTGCCCGGGCTGATCGGCGGCGAGACCCAGGCAGCGCTGGCGTTCGCGGAGCCGCAAAGCCGTTATAAGTTGCATGACGTCGCCACCACCGCGCGTGCCGACGGCGACGGCTTCGTCCTGGACGGCTGCAAGGCGGTGGTGCCGAACGGCGGCCGGGCGGATCTGCTCATCGTGCCGGCGCGCACGTCGGGCGAACGGGCCGAGGCGGACGGCATTACGCTGTTCGCCCTGTCGGCGGAGCAGGACGGGTTGCACAGCCGCGCGTATTCGGCCGTCGACGCGCATGGCGCCGCCGAAGTCCGGCTCGAGGGCGTGCGCGTGGACGCGGATGCCGTCGTCGGACCGGTCGGCCGCGGTCTTGTGCCGTTGCAAGCGACGATCGAGGACGCCACGCTGGCGGTCTCCGCGGAAGCCTATGGCATCCTCAAGAGCATGCAGGCAAAGACGGTGGAGTATTCGAAGAACCGCATCCAGTTCGGGGTGCCGATCGGCAGCTTCCAGGCGTTGCAGCACCGGATGGTCGACATGTTCATGGCCTGCGAGCAGCTCCGCTCGCTGTTGCTGCGCGCCACCATGGCCGCCGACCGCGGCGGCGAGGAGGGTCACAAGGCGATCAGCGCCCTGAAGTACCAGGTCGGCACGGCCGGGCGCCTCGTGGCGCAGGAGGCGGTGCAGCTCCACGGCGGCATGGGCGTGACCTGGGAGCTCGACATCGCGCACTACTTCAAGCGCTTCACGGCAATCGAGCTCCTGTTCGGCAACGCCGACTTCCATCTCGACCGATTCGTCGAGTTGTCGGCGCGGAGGGCCTGAACATGATCGAACCGTCCGGCGTCATCACGATCACGACGGACTTCGGCCACAAGGGTCCGTTCGCGGCGGTGATGAAGGGCGTCATCCTGCAGCGGTTCCGCGATGCCTGCATCATCGATCTCGCGCACGACATCCCGGCGCACTGGCCGCCGGAAGCGGGCTTCTGGATCAGCCGGTCCTACAAGTATTTTCCCGCCGGCAGCGTGCACGTCGCGATCGTCGATCCCGGGGTCGGCACGGAACGCGAGATCATCCTGCTCGAGCACGACGGGCACCTGTTCATGGCGCCGGACAACGGGCTGCTCGCGGCTATCCTCACAGCCGCGGCTGACGCGGTGGTTTACCGGCTGCAGACCGAGCGGCTTTCCCGGCTCGGCATCGCCACCCCGAGCCTCACCTTCCACGGCCGGGACATTTTCGCGCCGGTGGCGGCCGAGATCGCGGCCGGGCGCCTGCAGCCTGCCGACATCGGCGAGCCGACGGATCAGTGGATTCCCGCCTGGCTCGACGATCCGGAGGTCGCGCCCGGCCGGGTCAGCGGCGTGATCGTGACGATCGACGCGTTCGGCAACCTGATCAGCAACATCGATCGTTCGCTGGTCGACCCGCTGGCCTCACCCGTCGTCACCTTCGGCGGCCATCGCTTCGAGCTGAAGCCCACTTACGGCCGCGTCCAGCCCGGCGACTACCTCGCCCTGATCAACTCCTTCGATGTGGTGGAGATCGCGCGTGCCGAAGGCAGTGCCGCCGACGGCCTGGGCGCCGAGCGCGGCGCGCCGGTCGTCGTTGCGGCGTCCGGGAGCCGTTAGAGCCGCACCTGTGGAGCCCGTCTCACGGGCGATCAGGCCCGGACGCCGTGTCGCCCGTGGGACGGGCTCCTACCTGGAATCCCGCTAACCCGGACTATTCATGAATCGCCGCGATATGCGCAGAGATTTGTTCGCAAATTGCTCGAAAGAGGGATTTTCCGACCGAGCGGAATACTCGAATGTATTTCCGAGGGCGGAAAATTCCTTGTGCGGACAAAGATCAAGCAAG
>DASSBS010000084.1:0-3161 GCA_035698445.1 Woeseiaceae bacterium
GCTGCACCGACGCCGCCATCTCGTCGGCCGTATGCTTCACCTCGTCGTAGGCATCGGCCGCGCGGTCCTTCACCTGCCGGGCGGCGGCATCGCTGGTCTCGCCCATCAACCGATCTTCGGCTTCGCTCCGCGGCAGGGCCGCGCCCAACGCCGCGCCGAGCGCGATGCCCATCGCGCCGACCAGCAGCGGCTGCTCTTCCAGCATGTGGCTGAAGCCGTCCTTCATGCGCCGGCTCTGCAGGCGCATCCGCTCGCCGGTGTGGCTCACGGTGTCGCCGACGGCATACCGGGCGCGCGAGGCGCGATCGCCCACCGCGCTCGCGGTCGATTTCGCGGAGTCCAACCCGTGCCGCAGCCGGTGTTTGGCCTCGTCGGCGCGGCCGGACAGGTCTGCGTCTGCCCGCTCGCTGCGCGGGCGCGCCGGCGGCGGCGGGCGGTTGGCCGAGGCCATCATCCAGGCGATGCCGACCGCCGTCAGCAGCAGCGGCATCGGGTGGTTCTCCGCCGAGCGTCCCAGGTTCGTGGCAAAGTCACCGCCGTGCCGGCGGGCCGCTCCGATCGCCTGGTCCAGCAATTCACCCGGCGACAGCCGGTTCTCGAGCTCGTCGATGGTATGCCCGAGGCTCACCCTGGTCCGTCGGATATCGCGCTCGATCTCGTCCGGATCCCGGTCCCTTGCGTGCGTTCCCTCGTTCATTGCACTTGCCTCCTCGCGAATTCGGCATCCTCCCGGACCGACTCCATCGTGCGGTCGGGCTTCAGCGACTCGGCTTGCAGCTTCTTTTTGCCCGACGACAGCAGTATGGCGCCGATGATCGTCACCACGCCGCCGACGATGAACGCCGCGACCGTCAGGCTGACCCACTGCGTCAGCAGCATCATGACGCCGCCGAGCAGGAAGAGAATGCCTGCGTAGAGCACGGCACCGCCCGCGGCGACCGACATCATGCCGGTCTTCACGTCGGTAACGGCGGACTTCATTTCCGCCTTCGCGAGGGCGACCTCTTCGCTGAAGAGCGTTGTGACGTCCGTGGCGAGCTTCCTGAAAAGCCCGGGTACTGATTCGCCCTCATAGCGCTCCGGCCCGTGGTTCCCGTCGGTCAGTGGACCGGCATGCTCCGTGCGGGTTCTCGGAACGGCTTCTGGTTGCTGCCCGTTCATAAGCCTGTACCTCCGGTGGAATCCGGCGTCGTCGGCCTCTCCGATCGCCCGGTAGAGGGTCGCTCGGTTGCTCCGTCCGCGAACACGCGCTCGCGGGTGGTGTAATCCGCCATGGCCGGCTCGCCCGCGGTGCGGCTTTCGCTCCAGCGCATCTCGCCGCCGGCGCCGTCCGCGCGGCGCTTCTCGCGCGAAGCCTTCGCAAAGCGCGACAGTCCGATACCGATGGCCACGCTGCCCAGCAGGAATAGTGCGGGGTTGCGTTCCGCGAGCCGGCGCACGTCGCCAGCCAGCTCGTCGACATTCTTGTCGCGCAAACGGCCGGACACATCGCTGAGCTGCGACGACAGCCGGTTGGCGTAGTCGGCGAGCCCTTCGTGGTGCAGCTCGTTCAAGCGGGTGGCGGCACTGCCGAGCGCTTCGGCAAAATCACCGACGCCGTCCGCTGCGCGTCCGGCCCCGGCCTGCAATTGCTCGCGGCCGATGTTGGCCGCTTCCCGGCCTGCTTCACGGGCTTGCTGGCGGCCTTCCTCCAGCATGGCCTGCGACTCGCTGCCGGCACCGGTCGTGTGCGAATCATCGCTGGCGCGTCTGTTCATGATGTTCATCCTCGATTGTGGGGCTGCTCTGAGCTCACGGCCGGGAGAGTTCCCGGCCAAGCCGCCCTGCAACCCGCGTGCGAGCTGCAGGGCGGTGGCCCCGTTCCCACATCCGGGGCCAACGTTCCGACTCGCCTTTAGTACTGCTGTGCCGGATCGGAGCTCGGCTCCTCGCTCAGTGTGGAGGGATCGATCTCCTCCTGCTGCTCGATCTGGGTCCGGTCCAGCGTCGTGGTGACGTTGGAATCGGCGCCCATCTGCAGGTCGGACAACGGAATGGCGATGACCTTCTCGCCGACTCCGAGGAAACCGCCGACGTTGACCGCGGCGACCTTGTCCTGGTGCTGCTCGCTGTAGCCGACCTTCTCGATCGTGCCGATCTCTTCACCGGTCGAGCTGACGATCGTCATGCCCTGCAGCTCCTCCGAGCTGAGCTGCGACAGGTCCGGGTTCTCCATCGCCGTCGAGCCCTGCATGCTCGGGTCGCTCTGCGTTTCGGTCTGCGACTCCGTGCTGTAGGGATCGGTGGTCTGGTACGGATCGGTCTGCTCGGTCTGCTGAGACTGCGTGTCCCATTCTTCCGTGGTCGACTGCTCCTGGGCGCCCGCGAAAGCCGCGCCGCCGGTGAGAGCCAGTCCTGCCATAAATGCTACTGTCCTTTTCATCGTTACCTCCATTCCTGGAAAAAATGCCTGTTGTGGTACGGGCATATAGGCTTGCAAAGGGCATGCCAATGGGCGGCTTTGCGGGGAGCCGCGCCGGCGGGACGATGCCGGGCGCCTTTCAAGGGCCGCGGAAGGAGGGTTCCGGCAATTATTGCCGCGAAAAGACTGTAGAAATTGCCGGGGCGGCAATTTCGACACAGGCCGCGGGCCGGACTGTCGCTTTTCCTAGACGGTGCTCTCGCCGGTCACGCGGCGAACGCTCTCGTCGTCGCAGACGTAGCTGGCCGTGACCTTGTCATCCTGGATCGATTCGAGATGCACGTCGAAGCGCCACAACGAGTGCAGGTGCTTCATCACCGACTTGGCGTCTTCCTTGTCCAGCGGGATGCGGTTGTGCTGGATATGCTTCAGGGTAATCGAGCGGTTGCCGCGCAGGTCCACTTCGTGGATCTGGATGTTCGGTTCATGCTTGCTCAGGTTGTACTGGTCCGAAAGCTGCTCGCGAATGCGGCGGTAACCAGGCTCGTCGTGTATGGCCGTGACCTCGATCTCCTTCTCCCAGTCGTCATCGACGATGCTGAAGAGCTTCAGGCCACGAATGACGGCCGGCGACAGGAACTGCAGGATGAAGCTCTCGTCTTTGAAGTCGCCCATGGCATGATGCAGCGCTTCCAGCCAGTCCCGTCCCGCCAGGTCCGGGAAAAACGCGCGGTCTTCATTCGTCGGCGCTTCGCAGATG
>DASSBS010000085.1:0-32602 GCA_035698445.1 Woeseiaceae bacterium
GCCTGCCGGTCCCGCTGGCTCATGGCCGCCGGCCCGCCGGTGTTGATGCCGCTCGCCCGCAGGGTGTCCATGAAGTCACGCATGTTCAGGCGCTGCTTGATGTTTTCGGTCGTGTACAGCTCTCCCCGCGGGTTCAGCGCGTGGCCGCCCTTGTCGATCACTTCCGCCGCGAGCGGGATGTCCGCCGTGATCACCAGGTCGCCAGGCTCCACCCGCTTGACGATCTCGTTGTCCGCGACGTCGAAGCCG
This sequence comes from Woeseiaceae bacterium, assembly GCA_035698445.1. GTDB lineage: Bacteria > Pseudomonadota > Gammaproteobacteria > Steroidobacterales > Woeseiaceae > IDS-8. The sequence goes on from DASSBS010000085.1 coordinate 250, forward strand.
GAGCCGACCTGGATGATCCGGATGAATTCCGAGGGCGGGATCCGCACGTGCTGATTGGCGACGAGCGTCAATGGCGTGCCCGTGCGGTTGGCCGCCCGGAACAGGATGTCCTTGACCACGCCGGGACAGGCGTCGGCGTCCACCCATATTTTCACGCGCGGGCCCGGCCGCCGGCCATGAGCTTCTCCTGCAAAGATTGGCGAGGACTTTATTACTCTAGTGTCCTTTCCCGCAAATACCTACGCCATTTCGCTGCGTCCAGGCCTCTAGCACGCCATTGCCCCCCGGCCGGCGGGCCTTATAATCGCCCGCTGACAAAAACCGTTCGTCGAGCACCACCGCATGACCGCCGGCACCCGCACGCCGCGTTTCGTCGACCTTTACACACCGAAGCTCATCACCGTCCTGAAGGAGGGCTACGGGTTCGGGCGCCTGAAAGCCGACGCGCTCTCGGGGCTGACGGTCGCCATCGTGGCATTGCCGCTCTCGATGGCCATCGCCATCGCCTCCGGCGTGACGCCGGACCGCGGCTTGTACACGTCCATCATCGGCGGCTTCATCGTCTCGGCATTCGGCGGCAGCCGTTTCCAGATCGGCGGTCCGGCCGGTGCGTTCATCGTGCTGGTGGCGGCGACCGTGCTCCAGCACGGCGTCGACGGCCTGCTGCTGGCCACCTTCCTTTCCGGCCTCCTGCTGCTCGCGGTCGGCCTGCTCCGGCTCGGCACGTTCATCAAGTACATTCCTTACCCGGTCACCGTCGGCTTCACCGCGGGCATCGCCGTCATCATTTTCGCGAGCCAGCTCAAGGACCTGCTCGGGCTCGCGCTCGAGCAGGAGCCCGGGCCGTTGCTGCCCAAGCTGCAGGCAATCGGCGGCGCCCTGCCGACGGCCACCCCCGCGGCGATTCTCGTAGCGATCGTCACCGTCGGCGGCATCGTGGCGGTGCGGCATTACCGCCCGCATTGGCCCTCGTTCATCATCGCGGTGGGCGCGGCCGCCGGCGGTGCGGCGCTGCTCGGCTTGCCGGTGGAGACGATCGGCACGCGCTTCGGCGGCATCCCGCAAACGCTGCCCGTGCCGCAGCTCCCGGAATTCTCGCAGGCGCAGGTGATCGCGGTGCTGCCGAACGCCCTCTCTTTCGCGCTGCTCGGCTGCATCGAAAGCCTGTTGTCGGCGGTCGTCGCCGACGCCATGACGGGGCGGCGGCACCGTTCCAACTGCGAGCTCGTCGCCCAGGGACTCGCCAATCTCGCCTCGCCGCTCTTCGGCGGCTTTTGCGTCACGGGCAACATCGCGCGTACCGCGACCAATGTGCGCGCCGGTGCCCACGGGCCGGTGTCGGGGATGCTGCATGCGCTGTTCCTGCTGGTGTTCATGCTGCTGGCGGCGCCGCTCGCCGCGTACATTCCGCTGGCCGCGCTGGCGGGCGTGCTCGTGGTGGTGGCCTGGAACATGGCCGAGAGGCACCAGTTCGCGACGCTGATACGCGCCTCGCGCGGCGATGCGATCGTCCTGCTGATCACGTTCCTGCTGGTGATATTCCGCGACCTGACCGAGGGCATCCTGCTGGGCTTTGCCGCCGGGGCGCTGCTCTTCCTGCACCGTATGGCGCAGGCGGCCGTCGTCGAGCAGGCGAAGCCGATGATCGAGGAAGACAAGGCCGATCGTGTCAATGGACGGCAACCGTACGACGCCGACCTCGCGACCGATCCCGACGTCGCGATCGTGCGGATCTCCGGGGCGTTCTTCTTCGGCACCGCGGGCGCGGTCGGGGCGGCGCTCGATCGCATCGGCGAGCACCCGAAGGCCTGCATCATCGACTTTTCCGCGGTGTCGATCCTCGATTCAACCGGCGCCGCGACCATCGACGGGTTCGTGCGCAAGGCCGAGCGGCGGGGTGCGAAAGTCTACGTGGCCGGCGCGGCGCGGGCGGTGCGCCGCACGCTCTTGGTTCACGGGATCCGCCCGCCGCGGGTTCGCTTCCGGAACGACCTGGAGGACGCGGTGGCCTTGGCCCGCGGCACACGAGCCGCTTGAGCGTGCGCACGGCCGGACACTCGAACGTCGAATTCGGCCAATTCCGGTCGACCAGTCGACAGCCCAGGTCCTCACGGCTGCGCTCACCCGGCACTGCCATGCCGTTGACTTCACCGTGCGACTCTATAGACTCCGCCCGGCTTGAGCGTGCGCTTCCTATTTATGCACATCGTTTCGAAGCCCTCCATTTGTGCCTCGTCCTGCATTTCATAAGTAAAGCAATCTATCAGCGATACTGCCTTTGTCGTAAAGGCTCCATACTTTGATTTGACAGGAAATGACTATGTCTACTACTACCGGCACCGTTAAATGGTTCAACGATTCCAAAGGCTACGGCTTCATCGAGCAGGAATCGGGCCCGGACGTATTTGCCCACCACAACTCGATCGTTGGTGAGGGCCACAAGACCCTTTTTGAAGGCCAGAAGGTCCAGTTCACCGTAACGCAGGGCCAGAAAGGCCCGCAGGCCGACAACATCGTCGCCATCTAACGACGACCTGGCTGGAACACGAGGGCGGGATCTGCGGATTCCGCCCTTTTTTATTCAGAAGGCGGCCAGCACCGCCCCGTAAATCCGGATCGCATCCCACAGGTTCTGCAGCCGGATGTTCTCGTTCGCCGCGTGCTGGTTGTCGTCGTGGTTGGCGAGCGGGAGTATTACGATCGGCGCGGACAAGCGGCTGCCGAACTCGTACAGCGGCAGGCTGCCGCCCATCGAGGGCGTAACAATCACGTCCGGCGCGATACGGCGCATGAGGCGGGTGAGCCGCAACGCCATCGGGTCGTCGAGGGGCGTGCGCAACGCGGGATAGCCGGGTTCCCACTCGAGCATCGCCACTTTGGCGTGTGCACGCAGCGTGGCCGGCGTTGGCTCTTCGTGCACGACGTGGAAGCCCTCCCCCGCTATGTGCGCTTCCAGCAGCTCGCGGACCCGCGCCGGCGCCTGGTCGGGCACGAGCCGGAGGTCGAGCGAGGCGGTCGCGGACGAGACGATGATGTTGCGGCCCTGCTCTCCCACGCCGCCGGCCTGGATGCCGCGCACGTTGATCGCCGGCCGGGTGATCAGCACTTCGAGCCGCTCGCCGCCGCCCTCCGGCGTATGGATCGACAGCTCGTCCTGCAGCGCCTCGGTCGTGTCGGGCATTTCGGCAATCGCCTTGCGCTCCAGCTCGCCGAGCGGCACCACGTCGTCGTACCAGCCGTCGACCAGGATCCGGCCGGCCGGATCGCGCAGGCTGGTGAGCAGGTACGCGAGCTGCATGATCGGGTTCGGCGCCCAGTTGCCGTAGTGCCCGGAGTGCAGTGGACGCGTGGCGCCAAAAGTCGTGACGTCGACGGTCACGTCGCCGCGCACGCCGAACACGAGCTGCGCGCGGCGGGAAGGGTGCATCGGACCGTCGCAGAAAAGCAGCAGGTCCGCCGCGAGCAGGTCCTTGTGCTCCTCGATGATCCGGCCGATCGTGGGCGAGCCCTGCTCTTCCTCGCCGTCGAGCAGCAGCTTGAGGTTCACCGACGGCGCGATGCCGTTCGCCGCGAGCGCGTCCAGCGCGTGCACCAGCGCCACGATCGGCATCTTGTCGTCGCCGGCCGAGCGCGCGTACAGGCGCCACTCGGGATCGAAGCGCCCCTCGACCGCGGCGATGTCGACGGGCTCGCCGCCGGCCTGCAACGGCCTGTCCACCAACGTGGGCGAGAACGGCGGGTACGCCCAGTTCTCCGCCTGCACCGGCTGGCCGTCGAAATGCGCGTAGATGAGGACGGTCCCGGCGGCGCCCGGCGCGGGCAGCTCCGCGTAGACGTAGGGCGCGCCGCCGGCGCGGAGGACCTGCGTGGTGAAGCCGCGCGCTTCCAGCAGCCCGACGATGTGCGCGGCGTTGCGCTGCATGTCGGGCAGGCTCGTCGCGACGTTCGGGATCGAGAGCAGCTCGACGAAGTCCTCGAGGATGGCGGCCTCCCGATCGGCTCGCCAGGCGTCGATCGATGCCTGGATCGCCGTGATGTCCGTCTCCGCGCTCGCCCCGGCCGGGAAGATCAGGGGCAACAGGCAAGCGACGGCGGTAATCGTGCTGCTCGCTCGGGGTCGCGTGCGTGGTCGAAGCATCCGTAAGACCTCTGGTTGGAACGGGTGAGCATGGATTCCCCCGCAGAATACCTTCCCCGCAGGCGGCTCGGAAAAAAATCGGCGGCGCCACTGGTGGTTGCCCCCGCACAGGTATACAGTCGAGCCACGAGAAAAAACAACGATACGCCTCAGTATCGCTCGGGGAGAATAACCATGAAGCGGCTCATCACGTTCGCAGCGGCAGCCCTCATTGGCCTGCACGCTATCCCACTCCCAGCCTCGACCTTCGTCGCCATGACGGAAGCCGATCTCATTTCCAAAAGTGACCGGGTGATCCAGGGCGAGGTCCTCAAGGTGCACTCGCACTGGAGCAAGAGCGGCCGCATCGTCGTCACCGACGCGACGATACGCGTCGACGAAGTGCTGATCGGCGACAGCCCCGAGGTCATACAGGTACGCACCTTCGGCGGCCGGGTAAACGATTTCGTCGTGGAGACGCATGGCTTCCCGGTGTTCCAGGCCGGCAAGAAGGTCATCCTGTATCTCTACGAGGAGCCGTCGGACCGGTCGCTCCGCGTCCTCGGTTACCAGCAGGGCCATTTTCGGGTCGTCACGCGGCTGGACGGGGTAACCCTCGCCGTGCCGCAGGTAGACCAGGCCGGCCGGCTGCTCAGGCCGGACGGATCGCCGGTCCCGATTCCCGCGAGCGTCGAAATCGGCGCCTTCAAGCGTCACCTCCGCGCTGCCGCGGAAAAGCTCGGCAGAACCGACATCCACCGGTCACCGGCCAGCCATCGTTGAGGAGTGAGCCATGAAGAAAGCGCACCTGATCAGGGTTTCGGTGATAGCGGCAGGCTTGACGGTGTTTGGCAGCGTCTCCGCTTTCGTGCTCCTGGACCCGCCACGGACCTGGGACACCGCACCCACTTACATCGTCGATAACCGCGGCCTCGCCAGCATCACGGACGACGACGGCGGCGTTTCCAACACGATCAACGCCATCACCGGCAGCCAGGCCTGGAACGGAGCGGGCTCGGGCACCGTCATCGGCGCCCAGGCAGGCTCGGTGGCCGGCTGGCGCCTGGGCGACGGCATTCCGATGCTGAACTTCGACGATCCCGAGCACGCGTGCAACGGGAGCTGCCTGGCGGCAACGTTCACCGGGTTTTTCGAAAATCGCAGCGACGGGAGCGCGCGAATTTTCGATGCCGATATCGTCACCAACGACCGGTTTGCCTGGACCTCGGAAAGCGAACCCGACGGCTGCTTGAGCGAGTTCTTTATCGAGGGCGTCATGGTCCATGAAACAGGCCACGCCGTGGGTCTCGCCCACACCGACGTCTCGGGCGCGACGATGTTTCCGTCGGTGTCCGCCTGCGATAACGGGCCCGCCAGCATCGAGCAGGACGACATCGACGGCCTCAACGCGCTCTTTGCCGGCGGTGGCGGCGACGGGGGCGGTCCTCCGGCGTGCGAGCTGGGCCAGCGAGGCGACGCCTGCACGTCCGACGCGGAATGTTGTTCCGGCAAATGCAAGGGGCCTGCCGGCCGAAGCAGTTGCCGGTAGTTGCTGCTCGCCCCGCGAGGCAATCTGCCTTTCGGCATAACGGGCAGGCCGGCCCTTGAATCCGTCGAAAACGGCAGCAGAACATGCGCTAACGGCGCGTCGCTACAAGCGCGCGACCTGTAGGAGCCCGTCTCACGGGCGACAAATGACGCACCTGCCGACGCACCTGCCAAGGAACGCGACAATGAAGGACTTCCCCCATCACTACACCGTAGCCGCCAAGGCCCTCCCCGACGACCCGGTCGAGCTCTCGAGCCCTGGCCTTCCCACCCTGGAATCCGCGCCACCGGTGGAGTTCGGCGGCCCCGGCGACCGGTGGTCGCCGGAGACGCTGCTCGTCGCGGCGGTCGCGGATTGCTTTGTGCTCAGCTTCAAAGCCATCGCGCAGGCGTCGAAGTTCGAATGGACGAGCCTTTCCTGCGACGTGGAAGGCGAGCTCGATCGCCAGGACAAGGCGATGCAGTTCGTGGGGTTCCGGGTGCGTGCCGTGCTCGACGTGCCGGCCGGCGCGGACGAGTCCCGCGCACAGCGCCTGCTCGAGAAGGCAGAGCACAGTTGCCTCATCACGAGCTCATTGAAGGCACCTGCCACGCTGGAAGCCGAGGTGCGGGTCGCCGGCTGAGGGCCCGCGATTTCAAACGGGTGAAATAATCAGTACGCCGGTTCGTTCGGAAAATCCGCGCAACCGGGACTCAGGCTGACAAAGCGTACGACTCCTCGGTTTCTATCTCGCGCGTGCCGTGACAGGCAGGGAACCGACTGCATCCCCAGAAGTCATTCCCGGCGTTCTCGCCGCGCTTTGCCGTGCGCCGCAGCATGCGGCCTTTGCACCTCGGGCAGGCGGGCCCGGATGAATCGCCTGGCTGCCGCTCTTCCGGCTGCCGCTCCTCCGGCGGCGACGCAAGAAGCTGCGCGCGCGTGGCCCTGCGCAGCACGGCCGAGAGCATGCCCACCACCATCAGCCACGGCACGATGTATTGCGCGTAGACCGCCACCTCCCTGAGCACGTTCGGCAACAAGGTGCCAAGCGCGTCCCCGGGATCCGCCGCCACGACGGGATCGCTCACGGCGTATTGATGCAGCAAGGCGTAAGTGCCGAGCGCGAGCGGCGCCGTCATCCACCACGGCAGCATGCCGCCGATTTCATAGAGATCCCGCAGAATGTTGCTGCGGCGCCGCGCCATCGCCCTGTCCCCGCATTTCACCTCGGAGCAGATTAGGGCCGGCCGGCGCGCATGGCTGCCGCATGCGTCACAGAATCAGCGCCTCCAGTAAGGCATCCGCCGTCACGATGCGCACCGGAAAGCGTTTCGCCAAGCTCAACAGGTCCTTGTCTCCGGTTACCAGCCAGTCGGCCTTCCCGACGATTGCCAGTTCGAGAAACGGCACGTCGAACGGGTCGCGACATGTGGGCACCACGGGAAGCGTCGAAGGCATCGGGACGGTAGTGCAGTAAGGCAAGTAGTCGGCGAGGAGGTCTTCCCGATCGGATTCCGACAGCTCGAATTTCGGATAGGCCAACACGCGCAGCAGCTCGGTTGCCGTGCCCCGCGATACCAGAGGGCAAAAGTGTCCTGCCTGCCAGGCCGTTCGCAAAGCGGTGATCCGACCTTTCGGGAAAACAAGAGCGGAGACAGCGAGATTAGTGTCTATGACCGCTCGCGGCCGTTCACTCATTTCTTCTTGCGCGGCCGCGGTTCCGGGCCCAATCGACTGCGTCCGCGATGTCGCGTTCGGTGATGTCGAGCTCCGCAAGCTTTTCCCGCACGGCCTCCGCCGCGTGTATGCGGACCGGAGTGAGGATGATACGCCGCCCGTCGGTTTCCACCTGGAAGTACTCGGTCGCGCCGATGGCGCGCGTTATGCTTTTTGGCAAGGTCAACTGGTTTTTCGACGTCAATTTCGCAAGCATGACTCGGTCACCGCACGGAAGTAAGAATTCCTTACTCTAGCTCCAAGAAGGGCAAGCGGCAACCCGGCCTTTATGCCAGGACTAACCGGCGTGGTTAACCCTGCCGGAAACGGTGGTGAATTCGTGGATTTGGGCCCGGACCAGGATCGCGCGAAAGTCGCTGACGTTCGTCTGCGTCGGGCCGGTTATGACGAGGTCGCCCAATCGTTCGAAGCAGCGAGCGGAATCGCTGGCGTCCAGCGCCTGCGCGGGATCGGCGCCGAGTGCCTTCGCCCGTTCGAGCGTGTCAGGCCCGATCAGCGCGCCGGCATGGGTACCGGCGCCGTCGTAGCCGTCCGTGTCGCCGGCGATGGCATGGATGCCGGGCGCGCTGTCGAGATGGATCGCCAGTGCGAGCAGGAATTCGGTGTTCGGGCCGCCGATGCCGTTTTCGTTGCGCACCGTGGTGGTGAGCTCACCGCCCGACAGCACGACGGTTGGCTCGCCGCCCTGCGCCGCTGCTTTCGCGATGGCGGCCTGCGCGGCCGCGGCCTCGCGCGCATCACCTTCGATCGCATCGCCGAGCAGGCGAACGGCGAAGCCGGCGTCCCGCGCCGCCGTGGCGGCGGCGGCCAGCGCGTCGGTCGATGCCGCGACGATACGGCACCGGTTGTCTTCGCGGAGGGTGAACGGCGCCGACTCCTTCTTGATGGCGGCCAATACCGGCGGCGCCAGCTCGATGCGATAGCGCTCGAGAATGGCCGCCACCTCCGCGAACGTCCCGCGGCGCGGGATCGTGGGGCCCGAGGCGATCATCGCCGGATCGTCGCCGACGACGTCGGAGATGATCAGCGTTTCGACCCGTGCCGGCGCGGCGGCCCGCGCGAGGCCGCCGCCCTTTACCTGCGACAGCGCCTTCCGCAGCGTGTTGAGCTCCCGGATCGAGGCGCCGGCGCGCAGCAGCCCGGAGGTGATGCGCTGCTTCTCCTCGAGGCTCAGCTCCGGGATCGGCAGGCACAGGAGCGCCGAGCCGCCGCCGGAGACCAGCACCAGCGCCAGGTCGTCCTTACCGAGGCCGCGCGCCAGCTCGAGCGCGCGGCGCGCGGCGGCGAGGCTCATTCGATCCGGCACCGGATGGCCGGCTTCGATCAGCTCGATCTTCCCGTGCCGGGGAAAGCCCGGGAGGGCATGCCCGTAGCGGGTGACGGCGAGCCCTTCCAGCGGACCCGGCCAATGAGCCGCGGCGACCTCCGCCATTGCCGTGGCGGCCTTGCCGACGGCCAGCACGACCGTGCGCCCTTGCGGCGGCCCGGGCAAGTGCGGCGGCAGCACGCGCTCGGGCCTGACGGCTGCGACGGCGGTGTCGAAGAGAGAGCGGAGAAAGGCTTGCGGGTCCACCAGGCGGCGCCTACGGCGAGCTGACCGGCCGACCGTGGCCGGCTCGCCCGGCGGCCGCCACGCCCGCCACCATTTGCAGCAGCCGGGCCGGATTGACGGGCTTCGGAAGGTGCCCGTCGAAGCCGGCGGCGAGCGCGCGGTCGCGATCCTCCGGTCGCGCGAACGCGGTGACCGCAATCGCTTTCTGGTCGGCGTGCTCGGCGCGAACGCGCCGGAGCAACTCGTAACCGTCCGTTCCCGGCATGCCGATATCGGTGAGGAGCACGTCGCAAGTACCGGCGGCGAGCAAGGCCAGCGCTTCTTCCGCTGAAGCAGCAACGTCGACCTTGCAGCCCTGCTCGAGGAGGAGCCGGCGCAACAGCTCGCGTGCATCGGCTTCATCGTCCACGATCAGCACGTGCAAACCGCTCAACGGCATGGCCTGCGATTCGCCGGCCGCCGCCGCGCCCTGGCCGCCGCCTTCCGCGGCCAACGGCAACGTGACCGTGAAGGTGGCGCCGCGGCCGGCACCTTCACTGAAGGCGTTGATCGATCCGCCATGCAGCTCGACGATCTGGCGGGCGATGCTCAAGCCCAGGCCGAGTCCGCCGTGACGGCGGGTAATCGACCCGTCGGCCTGCCGGAAGCGTTCGAACACGGCGGGCATGAACTCCGCGGGAATTCCCTGGCCCGTATCGCGCACGACGAGCTGCAGTTGCCGCGCCCCGGCCGCGAGCTCCGCCTCGACCCGCCCGCCGGCAGGCGTGAACTTGATGCCGTTGCCGAGCAGGTTGCTCGCCACCTGCTGCAGCCGTGTCGCGTCGCCTCGGAGCGAAACGCCGGCGGCGTTGCCGAGGTCGACCGACAGGGTCACGCCCTTGGCCTCGGCAGCCGGCCGCAAAGCGTCGGCCGCAATCGTGAGGATCTCGGCGGGCTTGACGGGGACGAGTGTCAATCCGACCTTGCCGGCCATGATCCGCGACATGTCGAGGAGATCGTCGATGAGCTTGGCTTGCGCCAGCGCGTTGCGCTCGATCGTGTCGACCGCCGACGCGAGCTCGGGGTCATGCGAGGCCTTCCGCAGCACGTGTGTCCAGCCGAGGATCGCGTTCAGCGGTGACCTGAGCTCGTGGCTCAGCATCGCGAGGAATTCCTCCTTGAGCTGCGAAGCGCGCTCGGCCTCGCCACGGGCGACGCGCTCCGCGTCCAGGAGCTGCTCGCGGTGTGCGGTCCGCAACCGCTCCTCCCACAGCACGGCGAGCCCGTGAAAAGTCAGCGCCATCACGCCGACGTAGACCTGCAGGGCCATGAGACGCTCGCCGAGCGATAGCCCGGTAGCGGCGAACGGCCCGTGACCGGCCGCGGTATCGAGCGCCGTGAGCAGGACCACGAGGCACAGGGCCCCGCCGACGCCGATCGGCCCGAAACGCAGGCTGCCCCACAACAGCACCGGGAACACCAGAAACGGCATCGCGACCGCCGTCGGCGGCGCGCTGAACACGAGCTGCGTGACGGCAAACACGGCAATGGCGAAAGCCGCGGCTTCGAGCCATCGGCGCCCGGCGAGGGCACCCGTCTGCCGCCAGTCCATGATCACGCGCACTGCCGCGGGTGCCAGCACCAGGGCCCCGACCGCGTCGCCGACCCACCAGGTGCGCCAGCCGGCGGCAAAGCCCGGTGCGTCCTCGGTCCACCACTCCGCCGCCATGCCGCCGATGACGGCGGCGAGCGGCGCCGCTACCAACACCGACACCAGCGCGAACGCGATGATTTCCGGCAGGCGGGTAAACGTGACCGGCGCCGTGAAGATTTTCCGGAGGAGCCATGCGCCGACCAGCGGCTCGCTGAGATTCGCGACGATAAAGGCGAGGGAGGCGGGCAGCGATTGGCCGTGCAACTGGTCGGAAGCGAAATTCGCGACAACGCCGGCCAGCAGCAGGTGCGGCCATACGCGGCGCGGTGCAACGAGGAACGCGGCCAGCGCGATGCCCGCGGGCGGCCAGAAGGTGCCGCCCACGGACGGACCCAGCGAGAGCGCGTAGGCCAGTTCCGCCCCGATGAAGTAGGCGAGCGCGAACAGGCAGGCGCGCAGCAGGTCACGGCGCAGATCGGAACGGACGGGCCTCGCCGGGAAGACAGGCATACGGGGTGAGCGGCTCCGGACAGGTCGTGGCGAGACGCTACCTCAGCCGGCCCGAGGCGGCAATTGCCAAACCGGAATAGGCTCACGGGGAAGGGCTACACTTACAAGAAGCCGCCGCCGCACGGCGGCCCCAGAGGAGGTGTTCCATGAGCAAACCGGTTTGCGTGGTCGCGGGCGTTGGCGAGGGCAATGGCGCGGCTCTTGCGCGGGCATTCTCGAAAGAAGGCATGGCGGTCGCGCTGCTCGCCCGGGGAACCGGATTCACCTCGGCGCTCGCCGGCGAGCTGCCGGGCAGCCGGGCGTACGCCTGCGACGTGACCGATCCGGAATCGGTGCGGGCAACCTTTGCGAGCATTCGCAGCGAGCTCGGCGACCCGGCAACCGTCGTGTACAACGCCGGCTCCGGCGTGTGGGGTGACGTCGAATCGATCGACCTTGACGGCTTCGAATCCTCCTGGCGCGTGAACGCGTACGGCGCGCTGGCGGTGAGCCAGGCAGCGATCCCGGCCATGCAAGCCGCCGGCCGCGGCAACATCCTGTTCATCGGCGCGACGGCATCGAGGCGCGGCGGCCCGCGGACGGCGGCGTTCGCGCCCGCCAAGGCGGCCCAGCGCAGCCTGGCCGAGTCCATGGCGCGCACGCTGTGGCCGCAGGGGATTCACGTATCGCTCATCGTGATCGACGCGGTCGTCGACCTGCCGCGCACCCGCGAGAACATGCCGGACAAGCCCGACGAGTTCTTCCTGAAACCGGACGACATGGCCGCCAGCGCCGTGTGGCTGGCGCAGCAGCCGCGCTCCGCCTGGACCTTCGAGATCGACGTGAGGCCGTTCGGCGAGAAATGGTGAGCGGGAAAGGACAGGGCAAGGGTTAGCGCCCTTAACACCCGGTACCTCGGTTCGATCCTTCACGCCCCGCGGGTACAATCGCTGTTCTACCGGAGGTGCAACGATGGGCGGCAAGCAGAAAGCAGAGGGACCGGACTTCAGCGCGGGCGTTGCGCTCGCGGACGTGCCGGAAGGCGGCATGCTTGCGGGGCAGGTGCACGGCGAAGCGGTGCTGCTGGCCCGCGTGGGGGGCGAGCTCCGCGCGGTGGGGGCCCGGTGCACGCATTACGGCGGGCCGCTCGGCAAGGGGCTCGTCGTCGGCGACACCGTGCGCTGTCCCTGGCATCACGCCTGCTTCAGCCTGCGGACCGGCGAGGCCATCGGCGCGCCGGCACTGAATCCCGTCAGTTGCTGGAAAGTGGAGACCGAGGGCGAGCGCGTTTGTGTGCGCGAAAAGCTCCCCGCGTCTCTGCCGAAGCGCACGCCCGCACAGTCGCCCGCCTCCGTCGTAATCGTGGGCGGCGGCGCCGCCGGCGAAGCGGCCGCGGAGACGCTGCGCCGCGAAGGCTACGCGGGCCCGGTCACAATCCTGAGCGACGATACGGCGCTGCCCTGCGACCGTCCGAACCTGTCGAAGGATTACCTGGCCGGAACGGCCCAGCCATCGTGGATCCCGCTGCGCGGCGAGGCGTTCTATCGCGAGAACGATATCGACCTGCGACTCGGCACCCGCGTCAGGAAGCTCGACACGGCGAGCTCGCGAGTCGTGCTGGAGGACGGCAGCGAGCTGGAGTATGGCGCGCTGCTGCTTGCAACCGGCGCGGAGCCGGTCCGGCTGGACCTGCCCGGCGCGGACTCCCGCGTGCATTACCTCCGCACGCAGGCGGACAGCGAGGCGATCATTGCGGCGGTCGAGGCGGGCGCGAAGTGGGCGGTCGTGATCGGCGCGAGCTTCATCGGCCTCGAGGTCGCGGCGTCGTTGCGGCAGCGGGGCGTCGGCGTGCGCGTGGTCGCGCCGGACGAGCGGCCGCTCGAGCGCGTGATGGGACCGGAGCTCGGGGATTTCATCCGCGCGCTGCACGAGAAGCAAGGCGTCGAATTCCACCTGGGACAGACCGTGACCGCGTTCGATGCCAAAGGCGTCAGCCTGCAGAACGGCGAGCGCATCGAGTGCGACCTCGTCGTGGCGGGCATCGGCGTGCGGCCGCGGACCGCGCTGGCCGAGGCCGCCGGTCTCGCGACGGACAAGGGCATCGTCGTCGACGAGTACCTCGCGACCAGCGCCCCGAACGTCTACGCCGCCGGTGACATCGCGCGCTGGCCGGATGCCGCCAGCGGCGAGCGGATCCGCGTCGAGCACTGGGTCGTGGCGCAGCGTCAGGGACAATGCGCGGCCCGCAACATCCTCGGCGCGGAGGAGCGGTATGCCGATCCGCCGTTCTTCTGGAGCCGGCATTACGACGCCGGGATCAACTATGTCGGTCATGCCGTCCGGTGGGACCGGATCGAGACCGACGGCGACCCGGCGAGCTACGATTTCTCCGCGCGGTACATGGACGGGGATGAAGTGCGCGCGCTGGCGACGATCTACCGTGACGTGGAGAGTCTCGAGTTCGAGGCGGAGATGGAGCGGCTCGGGCGGCGTTAGGAAAAAACGGGCGGCCGCAGCCATCCGGAGGCCGCTGAAAGAAGAGGAAGAATCTTCCCTTGGAAAGTCCTCTGTTGCTGCGCCTCGCGGTCGCGTTGGCGGTGGGCCTGATCGTGGGGATCGAGCGCGGGTGGAACAGCCGCCTGGAAGCCAGCGGCCAGCGCACCGCCGGCTTGCGCACGTTTGCCCTGGCGGGGCTGCTTGGCGGGGTGCTCGCGGCGCTCGCCGGAGAGCACCCCGTCGTGCTCGCGGCCGGGCTGCTCGTCGTCGGCGGCTTCGTCGTCGCGGCCTACGTCATCACGGCACCTGCGATGCAGGATTTCGGCATGACGACGGAGTTTGCGCTCGTGACGACGTGCGCCCTGGGCGCTTTGGCTGTGGCCGGCGCTCCGTTCGAGGCGACGGCTGCCGCGATCCTGATCGCGCTCGTCCTCGGATTGAAGACGGAGGTGCACAAGGTCCTGCACGGCCTCGGCCGCAACGAGGTGATGGCGACACTGCAGCTCCTCCTCATCGCGGCCGTGCTCGTGCCGCTGCTGCCGAATCGTCCCGTTGGGCCATGGGCCATCAACCCGCGCATGATCGGCATGCTCGTGCTGCTGATCGCCGGCTTGTCGTACCTCGGCTATTTTGCCGTGCGCGTTTTCGGCGCGCGCCTCGGCTTGTTGCTGACCGCGCTGTTCGGCGGCTTGAGCTCATCGACCGCGGTCACGGTCGCTTACGCACGCCGCTCGCGCGGCGCCCTGGCGCACGCGAGCCTCTACGGCGCCGGGATCGCGCTGGCCGCCACCATGATGACGCCGCGCGTGGTGCTCGAGATCAGCGTCGTCAACCGCGCGCTCCTTCCGGGTCTCCTGCCGACGATCGCGACCCTTGCACTCGTGCCGCTCGTTGCCGTGGCCTGGATCAACCTGCGTAGCCACCAGGCTGGCGTGGGGCACGAAGTCCGGCTCGGCAACCCGCTGCAGCTACGGGCGGCGGTCACCTTCGGCGTGCTGCTGTCATTGCTGTTCATCGCCGGCGACGTCATCAAGCGCAACTTCGGCGATGCCGGGATCTACACGATGGCGGCACTGGCGGGCCTGGTCGACGTCGACGCCATTTCGCTTTCCCTCGCGCGCGCCGCGACCCAGGACCTCGATTCCGTGACGGCGCAGCGCGGCATCGTCATTGCGCTGCTCGTGAATACGACTTCCAAGGCGGTGCTGGCGGCTCTGCTCGGCGGCCCCGCGATCGCGCGCACGGCCACCGCGGCCCTCGGCATGGCGCTGGTCGCGGGTGCGGCCGTCGCGATGGTCACGCTCGGCTGAGCCGTGCGGACACTAGCGTAGCTGGCTGTCCTTGCTGCCGCGGCGGTTGTAGCCGCTGTGGCCGCCCGGCGCGCCATCCTGCGCGCTCTGGCAGGCGACGCAGCGGCGAACGCCCGGCACCGCCCGGCGGCGTGCCTCCGGAATCGCCGCGCCGCACTCCTCGCACGCGCCGAGGCTTTCGCCGCGCGGCAGCGCGCTGCGGGCGCGCTTGATGGCGTCCTCCACGCTGGCGTCGATCTGTTCCTGCACGGCCCCGTCGCGGGCCCAGCCAGTGGCCATCCATTCCTCCTCAGCCGCGACCCCGCCGGGTCGCGCGGCAGCTTTGCGAGAGCCTCATTATAGTGCCGCGGTGGCGGTCACGTCGGTCGGCGGGTTGGGACGAGCGGCCTGCGCGCCCGATCCCTTGAAGCCCGGGCCCAGTGCCCAGCCCGGGTTGCCGCCGGGCTGGAAGCGATAAGCGCCGGCGTCGGCGATACCGGCCCGCGGCGTGCCGTTGAAGTCGAGCTCCGGGACGTACTCGGCCGAGCCTGCCCCGACCAGCGCGCTGCCCTCGGCCGGGAAGAGGTCGATCGGCGGCGCGCCGCCGTAATGCGCATCGATGAAATCGGCCGCCAAACCGTTCCCGTCCGTGAACCCTGCGCTCGTACCGGAGATGCCGCCCTCCCCGACGTTGCCGATCACCGTGACGAGATTCGTGTTGCCGCTGATCAACCGGATCGCCGTGCCCGACTGCGAATACACGGCGTTGTTGGCGATGACCACCGGGCCGCTGACGTCGCGCACGTTGATGCCGCCGCCCTGCACGATCACGGTGTTGTGCACGACCACCTGGTTCGACGGGCTGCCGCTCTGGTGCGACTGCAGCGCGATGGGCGAGCCCAGCACGATGTTGTTGCGGATGATCGCGTCGGCCGCCGACTGGATGCCGTTGTCGTTGGTGTTCCAGATCAGGTTGCCTTCGATGATGTTGGGCGGGCCGTTACCGACCGTGCTGTAAGTGATGATGCCGGGGTAGTTCGTGTCGTGGATGACGTTGTGCCGGATGATGTTGCCCGCGCTGCCTTCCTTCAGCTCGATGCCGTCGCCCTGCTCCACGGTCGCGCGATTCGTGTCATGGATGTAGTTCCATTCGATAACGCTGTTCATGACGCGGCACGCATCGTTGTTGCAGCCGAGGTACATGCCTTCGCCCGTGCCGTTCGTGTGGTGGATGTGGTTGCGGCGAATGACGAGTCCCTCGTAGGTGCCGCCGGAATTCGCCGAGAGCGCGACGTCGCCCGTTTCGTAGATCTCACAATCCTCGATGGTGATGAAATCCGAATCCATCAGCCGGATCCCATGGGAGCCGCCGCGGAAGGTGAGCCCGCGCAGCACGAGGTACGCCGAGCCCTGCACTTCCAGCACGTTCTGGCTGCCGGTGTTCATCTCGATGATCGCTTGTTCGCCCGTCTGCCCGCGAATGACGACCGGCCGGCCCGGCTCGCCGACCACCGTGATGTTGAAGCGCGAGTCGAAGCCGTACACGCCGCCGCCCAGCACGAGCTCGTCGCCGGGCTGCAGCGCGGCGATGGCGGCCCGGACGTCGTCGCCGGGCGAGACCTCGGTCACTGCGCCGTGCGCCGGCAGCGCCAGGGCCGGGAGCAGCGCCAAAGGCAGGCGGACGAGGAGCATTCGGAGCGGCTTGATGTTATTTTGCATAATGTTTTTTGTTGCTTCTTCAATGGTTCACGGCCGATTGTAGCCAATCGCTTTTACAAATCGGCTGCGAATGACGTCGCCGTTCGACGACATCGCAAGCAATCGCGCTACGCGCGTGCAAAGGAACGATTATGTTCATGGGACACTACGGCCCGGCCCTCGCGATCAAGGCGGCCCGTCCGGTTCTTCCGTTGTGGCTGCTGTTCGTCGCCGTGCAGCTCGTCGACGTCGCCTGGGCCGTGCTGGTGCTGCTCGGCATCGAAAAGGTGCGCATTGTTCCCGGCATCACGGCGTCGAACCCCCTGGACCTTTATTACATGCCTTACACGCACAGCCTGGTCGCGGCACTGCTGTGGTCGGTTGCCGCCGCCGTGCTCTGGCGGCTGCTGCCGCGCGCGCGTTCGTGGCCGGTGGCCGCCTGGGTCGGCCTGGCGGTGCTGTCGCACTGGGTGCTCGACCTGCTGGTGCACCGGCCCGACCTGCCGCTCTACAACAACGTGATGAAGGTGGGCTTCGGGTTGTGGAATTTCCCGCTGCTGGCCCTCGCACTCGAGGCGCTGCTGTTCTTCGGTGGCATGTGGCTGTACCTCAGGCGCACGACCACCGTCGGCACGTTCGGGCGTTACGCCATGCCGGTGTTCGGGCTGGTGCTGCTCGCCTTCCAGGCGGCGCTGGTATTCGGTCCGCCGCCATCCTCGCCCACGGCCGCCGCCGTGTGGGCGCTCGCGGCTTACGTGGCGGTTGCCGCCGTCGGTTACTGGCTGGACCGGCAGCGCGTGCACGGCCCGTTCAAGGGGCCGGGCGCGTAACCCCAGGGCGACCTCCCGGTGTCGGGATTCTTTACGGGATCGGGGTGGCCGGGCCGGCGTGGGCGCGCAAATGACTGTTATCGCTGCGTTTGTTGTTGTGGCATGGATGTTGCTTCGGGTTCTGTAAAGTCGGATTACCCGACCGCTTAGGAGGCCAAGAAGATGAAGAAGAATCTCCTGGTGAAAAGCTGTGCCACGCTGGTCGCCGCCTTCGGGTTGGCGGGAGCGGCGCAGGCCATCCCCATCACGATCAACATGACGGCGGACAATATCCTCGATGACGGGGGACTCTGCGATGACGCAAGCTGCCGCGATGGGACCGGCTGGGCTGCGCTGGGCGGCTTGCCGAATTTTGACGACTGGCAGCAATCGGATACGATCGTGCTCGACCTCGCTCCCGGCAGCTACTCCTTCGCCTGGCATGTGACGAATCTCGGCGAGGGCTCGGCCGCCAATCCCGCGGGCCTGCTCGCGGAGATCGTCTGGGGGAACGGTGCCAATCATTCGTCCTCGGCCTGGGAAGTCTACGACCAGTCGTCCGGTGCTTTTATTGCCAATGCGACCGGGTACGGCAGCAACGGCGGCTCGAATATCTGGACGGCGAACAACGGCGGCGCGGTCGGCGGGATCAGCACCAGCGCCAACTGGATCTATACCGCGAACAATTTCGCGAATGCCGACCAGAGTGCGTGGTTCCGCACCAGCATCACGGTCGTGCCCGAACCGACAACCCTGAGCCTGCTCGGCATGAGCTTGCTGGGACTTGCGCTTTTCCGGCGGCAGAAGCGCGCCTGAGCCGAACACCTCTCAATGCAGCTTCAAGCGCCGGGCTTGCCCGGCGCTTTTGCGTCCGTTGCGCTAAAACGCCTGCGCCGGGTGGAATAGCTGCCCTCGTTCCGCGACGGCGACTATGGCGAGCGCGCTAATGCCGCAAGCGAAGAAGCCGACGGTCAGGGGGATGACCGTGCCGTTGAAGTGCTGGCCGACGTAGAAGCCGATCAGCGCGCCGCCGACGGTGGTGACGAAGCCGAGCACCGATGACGCGGTCCCCGCGATGTGGCCCAGCGGTTCCATCGCGATCGAATTGAAGTTGGCGCCGATCAGGCCGAAGCAGAACATCATTGCCGACTGCAGCGCCGCGAAGGCCCAGACCGTTTCGTGACCGGCCGCCGCCAGGGCGGCATGCGCGCCGGCAATGACGATGAACCCGAGCAGTGCCAGGTGCGAGACCCGGCGCGCGCCGACGCGCTCCACGATGCGCGAGTTAATGAAGGACGCCACCGCCATCCCGCCGGCCGCGAGCGCAAATACGCTCGTCAGCAGCTCCGGCGCATCCAGCGCGGCGGCGAATACCTGCTGCACCGAATTGATGAAGGCGAACAGCGCACCCACCATGGCAGTGAGCCCGAGCATGTACCCGACGGCGATGCGGCTGGACAACACCAGCCGGAAGGCCTGCAGGACGCCCTGCGTCGACATCGCCCGGCGATCCTCCGGGTGCAGCGATTCAGGCAGCCGCCGCCAGCTCCATGCCGCGGTGCCCACGCCGAACACCGCCAGCGCGCCGAAGATCCACTGCCAGGGTGCGATGACCGCGATCGCCTGGCCGAGTGCCGGCGCGATGATCGGCGCGGCGAGGAACACGATGAACGTGAGCGACATCACGCGCGCCATCGTCCGGCCGGAGTAAAGGTCCCGTATGATCGTGATCGCCAGCACGCGCGTTGCCGCGGCGCCCGTTCCCTGCAGCGCGCGCGCCGCGATCATGACGCCGAGCGTCGACGCGAAGGCTGCGATGATCGTGAACAACGCATAACCCGCGAGTCCCGCCAGCAGCACGGGCTTGCGCCCGAAGTGATCGGCGAGCGGGCCGTAGAAGAGCTGCGCGGCACCGAAGCCGAGCAGGTAAGCGGTGATCACCCATTGCTGCTCGTTGACCGTCGCGATGTCGAGCGATGCGCCGATCTTCGGCAATACCGGCAACATCGCATCGATCGACAGCGCGTTCACGGCCATCAGCGCCGCCATGAGCGCGACGAACTCCTTGAAGCCCATGACCGGCTGGCGTTCAGGCATTGGCGGCAGGCCGGACGCGCCGCGACCCGCTCGATCCTGTTACTCCCGCGAGAGTCGGTGTGGGTTGTGCACTCATGCCGCCCATTATTGAACACTGCCGATGCACGCGCTACAGCAGCCGGGTTAGACTTGCCGCTTCGTTGGTCCACTCGGCTGGGGAAACATGGCATTCAGACAAGTCCGGATACTGGCGTGCATGACGGCGCTCGTTCACCTTGCCGGCTGCAGCAGCGCACCCGCCGCTTCGCCGGCCGTCGCCGGGAACGACCTGCCGCACGGCATCGTGCTGATCGTCGGCGACGGCATGGGCTCGGCGCATTTCACGCTCGCGCGGATCCTGCGCGGCGACCGGTACCGGATAGGCGAGCTGCCAAACACCGGGCTCGTCGCGACTGCCGCGGCCGATTCGCTGGTGACCGATTCCGCGGCGGCGGCAACCGCGTATGCGACCGGCATCAAGACCAACGACGGCTATCTCGGCGTCGATCCGTCCGGCGCGCCGCATTCCACGGTGCTCGAAGCCGCCGAGCAGCGCGGCCTTGCTACCGGGCTCGTGACCACCGCGCGCTTCGGCGATGCGACGCCGGCGGCCTTTGCCGCGCACGTCGAGAATCGCGGGAATTTCGCCGTGATCGCCGGCCAGATGCTGGCGAGCGGCGCCGACATCCTCGCGAGCACGGGGCTCGAGCTCTTCGGGACCGACGGCGTGCCGACGCTGGAACAGTTCGCGAGCGGCAGCGCGTACCAGGTCGTCCGGACCGGCGCCGCGGTGGCCCATGCAGGCGCAGGTCCGGTGCTCGCCGTTTTGCCCTCCGGCAAGCTCGATGCCGAGTCGCCCGAAATGCCGCTGCACGAGCTCGCGCTATGGGCGCTCGAGCGGCTGTCCGGCGATCCCGACGGCTTCTTCCTGCTCGTCGAGCACGAAGGCACCGACACCGCGAGCCACCGCAACAACCAGGCGGCGCTCGAGAAGGACCTCGTGGCGCTCGACCAAACGGTGGGGACCGTGGCCGATTTCGCGCGAGCACGCGGCGGCATCCTCGTGATCGTCGTCGGCGATCACGAAACGGGCGGCATGCAGGTCGGCGGCACGCGCGACGCACCCGAAGCGATCTGGCGCGACGATTACCACAGCGGCGAAGCCGTGCCGATCTTCTCGATGGGCCCGGGCGCGGACGCATTCACGGGCTTCCTCGACAACACCGACGTGGGCCGCGCACTGCTCGCGCTGGTCGGCCGCATGGGCCGCTAACGCTCCACGGAACGCATGGCGGGCTTGCATCGCGGCCCGCATCTGTTACAGTGCGCGCCTCCTGATGCACTCCGGTCTGCATCACGCTATTCGCGGCGTCGCTCCAAGAGCCAGTCTCGAGTCGTTTTTTCCACCTCATTGTTTTGCCTGGACCGGCCCGGCGCATGGCGCCGTGCGCGGGTGATCCAGGAGCAATACCCGTATGACTTTTCAATCACTCGGCCTGTCGGCCGAGCTGCTTCGTGCTGTGTCCGCCCAAAGCTACGACACGCCGACCCCCATTCAACGCCAGGCGATTCCCGCAATCCTCGAGGGCGGCGACGTGCTCGGCATTGCCCAGACGGGCACCGGCAAAACCGCCGGCTTCACCCTGCCGCTGTTGCAGCGGCTGTTCGCCAAAGAGCGCCCGTCCGGCCCGCGGCCGATACGCGCGCTCATCCTGGCGCCGACCCGCGAGCTCGCGGCGCAGGTGCAGCAGAGCGTCGTCGATTTCGGCCGCCATCTGCCGGTCCGCTCGCTCGCGATTTACGGCGGCGTTTCGATCCGGCCGCAGATCGCCGAGCTGCGGCGCGGCATGGACATCGTAGTGGCCACGCCCGGGCGGCTGCTGGATCACGTCTCGCAGCGCACCATCGACCTGTCGCGCATCGAAGTGCTGGTGCTCGACGAGGCGGATCGCATGCTCGACATGGGCTTCATCCGCGACATCAGGAAAATCATCGCGCTGCTGCCGAAGAGCCGGCAGAACCTGCTGTTTTCCGCGACCTTCAACAAGGAGATGACGGAGCTCGCCGGCCGTTTGCTGCAGTCGCCGAAGCGTATCGAGGTCGCGGGCCGGGAACGGACCGCGGACACGATTGCGCAGCGCATCTACCCGGTCGATCGCGCGCGCAAGCGCGAGCTGCTCTCGTTCCTGATCGGCTCCGGAAACTGGCGCCAGGTGCTGGTGTTCACGCGCACGAAACACGCCGCGAACCGCCTTGCCGGGCAACTCGAAAAGGACGGCCTCAATTCGGCCGCGATTCACGGCAACAAGAGCCAGGGCGCACGCACCCGCGCGCTGCGGGATTTCAAGAACGGGCAGGTGCGCGTCCTGGTCGCGACCGACATCGCGGCTCGCGGACTCGACATCGACCAGTTGCCGCACGTCGTCAACTACGACCTGCCGCAGGTCGCGGAAGACTACGTCCACCGGGTCGGCCGCACCGGGCGCGCCGGCCTCGAAGGCGAAGCGGTGTCGCTCGTCGCGCCGGAAGAAAAGCCGCTGCTGGCCGACATCGAGCGCCTGCTGAAGCGCACGCTGCCGCGCACGCAGGTGCAGGGGTTCGAGCCCGACGCGAGTGCGGCGCGGCGGCCGGCGACGAACGCGCCGCCGCCGCGTGACTCGCGCGGCCGCAAACACCGGAAGCGGCGGGGGCGGCCCGCGGCCGCCGCCCGCCGTGCCCCGGCGTAGCGTCCTGCCCGCACGATAAACTGCGCTGTTTCGCTGCGTCTTTTGCGGGACAGGAAGCTGCCTACAGGCTGCTGTCCCCGGCCGGCATCGCGTCCACCGGATCCACGAACGCGATGAACAGGATGCAGTCCTCGTCCGAAATGCACGCGCCGTCGTGCGGCACTCCCGCCGGGCCGTACGCGTAGGCGCCGGGCTCGAGCGTCTGCTGCTCGTGCCCTTCGTACCGGACCTGCAGCTCGCCGCTGACCAGGACGATGCGCTCCGGCGACGTGTGGGTGTGACGCGGGATGTCGGCGCCGCCCGGCACCTTGAAGAACAGGTCGGCATCGGGCTCGGCGGGATTGCCGTGCAACACGGCGATCGCGCAGCCCTCCGGCATGAAGTCCGGGCACGGCCCCCATTCCAGCTCCGGCGAGTCCGCCGTGCGGACGACCGGGTTGTCCTCCGCGGCCGCGATCGCCGCGGCGAGCACGACGGCCAGTGCCGCCGCCAGGGTGACGGGCGAATTCAGCGAGCATGATTTCTTTTGCAGCATGACGTTCTCCTTTGTTGCCGTTGGGGGCCGCCGGCCGGCGGTGCTTGCGCCCGCGAGCAGCGGCCGATGCCGGCGGAACCGGGGCGGAGGAGCCGGCTATCGTTCTCCGGTTTGCTTCGCCACGGCACCGAAATAGAAATCGAGCACGTGATCCAGGGGTGACGCCTTGCGCCACAGGCGCGAGCGCAGCGCCGCGCCTTCCCAGCAGTTGATCAGGAGATCGGCGAGCTCCTTTGCATCCGCATCGGCGGGCAGGTCGCCGCGCGCCTTCGCGATCTCGAAGCAGGCGGCAAACCGCTTGCCCATCTCCGCGAAGCATTCCTCGACCTTGCGGCGGAAACGCTCGTTCACGCCGGACAGTTCCTGGCCCAGCCCGCCGAGCAGGCAGCCGAGGTAACCGTCGCCGCGGTATTTTTCCTTCGACAACTCGAGGAAGCGGCGCACGCGCGCGAGCGGGGGCAGGCCCTCGTCGCCGAGGCAGGCATCGAGACCGCCGTGCACGCCGATCATGTAGGTGTCGATCACCTGCAGGGCGAAATCTTCCTTGCTCCGGAAGTGATGATAGAAGGAGCCCTTCGGCACGCCCGCCCGCTTCAGCAACGCCTCGATGCCGAGGTGGTTGTAGCCCTGCTCCAGCAGCAGGCCGAGGCCGACTTCGAGCAGGCGCTGTTTGGTGCTGTGGGTCATGGGCGGCGCTGGCTCCGGACTAGACCGACCGGTCTGTTTAGCCGGACTGTAGCGCGCCGGTGCGCCCGGGTCAATTGTTTGCGGCGTGCTACCGGTCGCCCGCAACGGCGGGCTCCAACCGGTGGATATCCCCGGGTGCGGAAGTTCCGTTGGGCGGGGCGTGTTCGCTATGCTGCAAAGAAGCCGGCAGCCGCCGGTGCGCCAGCAGCGACGGAGCGATGACTTGATCCCCGACCCGGCCTCGTGGACCCACCGGCTTCCATGCTGCTTGCGCTGATCGTCCTCCTGCCGTTTGCCGGCAGCGTTCTGGCCGCGCTGCTGCCGAAGCACGCGCGCAATGTCGCCGCGGCGTTCGCGGGCACGGTGGCGCTCGCCTGTGCCGTGCTGGTTGCCATCCAGTACCCGCAGGTGACCGGGGGCGGCGTCGTCCGCAGCTATCTCCCCTGGCTACCCGATCTCGGGCTCAACCTGTACCTGCGCATGGACGGCTTCGCGTGGCTGTTCGCGATGCTGGTGACCCTGATCGGCGCGCTGGTCGTGTTCTACGCCCGCTATTACATGTCGGTCAAGGACCCGGTCGCGCGCTTCTTCTCCTTCCTGCTCGCGTTCATGGGTGCGATGCTCGGCATCGTCCTGTCGGGCAACCTCATCCAGCTCGTCGTGTTCTGGGAGCTGACCAGCCTGACGTCGTTCGTGCTGATCGCCTACTGGTACCACCTGGACGAGGCGCGCCGCGGCGCGCGCATGGCGCTCGTCGTCACGATCGGCGGCGGCTTCGTCCTGCTGCTGGGCGTGCTCATGCTGGGCGCGATGGTCGGCAGCTACGATATCGAGGTGGTGCTCGCCTCCGCGGACGCGATCCGCGGCCATCCGTGGTACGCGCCGATGCTCGTGCTGATCATCGTCGGTGCATTGACCAAGAGCGCGCAGTTCCCGTTCCATTTCTGGCTGCCGCGTGCCATGGCCGCGCCGACGCCGGTGTCCGCCTACCTGCATTCGGCCACGATGGTGAAAGCAGGCGTGTTCCTGCTGGCCCGGCTCTGGCCCGCGCTGGCGGGCACGGAGCTCTGGTTCTGGCTCGTGTGCGGCGCGGGCAGCCTGACGCTGCTCGGTGGCGCGTTCAACGCGACGTACCAGCGCGACATCAAGGGCGTGCTCGCGTATTCGACCATCAGCCACCTCGGGCTCATCACGATGCTGCTCGGCATGAACAGCAGGCTCGCGCTGGTCGCGGCGATTTTCCACATGCTGAATCACGCCACGTTCAAGGCATCGCTGTTCATGGCGGCGGGCATCGTGCAGCACGAGACCGGCACGCGGGATCTGAGCCGGCTGTGCGGACTCCGGCGCGCGATGCCGCTCACGGCCACTGTCGCGACCGTCGCCGCCGCCGCCATGGCCGGGGTGCCGCTGCTGAACGGCTTCCTGTCGAAGGAAATGTTCTTCGCGGAGGCGATCGCCACCGGCGACTTCACCGGGCTCGACTTCTCGCTGCCGGCCATCGCGACGCTCGGCAGCGTCTTCAGCGTCGCCTACTCGGTGCGCTTCGTGCACCAGGTGTTCTTCGGCGCACCCTGCGGCACGCTGCCGCGCCCGCCGCACGAGCCCCTGGCCGGCATGCTGCTGCCGAGCGCATTGCTCGTGCTCGCCTGCGTGCTGGTCGGCATCTTGCCCTCACTGACGTTCGGTCCGTTTCTGGAAACCGCAGCACTTTCGATCCTCGGCGAGGGCATGCCCGCATACCGCCTCGCCGTGTGGCACGGCGTCACCATCCCGCTCCTCATGAGCTTCATTGCGCTGACCGGCGGGCTGCTGTTCTACTTCTGGCAGTACCGCAGCGGCCGCGCGATGGCGCGCCCGCCGCTGCTCTGGCGCCTCGAGTCGCAGCGGCTCTTCGATGTCGCGAGCGTGCGGGTCACGCGTGGTGCGGGCCGGCTCGTGGAATATCTTTTTACGAGCCGGCTGCAGCCGCAGCTCCTCATGATCGTGTGCCTCGCGCTCCTCGCCGGCTTCTTCACCCTGCAGCGCGGCGGCTGGTTGCGGGGCTTCATGCCCCTGACGCCGATCGATCCCCTGTTCGCTCTTCTTTGGGTCGCGGGCGGCGCCTGCGCCATCGGCGCGGCCGTGCAGGCCAAGTACCACCGGCTCGCCGCGGTGATCATGGTGGGCGCGGTCGGACTCGCCACCTGCCTCACGTTCGCGTGGTTCGCGGCGCCCGACCTGGCGCTCACCCAGCTCACGGTCGAGGTGGTGACCGTCGTGCTGTTCCTGCTCGGGCTGCGCTGGCTGCCGCGCTTTCGCGAGTGGGACGACCCGCAGCGCAAAACGCTGCGCGCGCGGGCGCGCCGGGCGCGCGACGCGGTGCTCGCCGTGGCGGCCGGCATTGGTGTGAGCGCGCTCGCGTACGCGGCGCTGACGCGCCCGGCGACCTCCCACCTGTCGGAATTCTTCGTCGAGAACGCGCTCGCCGAAGGCGGCGGCCGCAACATCGTCAACGTCATCCTGGTCGACTTCCGCGGCTTCGACACCTTCGGCGAGATTGCGGTGGTCGGCACCGTCGCGATCATCGTGTTCGCCATGCTACGGCGTTTCCGGCCCGCGCCGGAGAGCATGGTGCGGCCGCGGGTGCAGGAAGAGGAGGATGCCGCGCGCGAAGCCGTCATCGACGATTTCGAGGACTGGCTGCCGGCGGGCTACCTGAAGATTCCCGCCGTGCTCGTGCGCCTGCTGTTGCCGATGGCGGGACTCGTGTCGCTCTATTTCCTGTTCCGCGGCCATAACGCGCCGGGCGGCGGCTTCGTCGGCGGGCTCGTGATGGCGACGGCACTGATCGTGCAGTACATGGTCGGCGGCACGATCTGGGTCGAGTCGCGGATACGCCTGCTTCCGCAGCACTGGATCGGCGCCGGGCTGCTGGCGGCCGCCGCGTCGGGGCTGCTCGCGTGGCTCGCGGCGGAGCCGTTCCTCGCGTCGCAGGAGGTCGACCTCGGCGGCCTGCACCTTTCGACGGTGCTGCTGTTCGATGCCGGCGTCTACGTCGTCGTGGTCGGGGCGGTGGTGCTGATGTTGATCGCGCTGGCGCACCAGTCGCTGCGCAGCCCGCGCAAACGGGTGGAACCGGTCGAGCGGCGGGCGTCGCTCCGGCGGGCACCCGTGCCCGAGGAAGCGGGCTGATGGAGGTCGTCTACGCGCTGGCGACCGGCGTATTGGCGGCCTGCGGTGTCTGGCTGCTGCTTCGTCCCCGCACGTTCCAGGTCCTGCTCGGGCTGTCGTTGCTGTCGTATGCGACGAATATCTTCATTTTCGGCATGGGGCGGTTGACGCTGAACCGCCCGCCGATCATCCGCGGCGGTACCCCGGTGGATCCCGCGTTCTATGCCGACCCGACGCCGCAGGCGCTCGTGCTGACCGCGATCGTGATCGCGTTCGCGACGTCCGCGCTGTTCCTCGTGGTGCTGCTCGCGCTGCGTGGCCTGACCGGCACCGACCATGTCGATGGCCGGGAGCCGGGCGAATGAGCTTGCTGCTCACCCACCTGCCGGTATTGCCGATCGTGGTGCCGCTCGTGACCGGCGCTACCATGCTGCTGCTGCGGGAGCGGCACCGGCGCGCCCGCGTGACGCTCGCGCTGGCGTCGGCGGTGGTGCAGCTCGGCGCGGCGGTCACGCTGCTCGCGTTCACCACGGGTCTCGTGCCGGGTGCCTGGGCCGAGGGCATCGGCGTGTACCGGATCGGCGGCTGGCCGGCGCCGTTCGGCATCGTGCTGGTGGTCGATCCGCTGTCGGCCCTGATGCTGGTGCTCTTCGCGACCGTTGCGCTCGCCGCGCTCGTATACGCCGTGGCGCACTGGGACAACCCCGGACAGCCGTTTCATTCGCTGCTGCAGTTCCTGGCCGTCGGCGTCAATGGCGCGTTCCTCACGGGCGACGTCTTCAACCTGTTCGTCTTCTTCGAGATCCTGCTGACCGCGTCCTACGGTCTCGTGCTGCGGGGCCTCGGCTCGCAACGCGTGAAAACCGGCTTGAACTACATCGCCGTCAACCTCGGGTCGTCGGCGCTGTTCCTGATGGGCGTGGCGCTGATCTACGGCATCACCGGCACGCTGAACATGGCGGACATCACGCGGACGCTGCCGGCGCTGGCGCCCGCCGACCGCACCGTTTTCGATGCCGGCGCGGCACTGCTCGGGGTAGCGTTCCTCGTCAAGGCCGGGAGCTGGCCGCTCAATTTCTGGCTGCCCCGCACCTACTCCGGTGCGGTGCCGCCCGTCGCCGCCGTGTTCGCGATCATGACCAAGGTCGGCATCTACGCCGTGCTCAGGGTCGGTACGCTGCTGGGCGAGGACCAGTTGGCCGCGGCCATCCTGGGCGGGATACTCTTTTATACGGGGCTCGCGACGCTCATCGCCGGCAGCATCGGGATGCTGTCGGCACGGTACCTCGCCCGTTTCGTCGCGTACTCGGTCGTCGTCTCGACGGGCCTGCTGCTCGCGACTCTCGGGCTGGGCCTCGAGGAGCTCACGGCGCCGGTGCTGTTCTATCTCGCGACCTCCGTGCTGACGACCGCCGCCTTTTTCATGCTGACCGGCATGGCGGAGCGGGCGCGGCTCACGCATCCGCAGCCGGAGTCCACCGCGCCGGCGCCGAAGCCGTTTCATGTCGCTTTCGGCGTCGCGGCGCCGGACCCGTACGGGCTCGACGAGGAAGTCGGCACCGCCATTCCGCTGACGATGGCGTTCCTGGGGCTCGTGTTCGTGTTCTGCGTGCTGCTGGTCGCGGGGCTGCCGCCGCTGCCGGGTTTCATTGCAAAGTTCGCGGTGCTCTCGACGGCGCTCGGCACGAACGCGGCGAACCAGGCGCCGGTCTGGTTGTTGACGATTGCGGTGCTGGTATCCGGGTTCGCGGCGATTTTCGCGAGCTCGCGTCTCGGCATGCGCCTGTTCTGGGCGCAGGCCGCGCGGCGGGTGCCGCGGCTGCGGGTGCTCGAAGCGGCACCGGTGGCGCTGCTGGTGCTCGTGACCTTCGCCATGGCGGCCTTCGCACCCGCCGTCATGCAGTTCCTGCAGGCCGCCTCCGCGTCGCTGCACGACCCGGACGCGTACGTGCAGGCCGTGCTGGGAGGCGCGCCGTGAAAATCCGCGCCGCGAGGCGGCTGTCGCCCGGGCTGGTCGCGTGGCTCGCCTTCCTGTGGCTGCTCCTGAACCAGACCGTGGCCCCCGGGCAGATCGTGCTCGCGTTCGTCGTCGCCGCGTCGCTGTCCTGGCTCTCCTCCGCCCTGCGCCCGTTGCCTGCCCGGGTTCGCAATCCGCAGGTCATCGTCGCGCTGCTCGCGACGGTGTTCGTCGACGTCGTGCGCTCGAACGTGGCGGTCGGGCGGATCGTGCTCGGGCTCGTGCGCGGCCGCGAGGTGAAGTCGGGATTCCTGGACATCCCGCTCGAGCTGCGCGATCCGCACGGGCTCGCGGGTCTCGCCATGATCGTGACCGCGACGCCCGGCACCGTCTGGGTCGACCTGGCGCGGGACGGCAGCCGGGTCACGCTGCATATCCTCGACCTCGAGGACGAGGCGTACTGGATCGACTGGATCAAGAATCGTTACGAACGGCCCCTGAGGAGGATTTTCGAATGACCGCTGTTTTCGACTACGCCGCCTGGTTTGCGTCGCTGTGTTTCGTGCTCGCGATGCTGTGCGCGCTGGCGCGGATATTCATCGGGCCCGCGGCGCAGGACCGCATCCTGGCGCTGGACAGCTTTTATATAAGCGGCATGCTGACCTTGCTGATGCTCGGCATACGCTCGGATTCCACCGCGTATTTCGACATGGCGCTGGTCATTGCCCTGTTCGGCTTCGTGAGCACGATCGCGCTCGCGAAGTTCCTGTTGCGCGGCGAGGTGATCGAGCCGTGACCGGGGGTGAGCTGCCGCTGTGGGTGACCGTGCCCGGAAGCTTGCTGCTGGTCGCCGCCGGCCTGCTCGTGCTGGTCGGCGGGATCGGGCTGCTGCGGCTGCCGGACTTCTTCGCGCGGATGCACCCGCCGACGATGGGCGCGAGCCTCGGCGCCGGCTGCGTGCTGATCGCGTCGATGCTCGTGTCCGCGGCCCTGCTGGATCGGCCGGTCGTGCACGAGCTTTTGATCACGCTGTTCGTGATCGTCACCACACCGGTGACGGCCATGCTGCTGGTCCGCGCCGGGCGGCACCGCCAGCGCGCGGAATCATCGCGCCGCTCGGCGCAAGAACGAAGCCCGTAGGAGCCGTCCCACGGGCGACCGGCGCGGATCGGAGAAATACGCGGCCGGCCGACCACACGCAGAAACGAAGCATGTAGGAGCCCGTCCCACGGGCGACCTCCCGGCGGCAGATTAAAGCCCGTTAAAATTCAATGACTCGCAGAGGTTCCACCCCTCAGGTAGGTGTCCAGGAACCTGACGTAGGCTTCGGAGGCGGCGATGCGGTTGGCGCGCTTGGTGAAGCCGTGGCCTTCGTCGGGGAATTGCAGGTATTCCACGGGCACGTCGTTGGCGCGGACGGCGGCGACGATCTCGTCGCTTTCCACCGGCAGCACGCGCGGGTCGTTCGCGCCCTGCACGACGAGCAGCGGCGCGGTGATGTTCTGCGCATGGAACAGCGGCGAGATGCGGCGGTGGCGTTCGGCATCCGTCGCGGGATCGCCCATCTCGTCGTACAGCGCTTCCTTGAACGACTCCCACCAGGGCGGGATGCTCGTGAGCGTGCGGACCCAGTTCATGACGCCGAAGATGTCGATGCCGACGTCGAACACTTCCGGCTCGAACGCAAGCGCGGCGCCCACCATGTACCCGCCGTAGGAACCGCCGATGATGCCGATGTGCTCCCCGTCCACCCAGTCGAGCGAGGCCAGATAGCGCTTCGCATACACGATGTCCTGCAGGTCAACCTCGCCGTGCTTCCGGTCGTCCATGTGGAAGAACGTCTTACCGTAGCCGGACGAGCCGCGGTTGTTCGCGGCGAGCACCGCGTACCCGTGGTTCACCAGGTGCTGGATGGTGGCGGAATAACCGGTGCGGCTCTGGCCGCCCGGTCCACCGTGCACCCACACGAGCGCCGGGACCTTGTGCGTCGCCGACGCTCCTTGCGGCCGGTACTGGATCGCCGGAATCTCGAGGCCGTCGAAGCTCTCGTAGCGGACGACCTCGGACGCCACCAGGTCGGCTTCGTCGATCGCGGGATTCAGCGCCGTCGTGAGGCGCCGGTTGTCGTGTGCCGCCAGCTCGACGGTGTAGACGTCGGGCGGCGACGTGTCGGAGCTCAGCATGAGCGCGAGCCGGTTCTCGTCGCGCGAGAAGCGGATCTGCGAAATGTCACCCGGCGGCAGGCTGGCCAGCTCGACTTCCTCGCCGGTCTGCGTGTCGAGAATCGTGACCTTGGTACGCGCGTCCGCGTTGGTGCCCGACACGCGGTAGCGGCCGGAATCGGAGTAGCTCACGAACAGGACGTCCCAGTCCGCGGATACCAGCGGTTCGGTCTCGCCGGTGCCGAGGTCGTAGGTCCACGCCTGCTGGAATTCGCCGTGCTCGTCGGTCGAGTACACCAGTTGCTTGCTGTCCGGCGTGAACTCGTGAATGCCGTAGGCGATGTTGCCGTCGTGCGGCGTGATGAGCTCCGGCTCGGCGTTCGCGACCCGGGTGTCGAGGAGGTAGATGTCGGAGTCCGCGCTGGTGCGCGGCCGGACCATCGCAACGGTGCTGCCGTCGGGCGATACCGCGGCGATCGCGAGAGCGTTATCGTTCCGGAACACGAGCGTGCGCTCGTAGTCGTCGGCGGCGTAGCGGTACAGGTCGAAAGCCGCCGGGTCACGCTCGTTGGTCGTCACGAAGAAGTAATCGCCGCCGCCGGACCAGCCGGCGAAGCCCGCCTTGACGTTGTCGCCGGGCGTCAGGTCACGCGTCCCGCCGTCCTGCTCGCGCACGTACAGGTGATCCAGCTCATTGCCGCCCTGGTCGGCGGTGAACAATACGCGTTCATCGTCCGGGAACCACGATACCGCGAAGGTCGAGTCGGTGGTCGAGGCGGTCAGCGGTTTCCGGGCACCGTCGGCGGCCGCGATCGCGTACGCGTTGAAGATGCCGGTCTCGTCCGAGCTGACGAGCAGCGCGCTGTCATCCGGGGACCAGGCGTAGCCGCCCGCGAGGTAGTAGGAGGTCGTCGCGAAGAAAGCTTCAGCGTCGTAACGGGTCGGCGGCGCCGGCTCAGTGGCCGGCGTGGCAACGCTGGTGGTCTCGCTGTTGTCCGCGGCAGGACTGCAGGCGCCGAGCGAGGCAGCCGCGGCGAGCGCCGCGAGTGTGAGGTACGGGTGCGTTCCGGACATTTGGGCAGGCTCCCCCTTTTGCATACTCGCGTCATGATAGTCGCTGGGGTCGGACCAACGCTAGCTGCTGAAACTAAAGATTTTGCATGCCCGGAATCACCGGAAGCAGGCCTCAATCCGCCCATTTCGACCCCGAGAATCTCCGGCAAGGGTCAGGACCAATACCAACGATCGAAGGCGAGAACGATGGTCCGGGTTGCCGCACTGCGTGCGCCTGCCGGAAACCACGCGACGTCGCGCCCCGCGCCGTCCCGCGACCGGGCGGAGCGGCTCCTGACCCCCCGCAACCCGGCCTTCCTGGCGCGCGCGCCGATCGGCTGGCAGGCCGATCGCGGAACCGGTTGGCCTTTGCCGTCCAGCGGATACGATTTCGGAAGTCCCGCGGCATGGACGCCCGCCGGCGTGTGGAGATCGCAGACCTCCTGGTGGCGGGGAAGCGTGGCGCCGACCAGCACCGGGCCGGTCTCGGGGCGCAGATCCTCCGGCTCGTAAGGCCATCCGGCAATGAACGCCCGCAGGTTGAGGCGCGCCGTCACCTTGTCTTCGTTGAGGTACAGAGTCGGGAAACTGCGCGCGGGATTCCAGCGCCCGCCGACCTGCGCCGCGAACGAAGGGTCCAGCGGATCGCGCCAGGC
>DASSBS010000086.1:0-11724 GCA_035698445.1 Woeseiaceae bacterium
AGACGGGCTCCTACAGCAGCGCCGATGCCAGGCTGCGCGGCCAATCCTGCCCCCGCAGCCGCGCGTGGAGCGCGCGCGCGATGAATGCGGGGCGGGTGCTCGCGGACAGCGGCTCGTTCGCCGGCAGCCGTGCGGCGCCGCCTTCGCTTTGCACGAGCGACAACCCCGCTTCCGCGGCCACGACCGTGCCGGCGGCGCCGCGCCGGCACAGCGCGGCCGCCATCGAATCCGGGTCCCTGGCCAGTTCGTCGCCGAGAATGGCACGGGCTTCGTCGGTGGTGCAGACGAGCAGCTCGACGCCGTGCAGGTTCAGCGGCAGCTTGACTGCGCCGGCGACCGACGTGGCATCGATCACGAGCGGGAGATCATGCTCGCGGCAGCCGGCGATCAGGTAGGACAGTGAATCCGGCGGCAGGCTGGCGTCGGCGAACACGAGCGCCGAATTTTCGATCTGGATCCACCGGTTCTGGATGAAGCCCCGGTCCATCGAGTCGCAGATCGCCATGTCGGCGAAGGCGGCGAACAGCTCGCCGTCCGGATCGATGACCGCCGTCGACGAACCCGTGGGCCGTGAAAGGCTCTTCTGCACCAGTCCGGTATCGATGCCCTGTTGTGCGGCGTCGGCCACGACGGCCCGGCCGTCGTTGTCGTCGCCTACAACCGCAATGAGCTTGCACGCGGCCGACAGCCGCGCCAGCTCGACGGCGACGTTGCGCGCCATGCCGCCTGCGAGCTTTTCGCCGGAAGCCGGGTTCGCGGTCCCGAGCTGGACGGGCGCCTGCAAGGTCAGGATCCGATCCATCGTCATGCCGCCGAGACAGCAGACGATGCGGTTTTCGGCGGCATTCGGCACGCGTATCTCCCGGAAGCGACGACGCTACGATAGCATTGCGGCGTTCGGCGATGGTACCTTCGGCCGACCCTGGGCGAGGGGAGCGCCTTGCGAATCCATCGTTTCATCCTGCCGGCCGCCTGCGTGGTGCTCGTGGTGTCGTTCTGGAAACGTAACGACGTTCCGGCCGGCGTGGACGTGCTGCCGCCCGTTGAGCACGAGCCGATCCAGTCACCGACCGCACGGCCCGTGTTTTCGGCGCGCTGGGGCGGGGTCGAATACCGTGTCGAGCCGCAGTTCGCGTACGACCTGTACGGCATGGTCGTTTCATACCGGCAGCATGACGATTCGAGCCGCATGCACCGGCGGGCGAACGACCATCTCAACATGGCTGATCTCTGCGTGGTCTGGGGCGATAATGCGCAGAACGACTACCTGCCCGAGCTCGAGTTCTGGAACGGCGTGTTCACCTGTAACGTCAAGACCTCCGACAGCCAAGCCTGGGCAAGCTTCAACCTGGACGAGATGTCGAACAATCACCTGATTTCCGACGATCCGCGAATCCGCGAGCGGGTGAGCGACGTCGCCATCGGCGACCAGGTGCACGTGCGCGGGGTGCTCGCGAGCTACGGCACCGGCGGCAACAAGCGCGGCACCAGCACGACGCGGAGCGACACCGGCGACGGCGCCTGTGAAACGATATACGTCGAAACGTTCGAAATCGTGGCGGAGGCGGTGAGCTACTGGCGCCTCGCCCTGTACGCCTCGCTCGCGGTGATCGGCCTTTCGCTGGTGCTGTATTTCCGGCGGCCTTACCGCCCGTATTGATCCTGCCCGGAGAACCTGCATGGCGGAGAAGCAAGGTCCCACACCCGAGACCCTCATTGCGCAGGGCATGCATTACGTCGATCCGCACACGGGCGCGGTCGTGCCGCCGGTGCAGCCGTCGACCACGTTCGCGCGCGACGATCGCTACGAGCTCGTGTCGCCGGCGCACAGTTATGCGCGCGACCACAATCCGACGTTTCACCCGGCGGAACGGATGCTCGCCGAGCTCGAAGGCGGCGCCGGCGCGCTGCTGTTCCCCTCCGGCATGGCCGCCGCCATGACCGTGCTGCAGACGCTCGCACCCGGCGACCGCATCGTCGCGCCGAAGGTCATGTACTGGGGGCTGCGTAACTGGCTGCTGCGGTTCGCGAGCCAGTGGGGCCTCGACGTGGAGCTGTTCGATCCCGCGGCGCCCGACGCGCTCGCGGCCGCGGCACGCAAGGGCACGCGCCTGGTCTGGATCGAGACCCCCTGCAACCCGACGTGGGACGTCATCGATATCGCGCGCGCGGCCGAAATCGCGCGCGGCTGCGGCGCGCGGCTCGCCGTGGACTCGACCGTGCCGACGCCGGTGCTGACCCGGCCCATCGAGCTCGGTGCCGCTCTCGTGATGCACTCCGCCACGAAATACCTGAACGGCCACGGCGACGTCGTCGCCGGCGCGCTGGTCACGGCGCGCGAGGACGAGTGCTGGCACAGGTTACGTGAGACGCGCGCGGAAGGCGGGGCGCTCCTCGGCTCGTTCGAAGCGTGGTTGCTGCAGCGCGGCATGCGCACGCTGTTCGTGCGAGTCGCGAGGTCGAGCGCCACGGCGTTGCAGATCGCCCGGCACTTCGAAAACGATGCGCGGCTGGAGCGGGTCCTGTATCCCGGTCTCGAGTCCCATCCGGGCCACGCCGTCGCGGCCCGCCAGATGCGCGGCGGCTACGGCGGCATGCTGTCGCTGCGGGTGAAGGGCGGAGCGGCGGCGGCGCTCGCCGTTGCGAAAGCCTGCCGCGTGTTCATTCGCGCGACGTCGCTCGGCGGCGTCGAGAGCCTGATCGAGCACCGCCACACGATCGAAGGCCCGGCGAGCCCCATACCCGAAGATCTGCTGCGCCTCTCTATCGGCCTGGAAACCCCGGACGACCTCATCGCCGACCTGGAACAAGCCCTGGCCTCGTCGTAAGCGCCAAGGGTCGACGCGAACAGGCGTTGACATCGTTGCAGGAGCCCGTCTCACGGGCGACAAGATGTTGTGACGCGCGTCGTGTCTTGCGCCCGGGCCGTCGCTTTTTGTGACACGCTCACTGGCCCCGGGCAGCTTGTTTCTCCAGCATCCGCAGGCTGCAACGCGCTCTTTGGGGAGCCGGAATGAAACAACTGCTGATCCTGGCCGCGCTGCTCGGCGCCGCCGGTTACCTCGGTTCGAAGTTCTACCTGCACGACAAGGTGAGCCGCAACCTCGACCTGGTGCTCGAGGCGGCGCGGCCGGCCGTCGACGTGCAGTACGAAGGCGTCAGCTCGACATTGTCCGGCGACCTCAGCATCGACGGCATCACCGTGCACATGGCCGGCTTCGCGGATCCGGTGCACATCGCCAGCGTCAAGCTCGTGACGCCGGGCTACTTCCACCTGCTGGATCTCGCCAGCATCGGCAGCGGCTCCGGCGGCGAGCTGGACATTCCGGACGAGCTGGGTATCGCCTTCGAAGGCATCCGCGTGGCGACCGACGCCGACTTCATGCGTGCCGTCGAGGAGGCCCGCCGCGCGGAATACGGCGTGCAGGAAGTGGCCGATCCGGCGGCGAGCTGTGTCGGCACGCGCGGCTTCTCGGCCGGCACCCTGCGGCAGCTCGGGTACCGCGAGCTCGTCATCGACGCCGGCGTGGGGTACCGGCAAGTGGACGGGAAGCTACTGATCGACGTGTCGACCGACGTCGCCGAAATGTACGACCTGTCGATGGTGCTGACCTTCGACAGCATGCCCACGCCGCAGACCGTGATGATGGGCGCGTTCCAGCCGCGGCTGGTCGCCGGCCGCCTGGAATACGTGGACCGGTCGCTCGAAGAGCGCGTGATGAAGCTCTGCACCGAGGTGGAGAAGTTGCCGGTCGAAACCGTCATCGCGGCGCGCGTGGATGCGTTCCAGGCCGTCGGCAGCGCGAACGGCATCGAATTCGACGAGTACGTCATTGACCCTTACATCGAGTTCCTGAACGGCAAGGATCGTTTCGTCATCACCGCGGAGCCGATCGACCCCGTGAACCTGCTGCAGATCGGTCTGTACAAACCGAGCGACGTGCCGGCGCTGCTGAACCTCCGTGCCGAAGCGATCTGACGGCCATTCAGATCGACTGCAGGAATTCCACGATACGCCGGCGGGCAGCCTCGTCCGGTAACGGGCCGGACCCGGCCCGCGCGTTGTCGAGCATGTGTTGCGGATTGCTGGTGGCCGCGAGCGCGCAGGTGACGTCGCGGTTCCCCAGGATGTACTTGAGCGAGAACTGCGCCCAGCTTTCGCAGCCGAAGTCAGCGGCCCAGTCCGGCAACGGACGCCCGCCGACGCGCTCGAAGTAAGAGCCGTTGCCGAAGGCCCGGTTGATCATGACCGCCACGCCGCGCTCGGCCGCGGCGGGAATGACCCGTTCGGCCGCGTCCGTCTCCATCGGCGAGTAGTTCACCTGGATGAAGTCGAGGTCGTGCGAACGGATGAGCGCTTCCATTTGCTCGTGGCCGCTCCGGCGCGAGGTGGTGATGCCGATGTAACGGACGCGCCCCGCGTCCTTCCAGCGGCTCAAGTTCCCGAGCTGCGTTTTGGCGTCGACCAGGCTGTGGACCATCATCAGGTCGAGCGGCCTCTTGCCGAGCCGTTCCTGCGAACGCTGCATCGACTCGAGACCGCGTTCGGCACCCCGTGAGCTCACCTTGGTCGAGACGAACAGCGTGTCGGCGAGGTCGAGCTCGTCCATGAAGCGGCCGAGGATGCGCTCGGCGTTGCCGTAGGCCGGCGCCGTGTCGACCAGCGAGCCCCCCTGGTCCACGAGCACGCGCAGCACGGCTTGCAGTTGCTCGCCGCCGCCCGCCGGCACTTCGTTGAACTCGTGCGAGGTCCCGAGGCCGATGACGGGCATGGGTTCGCCGGTCGCCGGGATGGGGCGCCGCGCCATTTGCGCCGCCGCGGGGCGCGCCGCGCGAGGCAGCGCGAGTGCGAAGGCGGCCGCGGTACCGAGCCGGATGAAGTCACGGCGGCGCAGGGGGGCTGTCATTTTCTCCTTCCTCCGGACGGGTTCGCTGCTAGAATACCCGCGCTCCGCGGGTGTAGTTCAATGGTAGAACATTAGCTTCCCAAGCTAAGAATGAGGGTTCGATTCCCTTCACCCGCTCCAGATGTTGCCGATTCCCGGTCGCCTCCGGGCGCGCGACAGCGATTCGTGCCGCTGCTGTCGCCCGTGGGACGGGCTCCTGCAATTCAGCGGAAGGCGGGCGGTTTCTTTGCGTCCGGGTTGAGGTAGCGGTCGCGCAGGAGCGTCTGGCGGCTCACCATTTCGATCGGCTCGCCGCCGATGTAGACCTGCTCGGCGAAGCTCGTGAGCTCCAGCGGATCGTCCGGCCAGATGACGAGGTCGGCGCGCTTGCCCGGCTCGAGGCTGCCGATCTCGTCGTCCACCCCGTAGATTTTCGCCGGCGCCAGCGTGATGGCGGCCAGCGCGTCGTCCCAGGCGAGCCCGTTCGCCACCGCGATGCCGGCCGACTGCGTGATGTTGCGCGCGTTGTGGTTCTGCGCGGCGCCGTTGGCGCCGATCGCGAAACGCACGCCGGCCTCGGCCAGCAGGGAGGCGGCGTCGAGCCGCGAGTTCAGGTGGTCGAAATCGCGCGGCAGGTTGCCGAGCGCGTCCAGCACCACCGGCACCCGGGCCCGCGCCAGCTCGTCCGCCACCATCCAGGCTTCGGCGCCGCCGAGCAGGATCAGCCGAATATCGTAATCGGCGCCGAGCTCGAGCACCCGGAGAATATCGTTCGCGCGGTTGACGCGGACAAGCAGGGGGCGCGTGCCGTCGAGCACCGTGCGCAACGTTTCGAGGTCCGCCTGGCTCAGCGAATACTGCCGGGTGTTGCCCTGCTCGTACGCCGGCACGTTGCGGCCATAGTCGCGGGCATCGTCGAGTGCCGTGCGCAGCACCATGAACGCGGCGGCGCGCGAGCCGGCCGCGAGGTCGCTGCCGGTTTCGCCGAGGTTGACCACGACCGCCACCCGGCGCTCGATGAGAAAGTCGCTGCCGTCGCCGAGGTTCACCACCGAGGCAAGCCCGGAGAACACCTTGCTCTGGTTGCCGAATTCGTCGGGCCAGCTCGGCTCGGGTGCGATCAGCGCGTGCGTGATGCCCTCGATGCGATTCGTCGCCACCAGCGTGGAGCGCGGGTTGTAGGCGCTCGCCACGTCGAAGCTGGCGGAAAAGCGATCGCCGCGCTGGATGTAATCGACAGTGCCGTCGACCGCGCTCACTTCGACCAGCCCGATCTGCCCCATGGGCGTGAAGAGGCCCGGCGTGACGATCTTGCCGGTGGCATCGATCGTCTTCGCGCCCGCGGGGACTTCCACGCCGGTGCCGACCGCGACGATGCGCCCGTCCTCGAACAGGACGGTCCCGTTCTCGATAGTGCCCGCGGGCCCGACGGTGTGGATGCTGGCGCCGGTGATCGCCGTAACTTCCGCGAGCGCCGCGGCCGGTATCAAGGCGGCCAGCGCGACCGCGAGTAGCATGCTGCGCCTCATTGCGCACCTCCCGTCATGGCCGTCGTACCGAGCGTGAAGTCGCTCACCGGGTTCACGTCCGGGTTACCGCGCTCGAACACGAGCGCGCCGTCGATGTACACCCGTGCGACCCGGCTGTACACGCTGAACGGATTGCCGTCCCACACGGCGATGTCGGCCATCTTGCCCTCTTCGAGCGTGCCCACGTCGTCGGCAATGCCGAGCGCTTTCGCCGGATTGCTCGTGATCCAGCGGATCGCCTCTTCCGGCGGGATTTCGATGCCGACGCGCGCCGCCGCGCCCATGATCTTCGCCGTCTCCTGGTTCAGGCGCTGGATGCCGTACTCGTCGTCCGAGTGCACGATCGTGCACACGCCGGCCTTGTGCAACAGCGCCGCGTTCTCGCGGATGCCGTCGTAGGCTTCCATCTTGAAGCCCCACCAGTCGGCCCAGACGGCGGCGCAGATGCCGTTCTCGGCCAGCAGGTCGGGAATCTTGTAGGCCTCGACCGCGTGGTGGAACGCGCTGATCTCGTACCCGAATTCTTTCGCGATGTCGATCATGATCGCCATTTCGTCCGCGCGATAGCAGTGATTGTGCACGAGGATTTCACCCTTCAGCACGCCGGCCAGGGTCTCGAGCTGCAGGTCGCGCATCGGCTTCTCGCCTTCGCCGTTCTCGGCTTTTTCCATTTTCTCGAGGTAATCCGCCGCGGCGATCCAGGCTTTGCGATAGCCCGCGACGTTGCCCATGCGCGTGGACGGAAACAGGCCGCGGCTGCCGTACACGCGCTTCGGGTTTTCGCCGCAAGCCATCTTCAGCCCGTACGGGGCCCCGGGGAACTTCATGCTCTGCACGGTGCGGCCCGGCACGTTCTTCAGCGTCACGCCGCGGCCGCCGAACAGGTTGGCGGAGCCCGGCAGGATCTGCAGCGACGTGATGCCGCCCGCCAGCGCGGTGATGAAACCGGGGTCCTGCGGCCACACGCTGTGCTCGGCCCAGACCTCGGCCGTATTCGGCGAGGAGATTTCGTTGCCGTCGGCGTTCGCCGGAACGGAGGGGGATGGATACACGCCGAGGTGCGAATGAACGTCGATGATGCCGGGAGTGATCCACATGCCGCTGGCGTCGAAGACTTGCGCATCGCCCGCATCGAGATCCGTGCCGACCGCCGCGATCTTGCCGTCGCGAACCAGCACCTCCGCGTCGTCGAGGCGAGCGCCCGTGCCGGTGAGAACCGTGGCACCCTGGAGCAGGGTGGGTTCCGAAGGCAGGGGCGTATACCGGCTGGCGAACGGCGGCGGTGCCTCTTCTTTTTTCTCATCCGCTCCGTCACAGCCGTACAACATCACGCAGGCCATGACCATCAGCGTGGCTCGTTTCATGCTCCCCTCCGGTTTCTGGTCTGCGCGCACTATACATCCTTCGGGGCGCGATCGAAAAACTGAGACCTGGCTCAGGGCCGCCCCCGCGCGCGGGACGCTAAGCTGCGGCCAGCCGACTACAGACCACGGGCAATGAACAGAGAAGTTGTCATCACCGAAGACGACCTGCCGCCGGAAGTCATCCGTGCCATCGAGCGCGGCCGCAAGATCGAAGCCATCAAGCTGCTGCGGGAGTCCACGGGCCTGGGGCTTGCGAATGCCAAGGTGCTGGTGGACAAGGCCGCCCGGCGCCTCGCACCGCCCAGCGCCGCCCTCCCGGGCTTCGTGGAAGAGCAGACCAACGTCACCTCGCTGCTCAAAGCGCTTCTGCTCGTGGTGATCCTGTTCGCCGTTTATCGCGAGTACTTCGGCGCCTGACCGTCCGCTTTTTCCCGTAATGCCGTTATCATCGTCCGGGGATGGTGTTTGCAGGGGCACGACCATGGCGAACGAGGAACAGCCGCGCGACCATGCCGGCGGGGGCGACGACGACGTGTACGGAGATCCGGAACTGGACGGTGCTCCCGGGCGCGGCGACGTCGAAAGCAACCTGAAATCGCGCTCCACGTGGCTGCGCCTTCTGTTCATGATCGTGCTGGCGTTCATCTACGGGATCTCGCGCGTCGTGGTCGGCGCGGTGGTTGTCCTGCAGTTCCTGGTGGTGTTGTTCACGGGAGAGGTTAACGAGCGCCTGCGGGTTTTCGGCAAGTCACTCTCGATCTACACCTGCCAGCTCCTGCTTTACCTCACCTACAACACCGAAGAGCGGCCTTTCCCGTTCGATCTCGACTGGCCCGAATAACGGGCGTCGGGAAGCCGGCGAGGCGCGGTCATGAACATGGAGCTGTTGCGGGATAACTGGGCGCTGGCGTTCGCCGCGGGTGTGGCGATTCTCCTGGTGCTGTTCGCGCTCGCGCGCCTGCTGGCCGATTCCGCCGCGGCGCGCTTGCGGCAGGCCGGGAAGCGGCTCGCGGCGGAACGAGGCCGGCTGCGCAAAGCGGAAGCGGCCGTGGAGCGAGCCGGGTGCCACGTAAGCGCGCTGAAAAAGCGCGCGGAGACCGTGAAGCCGCGGCTCCTGCAGGAAGCTGTCGGCAAGGCGGCCGATGCCGAAGCGCTCGCCCGCATCGCGCGCGACAACGTGATGATCGCCGAACAGCGGCTGCGCCAGGTCATTCACGAGGAGTTCGCCCCCGCAAAACAGGCGCGGTTGCGGGCCAAATACCTGCCGGAGACCCCGCCCGACAAACGGCCCTTCTCGTTCTAGCCCGCGAGGGCGCGTTTGCACTCCGGCATGTGCCACAATGCGGGCTGACGAGCCTTCGTGAGCACAACAATGACGGCCGAACTCCTCATTTCGCTCGCCGGGCCGGCGGCGCTGCCGGACAATGCGCACCCGCTTCTTCGCTGAGCTCTACCGGCGCAACGCGTTACTGACGCTCGTCGGATGGCTGCACGTCGTGGCGCTGCTGGCGACTCTTTTCGGCCTGCTGTCGGATGACCGGACGGTGCTGGGCATCAACACCTGGATCAAGCCCATGAAGTTCATGGCGTCCATTGCCGTGTACCTCTGGACGATCGCCTGGTTCACGCGTTACGTGCGGCGGCCTCGCTGGGCCATGAAGACTGTCAGTATCGTGATCGCTGCCGCCATCGTCATCGAGAGCGCCTGTATCCTGCTGCAGGCAGCGCGTGGCACGCGCTCGCATTTCAATTTCATGACCGATTTCGACGCGGCGATTTTCCAGACGATGGGCGTGATGATCGGCATCAACCTGCTGATGGTTGCCGTCGTCTTCTTCCTCTTCAGCAAGCCGACCGTGCGCTTGCCGCCGGCCTACCTGCTCGGCATTCGCGCCGGCATCCTGCTGTTCCTCGCCGGCGGGGTCATTGGCGGGTACATGATCCTTCAGGGCGGGCATACGATCGGTGCGCCGGACGGCGGGGCAGGGCTGCCGCTGCTGAACTGGAGCACGGCCGCGGGCGACCTGCGCATCGCGCACGGCGCCGCGCTGCACGCCTTGCAAGTATTGCCGCTGGTCGGCTTCGGATTGAGCCGCTGGCACCGCGTGCCCGGCCGGCTGCCGAAGCTCGCGCTGATGGCGGCGGCCGCGGGCGTGTACGCCGCGCTGGTCTACGCGCTGTTCCGCCAGGCGCTCTCGGGCCAGCCGCTCATCTGAGGAGTCCTATCCCGCCGCTTGCAACTTCGCGGCGACGTCTTCGACTTCGCGCCAGACGCGCAGCAGGTTCTCGCCCAGGATCTTCCGGATATCGGCTTCGCTGTAGCCGCGCTGCAGCAGGCCTTTCACGAGATGCGGATAATCGGAGACGTCCTTCAGCCCGATCGGCAGGCTGTCGCCGACGCCGTCGAAATCCGACCCGATGCCGACGTGCTCGATGCCCGTGAGCTGCACGACGTAGTCGAATTGGTCGAGTGTCTCGTCCAGCGTGGCGTACGGGAACCCGCCGTGTTCCTTCACGTACTGGTCGTGGAAGCGCTCGCGTGCTTCGTCGCTCTCGTCGCCGCCATTGCCTTCGGCATGCACGTCCCACGCTTCGTCGAACTTTTCCGACCAGGCGTTCGCTTCCGCCGTCAGGAAGGACGATCCGAAGTTGATCATGATCACGCCGCCGTTCGCCGCGAGCTTGCGGATCATGTCGTCGCTCATGTTGCGTTCGAAACCGGGCGTGAAGTGACGGGCGGAGGAGTGCGAGGCGATCACCGGCGCCTGCGTCACTTCCATGACGTTGTAGAACGCGCCGTCCGAGATATGGCTCACGTCGACCATGATGCCGAGCCGGTTCATCTCCTTGACGACTTCGAAGCCGAAGTCGCTCAACCCGCCCCATTGCTTGTTGTCGTCATACGAGGAGTCGGAGATGTGGTTCGAGAGGCTGTGAGCGAGGGTGATGTAGCGGATGCCGCGATCGTAGAAGTGCTGCAAGTTGGCCAGGTCGCCTGCGATCGGCGAGCCGTTTTCCATCCCCATCGGCAAGGAGATCAGGCCTTTTTCGAACTGCGCTTCGACGTCGGCCGGCGACCGCGCGATCGCGAATTTTTCGGGCGCGGCGGCGACGATGTCCTCGACC
The DNA here is from genome assembly GCA_035698445.1 of Woeseiaceae bacterium. Lineage (GTDB taxonomy): Bacteria > Pseudomonadota > Gammaproteobacteria > Steroidobacterales > Woeseiaceae > IDS-8. The sequence continues at coordinate 10,906 of DASSBS010000086.1, forward strand.
ATGTCGATGAGCTTCTCGGCCATCGCATAAGATTTGCCTTCTGCTTCGAGCTCGGCCGGCGTGTAGATGGACATGAACGCAACGTTGAGGCCGCCTGCCACCGCCCGTGGGTAATCGAAATCGCCGCTGGCGGTCGCCTGCGACACGTCGGCCCATTCTTCTTCGAGGCGGTAGGGCACGTCGATGTGGGTGTCGACGATGATTGAGGACAGGGCGATCTCTTGCGCCCGCGCCTCGAGGTCGGCAGCGGCATCGGGGGCCGCCGCGGCTTGCGGCTCCTGCGCAGGGCTGCAGGCGGCGGCGAGCGCCGCGCAGGCGATGAAGGTCAGGTGGATGACGAAGCGTCTGGCGGACATGTAACTCCCCCCCGGGGTCAGCGCGAAACGGGCAGTATACGGCATGGAATCCGCGCACCGGGCGCTGCTGCTCGCCCACCGCGCTCATTTTGCGAGCTAGAATCGGGAACCGGGGATCACCAAACGGGTGCCGCCATGAACCTGCTGGCCCTGATCGTCATCTTCCTGGCCATCGTGATCGCCGTCGCGATCGGCTACATCGCCTGGGAAATCACTTCCGACGAGCCGCGCGACGGCCCTCCCTCGTGACCACGGCGCCGGCCCGCCAGGCGGTCAGCGCCGGTGTACGCGGCGCCGCGAATCCGAAGACGAGATGGCTGCCCGCCGCGGCGCGGCGTGGCTCGCGCGCGAAGGCGCGCGATGGGACGAGGCCGACGGGCGGCTGGCGCGAGGTGCGGGCGCGGCACGCGGAGTGCTCGCCCGGGGTGTGCTGATGCGCGGCCGCGGTGCCGGGGCACGCTGC
>DASSBS010000087.1:0-6820 GCA_035698445.1 Woeseiaceae bacterium
GAGCACCTTGTCTCCGAACCCAATATCTTCGAGTGCGATTGTTGGGAGTCTTCGCCACAAATACGCCGGATCGACGGCAAGCAACGTTTCGGCGCAAACGGCGGCGACTACCGGGCTGCCTCGGCGAATGCATTTTTGCAATGCGGACGCCAGCACCCATTTCTCATTTGGCGCTGGACCAAGACATACCGGGATGACATTTCTGAATCTCTGGCTCCGCTGGTACAGCAGCGTTCGGAGATCGGCGGACGATGCGATGGTTGGACAAGAGAGCATTACGTATCGTGACAAATGCCGGCTGCGGAGCAAGTTGAAAGGAGCTGGACCGCCTTCGTGTGGCCTCGTAAAAGCTTCAACGCGGGATTTTTTGCGGTAGAGGAAAGGTAGGGTGCCCTGGGAGCAGGGCACCCATGAGGGGAGCTTTAGATCAAGCCCCGGCTGGCCATGCTCGTGACCGACTGACCCACCACGAGATGATCGAGCAAGCGGATATCCACCAATTCCAGAGCCGATTTCAGGCGGCGGGTGATGCGCTCGTCGGCCTGGCTCGGCTCGGCGACGCCGGAGGGGTGGTTGTGGGCCAGGATCACCGCCGCGGCGTTGACCGCGAGCGCCTGCTTCACGACCTCGCGCGGGTAGACGCTGGTGCCGTCGATGGTGCCGCGGAACAGCTCCTCGAAGGCGATGATGCGATGCCGGTTGTCGAGATAGATGCAGCAGAACAGCTCGTGCGGCAGGTCGCGCAGGCGCGCCATCAGGAACGACTCCGTGTCCGCGGGGCTGCGAATGGCCTGTCCGGCGGGCAGCGTCTGCTCGAAATAGCGCTTCGCCAGCTCGGGAAGCGCCTTGAGGATCGCGAGCCGCACCGGCCCGACGCCCTCTTCGGCAGCGAGCACGCGCTCCTCCGCGTCGAACAGGCGCCGCAGGTCGCCGTGGCGCTCCAGCAGGCGTGCGGAGAGGGCCAGCGCGTCGCCGGACCGGCGGCCGCAACGGAAGAAAACGGCGAGCAGCTCCGCTTCCGAGAGCGCGGCCGCGGAGCTTTTAGCGCGGGGCCGGGCTCCGCCGGCAAGATCGAACGGGGTCATGGACGCTCCTTGTCCTCCAACGGCTGGCTGCCAACTTCCGCCAACACGCGCCCGTTCGCAAGCCGCAAAACCGGCGCCCGGGCCCAGAATTAGCCGGGTCTGGCAATCCCACCACGCGGCAGGCTAAGCTCTAACGCCCTTCGGCCACGGCGGGTTCATGGCAGGTCCCAACATCATCCTCGGCGTTAGCGGCAGTATCGCCGCCTACAAGGCGCCCGACATCGTGCGGCGCCTGCGGGACGGCGGCGCCGCGGTGCAGGTCGTCATGACCGAAGCGGCGACGCGGTTCATTACGCCGACCTCGCTGCAGGCGGTCTCCGGGCTGCCCGTCCGCCGGGATCTCTGGGACGAAGCCGCCGAGGCGTCGATGGGCCACATCGAGCTTGCACGCTGGGCGGACCTCGTGCTGGTGGCGCCCGCCAGCGCCGAGATCATGATGCGGCTGGCTGCCGGCTCCGCGGCAGACCTGCTGACCACCTTGTGCCTCGCGACGGAGGCACCGCTCGTGATCGCCCCCGCCATGAACCGCATCATGTGGGGCCATCCCGCCGTGCAGGCCAATCGCAAGACCCTCGCGGGCCGCGGCGTGCGGGTGCTCGGTCCCGGCAGCGGCGGCCAGGCCTGCGGCGAATTCGGCGAAGGGCGGATGCTCGACCCCGCCGAGATCGTCGGCACCGTGCTCGCCCCGCCGCCGCGCGGCGAAAAAGCGGGACGCCTCCGCGGGCGCACGGTCATGATCACCGCCGGCCCGACCCGGGAAGCAATCGATCCGGTGCGCTTCATCAGCAACCGCAGCTCGGGACGCATGGGTTACGCGCTGGCGGAGGCCGCGCGCGACGCCGGCGCGAAAGTCGTGCTGATCAGCGGGCCCGTCAGCCTTGCCGCGCCGCGCGGCGTCGATCGCGTCTGTGTCGAAAGCGCGGAGCAGATGTACGCGGAGTCGCAGAACCGGATCGGCGGCGTCGACGTCTTCATCGGCGCCGCCGCGATCTCCGATTACCGGCCGGCGGCCGTTGCCGGGCAGAAGATCAAGAAAACGGAAGCGCAGCTCCGCCTCGAGCTCGTGAAGGCGCCGGACACGCTGGCGGCCGTGGCGAAACTCGAGAACGGCCCGTTCACCGTCGGCTTCGCGGCGGAAACGGAGCGCCTGCGCGAGAATGCGCGGGCGAAGCTCGAGGCCAAGCAGCTCGACCTGATCGTCGCCAACCTGGTCGGCGAAGGCCGGGGCTTCGATACCGCACAGAACGCGGCCGAGGTGTACTGGAACGGCGGTGAGCTGTCGTTCCCGCTGATGGACAAGCTGGCGCTCGCCGGTGAGCTGGTCAGGGTCATCGCCGAGCGGTTCGAGGCGACGCGCGGCGCGCCGGCCGCGCCCGTGAAGGACTGACGGGCAGGCGCTTGCGTTCCATCGAGCTGAAAGTACTCGACCCGCGGGTCGGCGAGTCCATTCCGCTGCCGGAACACGCCACCGAAGGCTCCGCCGGGCTCGACATGCGGGCCTGCATCGACGCGCCACTCGTGGTCGAGCCCGGGCAGACCGTGCTGGTGCCGACCGGGCTCGCGATCCACATCGGGGATGCCGGGCTCGCCGCGGTGCTGCTGCCGCGCTCCGGCCTCGGGCACAAGCACGGGCTCGTGCTCGGCAACCTGGTCGGGCTCATCGATTCGGATTACCAGGGGCAGGTGTTCATCTCCTGCTGGAATCGCAGCCAGGCGGCGTACGAGGTCCAGCCGGGAGAGCGCATCGCGCAAATGGTATTCGTGCCGGTCGAGCAGGTGCGCTTCGAGGTGGTCGCCGAATTCGATGACAGCCGCCGGGGCAGCGGCGGCTTCGGGCATTCGGGCCGGAGCTGAGGCGCCTGCAGGAGCCCGTCCCACGGGCGACCCGTGCTCGACCGCCGAGCGCCCGTGAGACGGGCTCCTACAGCTCTATTCCAGCCCTTTCAGCATCTTGAAGCGGTCGATATCGGTATTGAAGCTCGCGACGATGCTCTGCTCGTCCTCCTTGAAGCGCTGCAGGTTCTTCTGGTGGCGGGCGATTGCCTCGCGCGTGTCGGCGATGTCGGCGGACAGCGCCGGATCGATCATCTCGGCATTCGGGTCTTCGCTGTAGGGGCGATAGCGCGAAGCGAGTTGCTGGAGCTTCTCCAGGCGCCGCTGCAGGTTGCGCAGGTAGAGCTCGGTCACCCGTGCCTGGGCCTGGAACAGCTCCACGCGCCGGTCGCGGTGCATGATGATCTCTTCCACCGACAGGTACGTCGCGAGCAGCGCCCGGTCCTGCCGGCGCTGCCGTTCGCGTTCCGCCTCGAGCTCCGCCTGCCGCCGTTCCTCGGCCAGCTCTTCCTCGGTTTTCTTGCCGCTGACGACGTCGATCGTGATGCCGTGCTCGTTCAGGATCTGCTTGTCGGCGTCGGCGTACCTGGCCGGAACGCTGTCGCCGTAGTGCACGATGCCCTGCTCGTCCACCCAGCGATAGAGCTTCTGCTCCTGCTCGTCTGCCGCGGCCGGCGGCAGCCAGGTGAGCGCGGAGGCGGCCGCCAGGGCGGCAAGGCTTATGGTTTTGACCCTGTGTTTCACGGCGCGACTATCACATATCCCGCGAGGGAGGCAACAGGGACTGGTTCGCGATTTTGACGCCGGTCATCGTGCCGCCGCTCAACCGGGCGGACCCTGCGCTTCCCGTGCAAGGCCCGCGGCCTGTACCCCGTACTTGCTGCGGTAGGCCAGGACGGGCTGCAGGTAATCGCCGAATTCGTCCGAGTCCTCCAGCAGGTCGATCAGGTCGTCGAGCTGGACGATGCTGATCACCCGGATGCCGAGCTCCCGCTCCAGGTCCTGCACCGCGGACAGGTTCGCATCGTTGCCGATCTCGCCGCGATCGAGCGAGATCACGAGCCCGGCGACCTCCGCGCCGGCGGAGGTGATGATCCGGTGCGCCTCGCGGGTCGCGGTGCCCGCGGTGATGACGTCATCGACGATCAGTACCCGGCCGTTCAGCGGCGCGCCGACGACGCTCCCGCCTTCGCCGTGCGCTTTGGCTTCCTTGCGATTGAACGAGTAGGGCACGTCGATGTCGTGATGCTCGGCGAGAGCCGCGGCGGCGAGCGCGACCAGGGGGATGCCCTTGTAGGCGGGCCCGAACAGCATGTCGAATTCGATTTTGGAGGCGGCGATGGCGGACGCGTAATAGCGGCCGAGCTTCGCGGCCGCGTAGCCGCTGCTGAACAGCCCGGCATTGAAAAAGTACGGGCTCATCCGTCCGGACTTCAGGGTGAACTCACCGAACCGCAGCACGCCTATTTCAAGCGCCAGATCGAGAAACTCCTGTTTGTATGCGCGCATGTTCCTGAACCGGGCGAATGCTTCTGTATGATTGCGGAAAATCCAGTGTCGTGAGTCGGGTCAAGTATGACACAGGCGTTGCGGCAATGTGCAACCGGGGGAGAAGCGTTTGTTTCGTGTAATCAGCTTGAACGCCAACGGCATTCGCGCGGCCGCGCGCAAGGGATTTTTCGAGTGGGTGGCAATGCAGAATGCCGACGTTGTCTGCATCCAGGAAACGAAGGCGCAACAGCATCAGCTCACCGATCCGTGTTTCATGCCGGACGGCTATCACTGCTACTACCAGGATGCCGTCCGGAAGGGCTACAGCGGCGTGGCGGTTTATTCGCGCCACGAGCCTGAGGCGGTGATCCGCGGCTTCGGCGTGCCGGAGTTCGACGACGAAGGCCGCTATCTCGAATTGCGCCTGGGAAAGATCAGCATCGTTTCGGTGTACCTGCCGTCGGGGTCGGCCGGCGATTACCGGCAGGAATCCAAATGGCGCTTTCTCGACGCGTTCGTGCCACATCTCGAAAAGCTGCGGCGCCGCCGCTGCGATTACATCCTCTGCGGCGACTGGAACATCGCCCACAAGGAAATCGATCTCAAGAACTGGCGCGGCAACCGGAAGAATTCGGGTTTCCTGCCGGAGGAGCGCGTATGGCTCGATGACGTCTTCGGCAAGCATGGTTTCGTCGACGGCTTTCGCGTCGTGAACCAGGAAGCCGACCAGTACACCTGGTGGTCGAATCGCGGCCGGGCCTGGGAAAAGAACGTGGGGTGGCGCATCGATTACCAGGTCGTCACCCCGGGGCTGAAAGACCGCATCCTGCGCACGGAGGTCTACCGGGCCGAGCGCTTCTCCGATCACGCACCGCTGATCATGGATTACGACCTGTCGGTCACCGCGCGCGCGGCGGCGCCCGCCGCGCAATCATCCAGGGTCGCCATTGATTTTCCCGGCCGTTCCGAGCGCGCGGTCGATCAACCCCCTGCGGATCATGAACCAGAACAGCAGGATGCCCGGAAGCGCCAGCACCGTGGTTAGCAGGTAAAAATTCACGTAGCCCAGCGCTTCGATCAGGCCGCCGGCGGTGGTGCCGGTCAGGACGCGCCCGAGGACGCTGGCCGCCGCGGAGATCAGCGCGTACTGCGCCGCCGTGAACTGCAGGTTGCAGAGCGCGGAGAAGTAAGCCACGACGACGACGCCGCCGTAGCCGCTGGCGAAGTTCTCGAAGCCGATCGCCCCGGCCAGCCCCCAGTTGCTGTTTCCCAGGGCCGCCAGGGCCGCAAAACTCAGGTTCGAGATGCACATCAGGACGAGGGCAAGCAGGACGGATCGCTTCAGGCCCAGCCGCGTGTAGAGGATTCCGCCGACGAAGATTCCGACGAGGAAGGCCCAGAACCCGAATCCGACGTCGTACAGGGCGATCTCGTCATTGCTGTAGCCCAGGTCGTCGAACAGCAGCCGCAGCGTCAGATTCGCGAGCGTATCGCCGATCTTGTGCACCAGGATGAAAAGCAGCACGAGCCAGGCGCCCGTGCGCCGCAGGAATTCCGCGAACGGTTCGACAATGGCGCGCCACACGGCGGCGAGGCTTTGTTTCTCGTTCGTGACGACGTGCCGCGCGGGCTCGCCGACGATCAGCCCGGTCAGCATCGCCGGCAGCGCGAACGCCGCGCAGGCAAGGTAGGCCGCGCTCCAGCCCATGCGCGCCGCGACCACGAGCGCGAGGGCGCCGGCCGCCGCCGAGCCGATGCGCCAGCCGTACTGCGACATGCCGGAGCCGACGCCGAGCTGGTAAGGCTTCAGCGTCTCGATCCTGTAGGCGTCGATCACGATGTCATAGGTGGCACCGGCAACGCCGACGAGCACCGCCGCGACGATCGTGGCGCCGATGCTGGCGGAAGGGTCCACGAGCGCGAGGTTCACGACCGCCGCGATCACGAGCGTGCCGGCGAGGAGCAGCCAGGATACCCGCTGTCCAAAGACGCCGAGCAGCGGAATGCGCACGCCGTCGACGATCCATGCCCAGAACATCTTGAGGTTGTAGACGAGGAACGCGAGGGTGAACGCCGTGACGGTCTGTTTGTCGATCCCATCCTGCGCGAGGCGGGTCGTCAGCGTGGCGCCGATCATGGCGTAGGGAAAACCGGACGAGACGGTGACGAAGAACGCGGCCAGCGATTCCTTTTCGACATACGGCCGGAGTGCGGCCAGGATGCCGCGGCCGCCGGACACGGCCGACCGCCGTGCCTCGTTCAAAGCGTGTTTCCTGAGTGCCCCCCCATCCCGCACAGACCGTACGCGATCGCCGCCGCCTTAGCCAGAGAAACCGTTGGTACTCTTGGTGCCGGGTCGTACTTTCGTACTTATTGCCTCTCGGCCATCACCTGCACACGACGCACGACGG
>DASSBS010000088.1:0-5029 GCA_035698445.1 Woeseiaceae bacterium
GGGAGGCGAGACGCGGCTCGAGGACGTGATGCTGCTATGCACGAAGCACCACGCGCTGCACCACGAGGGCGGCTTTACGCTCGAGAAGGATTACCGCGGCCGCTGGTTCTTCCGGAATGCCGACGGGCGGGCGGTGCCGGCGTGCGGCTATCGGCCGGAGGACATCACCGACGATGATGTCGAAACGGCGGAGGAATACTTCGAGCGCCGCGCTTCCGCGGAGACGTCGCGCGTTCCCGCGGAAACGTCCCGCCCCTCCGACGCAGCATCTGGCGTTCCCGCGGAAACGTCCAAGCCCTCCACGAACGGATTCACGGGCAACAAGCCCTCCGCGGAAACCTGGATGGTGAGGGAGCCAGCTTCAGAGATCTACTGCCGCGCAAGATCGATGCAAGGCCACTCAGGTAGCTGCTACAACCGCCGGACAATCGCGCATCTCCGCCAGGTTGGATATACTTTTATGGACGTATATCAATTCCAAGGTGCTGAGCCAATGCAGGTCTCGAAATGGGGCAACAGCCTCGCCATCCGGCTGCCGGCGGCGGTCGTGAAGGCGTTGGGCCTCAAGGAAGGCGACGACGTGACGGTACACGTCACCGGCAAGACCAGCCTCGAGGTGGAAAAGACGCCGGACCGGCGCGAACTGCTGGCGCGGCTACGGAAATACCGGGGCCGCCTGCCGGCCGATTTCAGGTTCGATCGGCTGGAGGCGCATGAGCGCGACTGATTGCTTTTTCGACACGAGTGTTCTTCTGTACCTGCTGTCTTCGGATGCCCGCAAAGCCGACAGGGCTGAGGACTTACTCGACAGATCGGGCAACATCAGCAGATCATCGACGGCACTTTGACTGTCGTGAATCCCTTCACGGCTTCTCAATGATACCCCTCCCCCGCCACCAGTTTGCCGCGAAACACCCGGTACGAGAACACGGTGTACCCGAGAACAGCGGGCAGTAACACGATAACGCCGATGAGCACGAACATCTGCGACGAAGGCGGCGACGCGGCTTCCCATATGCTCAATCCGGGCGGTACCACGTTGGGCCAGACGCCCGCCAGGAGCCCCGCGAAGCCTAAGCCGAAGAAGCATATGGACAGCACGAACGGCGCCAGCTCCCGATCGCCGAGCACGGCTCGCCATAGCGCGATGGCGTTGAGGATCGCGAGCAGCGGCACCGGGGACAGGTAAAGGATGTTCGGCCAGGTGAACCACCGCTGCATCAGTGCGGGGTCGAGAAACGGCAACCACGCGCTGACCAGCAGCATGAACGCGATGACGGCCAGCATCAGCGGCCGCGTGAGATCGAACGCGATGCGCTGCAGGCGTCCTTCGGTCTTCAGGACGATCCAGGTCGCGCCGAGCAGGGCGTAGCCGAACACGAGCGCCACGCCGGTCAGCACGGAAAACGGGCTGAACCAGGCGAACACTCCCTCCAGGTATTTGCCGCCTTTGAGCGGCATACCTTCTACGATGGCGCCGAGCATCAACCCCTGCGAGAAAGCCGCCACAAGCGAGCCGACACTGAAGGCGATGCCCCAGATCCAGCGCGAGCGATCCGCCCTGGAGCGGAATTCGAACGCCACGCCGCGAAAGATCAGGCTCACGAGCATGGCGAGGACCGGCAGGTAGAGCGAGGACAGCAGCACGGCGTAGGCTTTCGGGAAAGCCGCCATCAACCCGGCGCCCCCCAGGACGAGCCAGGTTTCGTTACCGTCCCAGATCGGCGCCGCGGTGTTCATCATCGCGTCACGCTGCGCGTCGTCGTCGGCGAACGGCGTCAGGATGCCGATCCCGAGCACGAAGCCGTCGAGCAGCACGTACATCATGATCGCGAAGCCGATCACCGCGAACCAGACGACCGGCAGCGCCTGCTCGAGACTCATGGCTGGTTCTCCTTCGGCTCTTCGGCGGCGGACATCGGCCGGGCGGGCGTCCGGAACGGCCCCCCTTCGCGCGGCGGCGCGGGCAGCGGGCCCTGTCTCAGCATCTTGAGCAGGTACCACGTCCCGAAGCCGAAGAGGACGGCGTAGACGACGCCGTACACGGCCAGCGACGTCATCACCGCGCCGGCATGGATCGTGCTGACGGCATCTTCCGTGCGCAGGAGCCCGTAGATCACCCACGGCTGGCGGCCGATTTCCGCCACGTACCAGCCGGCCAGCAGCGCAATGAAACCGGCCGGCGTCATCAGCCGCCAGAACCGGAGGTACCAGCGCGCCCGGAACAGGCGCCCCCCGCGCCACAGCAGCAGTCCCGCGGCGGCGAGCAACAGCATGAGAATGCCGAGCCCGACCATGATCCGGAAGCCGAAAAACGGTGCCGCGACCGGCGGCCGCTCGCCGGGCGCAAACGCTTCGAGGCCCACGACCTTGCCGTCCCACTCGTGGGTCAGCACCAGGCTGCCCAGCCGCGGAACCTCTACGGCGTAGCGGTTCGTTTCGCTTTGCGGGTCGGGAATCGCGAACAGCGTCAGCGGCACTCCGCGGCCGGTCTCCCACAGGGCCTCGATGGCCGCGAGCTTGGCGGGCTGCGTTGTCGCAAGCTGCAGGCCGGACAGGTCGCCGACCACGATCTGGATCGGGATGACGACCGCCACGAAAGCCAGGGCCAGCTTGAGCATCTTCCGCGCCGGCGTCACGAACCGGTCGCGCAGCAGGTAGGCCGCCGAGATGCCGCCTATCACCAAAGCCGTCGTCAGGAATGCCGCCAGCACCATGTGCACGAGGCGGTACGGAAACGACGGATTGAAAATAATCGCCCACCAGTCCACTGGCAGGAATATGCCGTCCTCGAGCGAAAAGCCTGCCGGCGTCTGCATCCAGCTATTGGCCGCGACGATCCAGAAGCTCGACAGCAGCGTGCCGGTCGCCACCATCAGGGTGGCGGCGAAGTGCACCCCGTGGCCCACGCGCCGCCAGCCGAACAGCATCACGCCAAGGAACGTCGCTTCGAGAAAGAACGCGGTCAGCACCTCGTAGTTCAGCAGTGGCCCGACAATACTGCCCGCGGCTGTCGAATACTCCGCCCAGTTGGTGCCGAACTGGAAGCTCATCACGATGCCGGATACGACGCCGAGACCGAATGACACCGCGAAAATCTTCATCCAGAAGAAATAGAGATCGCGCCAGAGATCGGTGCGCTGCCGCAGCCAGACGCCTTCCAGGAAGACCAGCCACCATGACAGCCCGATCGTGAAAGCCGGAAACAGGATATGGAACGAAATCACGAATCCGAACTGGATCCGTGACAGCATCAGGGTATCGAGCACGCGGCATGCTCCGTGGCTTTCCGGGATTATCACGCAGCGGAGCCGGAGCACCAAATCGCCGGGATGCGTCCAGCCGTTAACCGCCTCTCAGCGGGTGACGTGATGTGAATCACGCAACTGGGAACCGTTTCACGGCTTGCCGTTTTTGTTTCGGCTAGCCTTGCGCGTGCCCGGTTACGAGAGGACGACCCATGGGGAGCGATACCGACGAGCTGCCGCAACTCGACGAGGCTGATTTTGCCGATACGATCGTGCTGACCGACTCGGACGTGATGGCGACGCGGGAGATGCGGCAGCTCCTGGATCCGAATGCCGGCGATTCCGGCGATCCGGGCGATTCCGGCGATCCGCGCGATCCTGACGACAGCGGCGAAGCAGGCAGCGACGCCGAAAGCTGAGCGCGCGACCCCGCCGCTTCAATCCCGCGCGTCGAGCGCTTCCCGCACCTTCCGGGCCAGCTCTTTCGGCGAGAACGGCTTCTGCACCAGCACGATCGTGTCGTCCACCTGGATGGCGCCGCGCGTGTAGCCGGACATGTAGACCGGCTTCATTTCGGGATGTAATGCCGACAGCCGCTGGACGAGCTGCGGGCCGTTCATGTCGGGCATCACGATGTCCGTCACCACGGCGTGGATCGGCGCGTCGGTGGATTCGGCGATCTGCAGGGCCTCCGCGGCGGCGGCCGCTTCGAGGATGGTGTAGCCGAGCATCGACAGCAGGCGCACGACCAGGGTGCGCACCGGCTCCTCGTCCTCGACAACCAGCAGCGTTTCCGTGCCGCGCAGCTTCTCCGACTGGGTCGGCTCGCGCTCCGGCTCCGCTTCCGCTGCCTCGCGGGGCAGCAACACGCGAAACGTGGTGCCGTGGCCGGGCTCGCTGTAGACCCAGATGAAGCCGCCGGCCTGCGTGACGATGCCGTAGCAGGTCGCGAGGCCCAGCCCGGTGCCCTTGCCCGGCTCCTTGGTGGTGAAGAACGGCTCGAACAGCCGCGATTTCGTCTCGGCGTCCATGCCGATGCCGGTGTCGGAAACCGAGATCGCGACGTAGCGCCCGGCCGGCACGTCCCGGCCTTTCACGGTCACGTATTCGTCGCCCACTTCGATATTGGCGGTCTCGATCGCCAGCCGGCCGCCGTCGGGCATGGCATCCCGCGCGTTCACGGCCAGGTTGACGAGCACCTGCTCCAGTCCGCCTGCATCGATCTTCACGTTCCAGAGCTTCGGCGCCAGGTCGGTACGGAATTCGATCTCGTCCCCGATGAGGCGCCTCAGCATCTTGTCGACGTCCCCGACCAGCGCGTTCACGTTGAGCACGGACGGCGCGACCGGGCGCCGGCGCGAATAGGCGAGCAACTGCGCCGTCAGCTTCTCGGCACGCCGCGCCGCTTTCAGCACCTCCTGCATGTCATCGTGCGGGCCGCTGCCCGGGTCGAGGCGCTCGAGCACGAACTCACCGAAGTTGGAGATGACCGTCAGCAGGTTATTGAAATCGTGCGCGATGCCGCCGGCCAGCCGCCCGATCGCCTCCATTTTCTGTGCCTGCCGAAACTGCTCCTCGAGGTGCTTTTCCTCGGTGCGATCGAGCAGGATGCCGACAAGCGCCGTGACCTCGCCGCCCGGCCCGCGCTCGGCCGCGGCCGCGTGGCAGGCGACGTTGCGCCAGCTCCCGTCCTCGTGGCGCATGCGGAGCTCCACGGCGAAATCCCGCGTGCGGCCGCTGATGAAGTCCTCGCGGGCGTCGACGGCCCGCTGCCGCTCGTC
>DASSBS010000089.1:0-13689 GCA_035698445.1 Woeseiaceae bacterium
GTCGACGTGCCGAACGCGAGCCTCATGATCATCGAAAGCGCGGAACGCATGGGCCTCTCCCAGCTCCACCAGCTAAGAGGCCGCGTCGGCCGCGGCGCCGCCCGCAGCCACTGCGTGCTGCTCTACCGCCATCCGCTGGGACAGCTCGCGAAAACCCGCATCAGCGTGCTGCGCGACACCAACGATGGCTTCGTGGTCGCGGAGCGCGACCTCGAGCTCCGCGGCCCCGGCGAGGTGCTCGGCACCCGCCAGACCGGGCTGCCCCAGTACCGCATCGCCGATCTCACCCGCGACGCGCACCTGATGCCGGCCGTGCGCGCCGCCGCCGAAGCCCTTCCCGCCGAAGCGGTCGACGCCCTCATCCGCCGCTGGCTGGGCAACACTCCCCAATACGCCAAAGTATGAGCGCCACAGCCGCCCGAACCATCTGATATTTTATGCGTCCGGAGTTGTCGATCACGATCACGGCACCGCGGTAACGGCCAGTCCCCGTCCCGAAAATCATAGAGCCACTCCCGCCAGGGCAACGAGTACAGAGATGGCAAGAAACATGGCACGCGCACGCGCAACCCCCGCCGCAGGGCTGGGCAGCCAGCTCAGGAATTACGTGCAGCTCATGCGGCTCGACAAGCCCATCGGTATCTGGCTGCTCCTGTGGCCGACGCTCTGGGCCCTGTGGCTGGCCGGCAAGGGCCGCCCGGACGGCGCCCTGTTCGCGGTCTTCGTCCTCGGCGTGATCGTGATGCGCTCGGCCGGCTGCGTGCTGAACGATTTTGCGGACCGCAAGATCGACCCGCACGTCGCGCGCACGCGCGCGCGGCCGCTGGCGACCGGCGCGGTGGCGCCGACGGAGGCGCTGACGCTGTTCGTCGCGCTCTCGCTTATCGCGGTGGGATTCGCGGCCATGCTGAACCGGCCGGCGCAACTGCTCGCGATCGTGGCGGCCGCGCTGACCATTGTCTATCCGTTCATCAAGCGCTTCCTGTCGATTCCGCAGCTCGTGCTCGGCGCCGCGTTCGGCTGGGCGGTGCCGATGGCCTTCGCGGCGCAGACCGGCGGGACGGAACAGCTCGCCTGGCTCGTGTTCGGCGTGGCCCTCACCTGGGCGGTGATCTACGACACCTTCTATGCGATGGCCGATCGCGAGGACGACCGGCGGATCGGCGTCAAGTCGACGGCCATCCTGTTCGGCGACGCGGACCTGTTCGTCATCGGCGGGCTGCAGGTGCTGATGCTGCTCGCGCTGGTGCTCGTCGGCCATATGGCGGCGCTCGGCGGCTGGTACTACGGCTCGCTGGTCGTGGTCGCGGTGCTGATGGGTTATCACCAGTGGCTGGCGCGCGGGCGCGACCCGGCGGCATGCTTCAAGGCGTTCCTGCACAACCATTACATCGGCATGACGGTGTTCGCCGGTATCGTCCTGGACTACACGTTCCGCCCGGTCCTGTAGGAGCCCGTCTCACGGGCGACCGGCCGTTGACCGGGCACGGGGGATCGGCGCCCGCGCTCGGTGTCGCCCGTGAGACGGGCTCCTACAGGACCGGGCGGAACGTATAGTCCAGGACGATACCGGCGAACACGGTCATGCCGATGTAATGGTTGTGCAGGAAAGCCTTGAAACAGGCTTCCGGATCGCGTCCCCGCGCCAGCCACTGGTGATAACCCATCAGCACGCCGACGAGCACGAGGGCGCCGTAGTACCAGCCGCTCAAGCCCGCCATGTGTCCCACGAGCACGAGCCCTAAGAGCATCAGCACCTGCAGCCCGCCGATCACGAACAGGTCCGCATCGCCGAACAGGATCGCGGTCGATTTCACGCCGATGCGGCGGTCGTCCTCGCGATCGGCCATGGCGTAGAAGGTGTCGTAGATGACGGCCCAGGTCAGCGCCACGCCGAACACCAGCCATGCGAGCTGCTCCGTCCCGCCGGTCTGCGCCGCGAAAGCCATCGGCACCGCCCAGCCGAACGCCGCCCCCAGCACGAGTTGCGGAATCGACAGGAAGCGCTTGATGAACGGATAGACGATCGTCAGGCCCGCCGCGACGACCGCCAGCACCTGCGCCGGCCGGTTCAGCATCGCCGCGAATCCCACCGCGATCAGCGACAGCGCGACGAACAGGGTCAGCGCCTCCGTGGGTGCAACCGCGCCCGTCGCGAGCGGCCGGCCGCGCGTGCGCGCGACGTGCGGATCGATTTTCCTGTCCGCAAAATCGTTCAGCACGCAGCCCGCGGAGCGCATCACGATCACGCCGAGGACGAACACCGCGAACAGACCGCCGTTCGGGCGGCCCTCGCCCGCGAGCCACAGTGCCCACAGGGTCGGCCACAGCAGCAGCCAGATGCCGATGGGCTTGTCGAGGCGCATGAGCTGGACGTAGTTCCGGAGCTGGGTCGTGAGGCCCGGGGCGGGGGTTGCGCGTGCTCGTGCCATGTTTCTTGCCATGTGCTTTGCTCGTCGGGGAGTAGCCCCGCGGTTTGCGCCTGGTGCTGGCGGAGCCGCGACCGGGGGGACGGCCTCCTACAGGGATCTCCCCCCGATCGTGGCTCCGCTGTTATCGCCCGTGCCGTGATCAACAATACCGTGCCCATAAAATATCAGATGGGATCGGGTGTGTGGCGCTCAGACTTTGCCGTAGCGGGCGCCGTCGCCGAGCCAGCGTTGGATGAGGGCGTCGGCTTCGTCATGCGAGAGGGTTGCGGCGGCGCTGCGGACGGCGGGCATCAGGTGGGCGTCGCGGGCGAAGTCGGCGATGCGGTACTGCGGCAGGCCGGTCTGGCGGGTGCCGAGCAGCTCGCCCGGACCGCGCAGCTCGAGGTCGCGCTCCGCGACGACGAAGCCGTCGTTGGTCTCGCGCAGCACGGCGAGCCGGCTCTTCGCGAGGCTTCCCAGCGGCTGCCGGTACAGCAGCACGCAATGGCTGCGGGCGTCGCCGCGGCCGACGCGGCCGCGGAGCTGGTGCAATTGCGACAGCCCGAGGCGTTCGGCGCTTTCGATGATCATGAGGCTCGCGTTCGGCACGTCGACGCCGACTTCGATCACGGTCGTCGCGACCAGCACGTCGGTTTCGCCGGCCTTGAACGCGCGCATGGCACGGTCCTTGTCGCGAGCGTGCATGCGGCCGTGCACGAGGCCGATCGAGAGTGCCGGCAGCGCGCGCTGCAGCAGGTCGAAACTTTCCTCGGCCGCGCGGCTGTCCTGCAATTCCGATTCCGCGATCAGCGGGCAGACCCAGTACGCCTGCTGCCCCTGCTCGCAGGCCGCGCGGACGCGCTCCACGACCTCGTCCCGCCGGCTCTCCGGCATCGCGACCGTGACCACGGGTGTGCGGCCGGGCGGCAGCTCGTCGATCAGCGACAGGTCGAGATCCGCATACGCCGCCATCGCGAGAGTCCGTGGGATGGGCGTCGCCGTCATTACGAGCTGGTGCGGCAGCAATTCGCGCCCGGTGCCCTTGTCGCGCAGCGCCATGCGCTGGTGCACGCCGAAGCGATGCTGCTCGTCGATGACGACGAGCGCGAGCTCGTCGAAGGCAACCCCTTCCTGGAACAGCGCGTGCGTGCCGATGATGAGCCTGGCGCGCCCGTCGGCGATCGCGGCGAGGGCTGCGCCCCGCTTCGCGGAACGCAGGCTGCCGGCCAGCCAGGCGATGCCGACGTCGTCGTCGCGAAACCATTCGGAGAAGTTCTGCAGATGCTGTTCCGCGAGCAGCTCGGTCGGGGCCATCACGGCCGCCTGTACGCCGCTCTGGATCGCCTGCAGGCAGGCGATCGCGGCAACGATTGTTTTGCCGGAGCCGACATCGCCCTGCACCAGCCGCATCATCGGGTGCGGCTGCTCGAGATCCGCCGCGATTTCCCGGACCACTCGCCGCTGCGCGCCCGTCAGCTCGAAGGGCAGGTTGTCGACGAACCGCCGCATGGCCGTGCCGCCCGCCGCCAGTGGCACCGCGCGTTCGCGATTCGCGAGCTGCCGCAACCTGCGCAGGCTGAGGTAATGCGCGAGCAGCTCCTCGAACGCGAGCCGCAGCCGGCAGGGATGCCGGCCGTCGGCCAGGCGCGCGAGATCGGCATCGGGAGGCGGGCAGTGCAGGTACTCGAGCGCCTCCGCAAGCGTGGGCATTGCGTGCTTCTCGCGCACGCCTGCCGGCAGCAGCTCTGGGGCCGGCATCGATCGCATGCGCGCCAGCGCCTGGCCGACGAGGTTGCGCAGCCGCGCCTGCTGGACGCCTTCCGTCGACGGGTAAACCGGCGTCAGCGACTCGCTCACCGCCGGCCCCTGGCCGGCGGGGAGCACCCGGTATTCCGGATGCACCATCTCCGGTCCGATGGGCCCCGCGCGCACGTCGCCGTAACAGCTCACGGTCGCGCCCGTGCGGAATCCGTGCTTCTGCTGGCTCGAGAAATGAAAGAAGCGCAGCGTGAGCTGGCCGGTCCCGTCGCCGATCCGCACGAGCAGGCTGCGCCGGCCGCGATAGACGACCTCCGCCAGCAGGACCTCGCCCGACGTGAGGCAGCGCGCGCCGGGCTTGAGCTCCCCGATCTTCACGAGCTCCGTACGATTTTCGTACCGCAGCGGCAGCAGGAACAGCAGGTCCGCGGGCCGCTGGACGCCGAGCCGTTCGAGCTTCGCCGCGAGCGCCGGCCCGACGCCGGTCAGCGTCGTCAGCGCGGCGGGTGCGCCGGCCGAGGCGGCCCTGCTCGGGGATGCGCGGCTCAACGGCGCTCCCGGCTAAAGGGCGAGCACCGCCTCGGCTTCCACGTCCGCGCCTTTCGGCAGCGTGGCGACGCCGACGGTGGCCCGCGCCGGGTACGGCTCGGTCAGGTACTCCGCCATCACCGCGTTGACGGTCGCAAAGCGGGCGAGATCGGTCAGGAAGATCGTGAGCTTCACCGCGTCGTCGAGCGTCCCGCCCGCCGCTTCGGCTACCGCTTTCAGGTTTGCGAACACCTGCCGCGCCCGCGCTTCGAAGTCTCCGCCCACGAGCTCACCGGTCGCCGGGTCCAGCGGGATCTGCCCCGACAGGAATACGAGATCGCCGGCCCGCACGGCCTGCGAATAAGGGCCGATCGCCGCGGGGGCGTCCTTCGAATGTACAGGTATCTTCTTCAACTTACTCTCCAGCGTGGTTCTGCATTGTCCATTGAACACCGTGGCTTGCGGAGGCGCACGCCGCCGAACACCCCCCCGGTCGCGGCTCCGCCAGCCCGGCCGCGCCATAGCGAACCACAATAGCCGAACATCGCGACCTGACGGTTCACGCGCAGTCGCGTTGCACGCGGATGACGTTCGGCATCTTGCGGATGTTGCTCATGATCTTCGCCAGGTGGTCGCGATCCCTGACCTGCAGGAGCAGCCGCAGCACCGAGCAGTCGTCGTGGCGGTCGAGCACGGACACCTGCTCGATGTTCGACTGCGAGTCGGCAATGGTGGCGGCAACTGCCGCGAGCACGCCCGTGCGGTTGGCGGTGTCGACCTGGATCTGGCTGGAGAAGTCGCGCGCGATGTCGCGCTCCCAGCTCACGGTGATCCATTTCTCCGGCTGCTTGCGGAAGTTGCCGAGGTTGCCGCAGTTGATGCGGTGGATGACGATGCCGCGGCCGGAGCTGAGATAGCCCATGACCTCGTCGCCGGGGATGGGATAGCAGCATTTGGCGTAGCTCACGACGACGCCTTCCGTGCCGGTGATGACGAGATTGGCGGCGGTGGAGGCGCCCGCGCCTTCCTCGGGGCTGACGCCGAGCAGGAAGCGGGCCGTGAGCGGCGCCAGCCGCTCGCCGAGGCCGAGCTGCGTGAAGAGCTCGGACGGCTCGCTCAGGCCCAGCCCCGCAAGGGCTTCTTTCAAGCGCACTTTGCCCAGCTTGCGCAGCGAGGAGCCCAGGTCCTTCAGCGAGCGATCGAGCAGGCGCTTGCCCAGGTCGATCGATTCGCTGCTGCGCATCTGCTTCATGTAGTGCCGGATCGCAGAGCGGGCCTTGGCCGTGCGCACGAAGGTGAGCCAGTTCGGGTTGGGCTTGGCCCCGCGCGCGGTGATGATCTCGACCGCCTGGCTGTTCTGGAGCTGCGTGCGCAACGGCACGAGCTGGCGGTCGACCTTCGCCGCGACGCAACGGTTGCCGACGTCCGTGTGCACGGCGTAGGCGAAATCGACCGTAGTCGCGCCTTTCGGCAACGGCATGATGTCGCCCTGCGGCGTGAACACGTAGATCTTGTCCGGGTACAGGTCGACCTTGACGCTCTCCAGGAATTCCTCGGAGCTGCCGGACTCCTGGATCTCCATGAGATGCGTGAGCCACTCGCGCGCGCGCCGCTGCGGCGTCGGTGCAGTGCGCTTGTCCACGGCCTTGTACTGCCAGTGCGCGGCGACGCCGGATTCGGCGACCTTGTCCATGTCGGTGGTGCGGATCTGTACCTCGAGCGGCAGGCCCTTCGGCCCGAACAGCGTCGTGTGCAGCGACTGGTAGCCGTTGATGCGCGGTATCGCGATGTAATCCTTGAAGCGCCCCGGCATGGGCTTGTAGAGCCCGTGCACCAGCCCCAGCATGCGGTAGCAGGTGTTCACGTCGTCGACGATGATGCGGAAACCGTACACGTCGGCGACGTCGGAGAGCAGCCGCTTTTTCTCCGCCATTTTCTTGTAAATGCTGTAGAGGTGCTTTTCGCGGCCGACGACCTCGCCACGGATGCCCTCGTCTCCCATCGCTTTCTCGAAGCGTTCGGAGATGGTGCGGACGATCTGCTTCTGGCTGCCCCGGCTGCGGCGCACTGCCTTATCGAGAACGCGGTAGCGGAAGGGATAGAGATAGCGGAACCCCAGGTCCTCGAGATCGACCTTCATGTGGTTGATACCGAGGCGGTTGGCGATCGGCGCGTAGATCTCGAGGGTCTCGCGCGCGATCCGGGCCTGCTTGTCGCGCGGCACCGCGTCCAGCGTGCGCATGTTGTGCAGCCGGTCGGCGAGCTTCACGAGGATGACGCGGATGTCCTCGATCATCGCGAGCATCATCTTGCGGAAGCTCTCGGCCTGCGCTTCCGCCCGGCTGTGGAAGTGCATCTGGTCGAGCTTGCTGACGCCGTCGACGAGCGCCGCGACTTCGGCGCCGAACTGCTCTTCGATCTCGGCGATCGGTGTGGCCGTGTCCTCGACGACGTCGTGCAGGATCGCGGCCGTGATGGTCGGCGCGTCGATGTGCATGTCGGCGAGAATCTGGGCGACCGCCACCGGGTGGGAGATGTACGGCTCCCCGGACAGCCGCTTCTGTCCCTGGTGGGCGCTGGCGCCGAATTCGTAAGCTTCGAGGATCTGGCCGATCTGCTCGGCGGACATGGCGGACTCGAGTGTCTCGATCAGGCGCCGCAAGCCCCGGTCACGGCGCACCGCCGTGCCGGGCAACTTAGCGAGAATGGTCGCCGCGTAATCCATGCCTGATCATACCCGTTTTACCGGGCAGGCCGTCGCGACGGGAGGGGAGCAAGCCGGTAGGGGATACCGGGTCGAACGTCAGTCGCCGATGGAGATTCCGCGCATCGGTATGATTTCTTCCACCGCTTCCGGCTGCAGGAATTCCTCCGCGGGCGGCTGCTCGATTTCGTCGAGAATCGCCGGCGTCACGCTGCCCGCGGCAATTTCGCGCAGGGCAATGACCGTCGGCTTGTCGTTCTGGGTGTCGACGAACGGCTCCGCGCCGTGCGCAATGCGCCGTGCGCGTTTCGCGGCGACCAGCACCATTTCGAAAATGTTGTCGATGTTGTCCAGGCAATCTTCGACCGTAATCCGGGCCATTAACTCGTCACTCCACCGGGAAATGAGGGCCGCACAGTTTAATGCGGTGCGCCGCCGTTGGGAAGCGCTATCGGCTCAATGGGAGGGTGCGCGGTCGCCGGCGAGGATGCCGGCGATGCGCCCCCGGAGCGCGGGGGTGTCGCAGCGGTTGCCGCGGCCCTCGCCCGCCACGATGGCCTCGAGCTCGGCCACGGCTTGCTCCAGGTCGTCATTGACCACACAAAAATCGAACTCGTTCCAATGGGACATGTCGCCCAGCGCTTCGGCCAGCCGCCTCGCAATGACGTGCTCGCTGTCGGTGCGGCGGCCACGCAGGCGCTCGGCCAGCGCGTCCCGCGACGGCGGCAGGATGAACACCGAGACGCAATCCGGCCGCGCCACGCGTACCTGCCGCGCGCCCTGCCAGTCGATCTCCAGGACCACGTTGCGGCCCCCGGCCAGGTGCTGCTCCACCTGCGAGCGGCTGGTCCCGTAGTAGTTGTCGAATACCAGCGCCGATTCCAGCAGCTCGCCTTCCCGGTCGAGCTCGTGAAACTGCTCCTCGCTTACGAAGAAGTAATCGCGGCCGTCGATTTCGTTCGGGCGCCGGAGTCGGGTGGTGTAGGAAACGGAGAACACGAGCGCCGGGTTCCGCCGGACCAGCTCGTTGACCAGCGTCGTCTTGCCGGCGCCCGACGGCGCCGCGATCACAAAAAGCCGTGCCGGCATGGTCCCGTCCCGGCTATTCCACGTTCTGGATCTGTTCGCGCATCTGCTCGATCAGCACCTTGAGCTCGACCGCCGCGCGCGTGGTTTCCGTGTCGCCCGCCTTCGAACCGAGCGTGTTGGCCTCCCGGTTCAGCTCCTGCATCAGGAAATCCAGGCGCCGGCCGACCGGCTCTTCGCTTGCGAGCACCTGGCGGATCTCGCTGACGTGGCTCGTCAGGCGGTCCAGCTCTTCGTCCACGTCCTGCTTCTGGGCCATGAGGGCGAGCTCGGTGGCGAGGCGCGCCGGATCCGCCTCGACCTCGAGCCTGTCGAGCCGCTCCTTCTGCTTTGCGCGTGCCGCCTCCAGCACCTCGGGCATGCGCGCGCGGACGCCCTCCGCGATCGTCAGGACGTCGCGGCAGCGCAGCTCCAGCATTTCCGCGATGCGTTCGCCTTCGCTCGCGCGCATGGCCTGCATGGCCTCGAGCGCGGTATCGAGGACCTGCATGGCGTCCTCGACCGGCAGCCCGGACTCGGCCGGCTCGTCCTCCGGGTCCTCGATGATGCCCGGCCAACGCAGGAGCTCGACGGGATCGGGGGCCCGCAGGTTCGGGAAGGTCGCGGCCAGCGCGGTAAAAGCCGCGTGTAGCTGGTCCAGCACCGACTGGTCGAGCGCCAGGGGCGCGCGTGCTGCCGGAGCACGCCGCAGGTGCAGGGCGCAATCCACTTTGCCCCGCTTCAGCGCGGCCCCGATCCGCTTGCGGAACTCGCTCTCGGCGGCACGCAGCTCCTCGGGCAGCCGGAGCTGCACGTCGAGCCAGCGGTGGTTGACGGAACGCAACTCGCAGCTCAGGACCCCGGCGGGCAGCTCGGCCGTGTGTCGCGCGAAGCCTGTCATACTGTGTAACATTGGCGGTCCTGGCCGGAATCTTTAAGGCGCCCCACGGACCGGCGGAGCCGGCAAATCCCGTGAGCCTCCTTAAGAAACGCGAGAGATTTTTTGGTTGCGATCATTCTAACCCGAACGGTTGGCGCCGTGAGGAACGGCCTCGGCAGCAAGGCTCGCGGGCGCCGCGCCACGACCTGAGATGCGCATCGAGTACGCCAAAGTCTCCGCTCTCGGGGATCGCCACGACAACCAGGATCGCGCGGCCGTCATCGTGACCGAGCATGCCGCGCTCATGCTGGTATTCGACGGAATGGGCGGGCATGCGGACGGTGCGCGGGCGGCGCAGACCGGCCTCGAGACGGTGGAGGACATGTTCAGGGCCGCGAAGCTGCCGCTGTTCGACCCGCAGGGCTTCCTCTATACCGCCTTGGCGCGGGCGCACGACGAGGTCGTGCGCATCGGCGCCGATCTCGACGTCGATTACCGGCCGCGGGCTACCTGCGCCGTGTGCCTGATCCAGGAAGGCGGCGCCTGGTGGGGTCACGTCGGCGACAGCCGCATCTACCACATGCGCAATGGCGATGTGCTGGCGCGCTCGCGCGATCACAGCCATGTCGAAATCCTGATCCAGGAAGGCACGATCACCGAGGAAGAGGCGCTCGACCATCCGATGCGCAACTTCGTCGAGTGCTGCATCGGCGGCGACGCGCCGGTGCCCGATATGAGCATCACGCGCAAGAAGCGGCTCGAGGCGGGCGACGTGCTGCTCGCCTGCAGCGACGGCCTGTGGTCAGGGATCGACGACGCGCAGATCGCGGAGCTCTCCCGCCGCGCCAACGGCACCCTCGGCGACGACCTCAAGAATCTGAGTGTGAAGGCGATGAACAGGAACTCCCCCTACAGCGACAACACCACCGGCACCGTCCTCCGCTGGCTGGGCGAGTGACATGCGCTGTAGGAGCCCGTCTCACGGGCGACACGGCGTTGGACGCTGCTGTCGCCCGTGTCGCAGATGATTGCTCCTGCATTATCTGCATTCGCGCCATCCATGGCGCTCACGGGCTCCTACAGGTGAGGATTCATGATTTGATGCGAGTCATAAGGAGGAATTCATGCGCCCCAGCGGCCGTGCGCCCAACGAGATGAGGGCCGTGAAGTTCACGACCAATTTCACCCGTCACGCCGAAGGCAGCGTGCTCGCCGAGTTCGGCGATACCCGCGTGATCTGCACCGCGACGGTGGAGAACCGGGTGCCGCCGTGGCTGCGTGGCGCAAGCCAGGGCTGGGTAACCGGCGAATACGGCATGCTGCCGCGCGCGACCCACTCGCGCACGGCGCGCGAGGCGGCACGGGGCCGGCAGGGCGGCCGAACGATGGAGATCCAGCGCCTGATCGGCCGCAGCCTGCGCGCGGCGGTCGACCTGGCGGCCCTGGGTGAGCGCACGGTGACGCTCGACTGCGACGTGATCCAGGCCGACGGCGGCACGCGTACCGCAGCGATCAGCGGTGGCTATGTCGCGCTGGTGCTGGCCGTGCAGCATTTGCAAGCGTCGCACGCGCTGAAGAAGAACCCGGTGCACGGGCACATCGCCGCCGTGTCGGTCGGGATCTGGCGCGGCGAGCCGGTGCTCGACCTGGACTACGCCGAGGACTGCGAGGCCGAGACGGACATGAACGTCGTAATGAACGAGGCAGGACGCTTCGTCGAGGTGCAGGGCACGGCCGAGGGGCACGCGTTCAGCCGCGACGAGTTCCGCGCGCTGATCGAGCTGGCGGAGCTCGGCGTCGGCCGGATCGTTGCGGCGCAGAACGAAGCGATCGCCGCGTTCGAGCGGCGGTGAAGCGCCGCGCCGTCGCAGCGACGGGCAACCGGGGCAAGCTGGAGGAAATCCGGCGGCTGCTCGCCCCTCTCGATATCGAGCTCGTGGCCCAGTCGGAGCTCGGCATTGAGCCCCCCGAGGAAACGGGTGCGAGCTTCGTCGAGAACGCGCTGCTCAAGGCGCGCCATGCGGCGGCCCGCGCCCGCCTGCCCGCCATCGCCGACGATTCGGGGCTTGCCGTCGACGCCCTGCAGGGCCGCCCCGGCATTCACTCGGCGCGCTATGCCGGACCGCAGGCGACCGACGCCGCCAATACCGGCAAACTTCTGCGGGAGCTCGAGGGTCTGAGCGGGAATGAGCGCAGCGCCTCGTTCCATTGTGTCGCGGTCTGCGTCGCCTCGGCGGAGGACTCCGCGCCGCTGGTGGCGCGCGGTGTGTGGCCCGGCCGCATTCTCGAGCGCCCGCGCGGGCACGGCGGCTTCGGCTACGACCCGGTGTTCTACGATCCCGCCGCCGGCAAGGCGGCCGCCGAAATGAGCGCGGAAGAGAAAGACGCCGCCAGCCACCGCGGCCGCGCGTTTCGCCGGCTGGCGGAGCTGCTGGCGGCGCGGGGCATCGGCGAAGGATCATGATGGCCGGATTGCCGCCGCTCTCCGTGTACCTGCACCTGCCCTGGTGCGTGCGGAAGTGCCCGTACTGCGACTTCAACTCGCATACTGCCGGCGCCGAAGCGGACCCGGCGCGCTACGCACGCGCGCTCGCCGCCGACCTGGCGCGCGCGGCCCGCGAGGTGGCGGACCGGACCGTCGAGACCGTCTTCCTCGGCGGCGGCACGCCGAGCTTTTTCACCCCCGCCGAAATAGGCCGCGTGCTGGACGCCGTGCGGGAGTCCTTCCGGCTGGCGCCCGGTGCCGAGATCACGATGGAAGCCAACCCCGGGACGCTGGAGAGCGGCCGGCTCGCCGGTTTTCGCGAGGCCGGCGTGAACCGGCTGTCGCTCGGCGCGCAGAGCTTCGACGATGCCGCGCTCCGGCGCCTCGGCCGTATCCACGACGCCGGGGCCATCCGGCGCGCCTTCCACGAGGCGCGGGAGGCCGGGTTCGACAACGTCAACCTGGACCTGATGTTCGGGCTGCCGGGCCAGGACCTCGCCGGCGCCGCGGCCGATCTCGACGAGGCATTGCGGCTCGGGCCCGAGCACCTCTCCCGTTACCAGCTCACGCTGGAGCCCAACACCCGCTTTCACGCCGTGCCGCCCGCGGGCCTGCCGGATGAGGACCTCGCGTTCGAGATGCAGGAGCGCGGCCGCGAGCGCCTGGCCAGGGCGGGCTACGCGCAGTACGAGGTCTCGGCTTACGCGCGCCCGGGACGCCGCTGCCGCCATAACCTGAACTACTGGCTGTTCGGCGATTACGTGGGTGCCGGGGCGGGCGCGCACGGCAAGCTCACGCGCGCCGACGGCACCGTACGGCGTACCCTCAGGACGGCGCACCCGAGGCTCTACATGGAACAGGTCGAGGCCGGCAGCAAAGGCCCCGCCCCGCGTGAGGTCACCCGGGAGGAGCTCGGGTTCGAGTACCTGCTGAACGCGCTGAGGCTGAACGAAGGCTTCACCGAGGCCGGGTTCCGGGAACGCACCGGCCTGTCATTCCGGTCGCTGGCCCCGCAGATCGAGGAAGCCCGGGGCCGCGGCCTGCTGGCGGATGACGGCGCCGGCGGCTGGCGGGCGAGCCGCCTCGGCCGGTTGTACCTGAACGATCTGCAGGCGCTCTTCCTGCCGGAACCGGCCCCGAGCCGGGGCGCGGCGGCGGCGGTTTTGTCCTGAAGTGTAAAATTTACCGATTTTTTTTATTCACACCTTCGGGCATCGCCTGTAATTTCCACGCAATAAGCACCCTAATTGAGCGGCCGGTCCAGAACTGTCCCTAACTGACTGAAAAACAGGGAATTAAAAATCTGGATACAAAATAGACATTCTAGCGGCGGCGCTTTAAAAATCCCGACTTAGCCCATCCGCTCAATTTAATTCCACAAGCTTATCCACAGGATTTGTGGATAATCGGCGACACCCGCGCGGCCCTGGCGGGGCACTTGCGGCACCCCCCGCTTCCCTATATCCTACGCCGCCTTTCCGCCCAAGCCGCCGGGCCGCGAGTGAGCCGTTGGCGGCCCGGAGACAGCATCCCATGAAAGCCGAAACCCATCCCGACTACGCCGAAATCAAGGTGACCTGCAGTTGCGGGAACGAGTTCGTGACCCGCTCGACGCTGGGGCACGAGCTGCACATCGAAGTCTGCTCGGCTTGCCACCCCTTTTATACCGGCAAGCAGAAGATCGTCGATTCGGGCGGCCGCGTGGACAAGTTCCGCCGCAAGTACGGCATCAGCCAGTAGGGCTAAGGCTAACCGTCAGGGCCGCCCGGGGTCACTGGTCGGTGTGGTTGTTGGCGGCGTTTACGCGGTCGGCCGCACCGGCGGGGGGTGCTTGGGGGAATGGCTCCCTCCGGGCCCT
>DASSBS010000090.1:0-5147 GCA_035698445.1 Woeseiaceae bacterium
AGCGGAAGTAGCTCGCGAAGGAATGGTGGTGGCTGGCGCCGGTCTGGAGCGAAGCCGATAGCCAGCTATCGGCTGAGTGAAGACCAAGCCAGGCGCCGCCAGGCCGAGCGAGGTACTTTCGATTCCCCTGTTACAGGCCACTAGGTATCGCTTATCCGGCCGCGGGACTGCTTCAGGCGGCTGCGGCGCGCCTTGTCTTCCAGGCGCTTTTCCTTCGCCAGCCGGCCGGGCTTCGTCGGGACCCGTTTTTTCCGCGCGTGCAGCGCTTTCTCGAGCAAGGCGGCAAGGCGCGCGAGGGCATCCTCGCGATTCCGCTCCTGGCGGCGGAACTTCTGCGCCTTGATGACGATGACGCCTTCGCCCGAGATCCGCCGGTCGGGCAGGTTGCACAGCCGCGTCTTGACATCGTCGGGCAGCGCGGCGGACGCCCGTGCATCGAAGCGCAGGTGAATGGCCGTGGCCACCTTGTTTACATTCTGTCCGCCGGCACCCTGCGCGCGCACGGCCGAGAGCTCGATCTCGTCGTCGGGAATCGCGATGTCGTCTGATATCTTCAGCATGACTGGTTGCGCCCCCGAGAGGCTCCGGGCGGTGCTGCCAATAGTCGCATTTCGCCCTGCAGGATGTGCAAGAATGCGCGGCTTGCCGGCCACGGCGGCCCTGGATTTCGACCGATGAAAACCCGCAACATCGTCCTTCTGGCGTGCTGCCAGATGATCTCGGCAACGGGTTCCATCGTGCTCGTCACACTGGGCGGCATCATCGGCTCGCAGCTCACCGATCATCCCGCGCTGGCGACGCTGCCGATTTCGATCATGATCGTCAGCGTGGCGGCGACGACCATACCCGCGACGATGCTCATGCGCGCGATCGGCAGGCGTGCAGGGTTTGCACTGGCGTCGCTTTCGTCGGTCGCGTCCCTGCTGCTCGCGTGTTACGCGCTCGCGAGCGTGAGCTTCGCCTGGTTTGTCGCAGCCGCGGCAATTTTTGGCGTCAACCTGGCCTTCACGCAGCAGTACCGGTTCGCCGCGGCCGAAAGCGTGGAGCCGCGATACGCCGCGCGGGCCATTTCGCTGGTACTGGTCGGCGCGATCGGCGGCGCCCTGGTCGGGCCCGAGCTGGTCCGCTTCGGCCAGCATGCGATCGAAGATGTGCAGTATGCCGGGACGCTGGCGGCCATGGCGCTGTTGTACCTGCTGCAAGCCGTACTCTTCCTGTTCCTTGGCCCGCTGCGGCAGGAATCGGAACACCCGCACGCAGCGAGTCAACGCCCCTTGGGGGCGATCGTGCGGCAGCCGCTCTTTATCGTGGCGGTGCTCGGCGGGACCGCCGCGTACGGCACGATGACGCTGATCATGACGGCGACGCCGCTCAGCATGCACATCAACGACGGCTTCACCCTGGACCAGACGGCGCGTATCATTCGCAGCCACGTGCTCGGCATGTACGTGCCGTCGTTGTTTTCCGGTTTCCTGATGGAACGGCTGGGGCTCGGGCGCATGATGGCTGCCGGGGCGGCGGCCCTGCTGATGTCCTGTTTGGTCGGCCTGCAGGGCCATTCCATGATGCATTACGGCGCCGCGCTGGTGTTGCTCGGTATCGGCTGGAACTTCCTGTATGTCGGCGGCACGACGATGCTGACGCTCACCTATTCCATGGCCGAGCGTTTCAAGGCGCAGGCGGTGAACGAGTTCACGGTCTTCGGCACCTCGGCGAGCGCTTCGCTGCTCGCCGGCACGATCCTGTACCTGCACGGCTGGACGCCGCTGGTGCTCATGCCGCTGCCGCTGCTGCTGGCGATTCTCGCCGGGCTGTTCGCCGTACGCGGCCATGCGCGGCTGCACTCGTTGCGCGCCGGACAGAGCGCCGCATGAAGCGCCTCTACCACGACGACATGTACCGGTTCGCGGAACCGCAGCCGTCCTGGTGGGAGACATCTGCCGGGGACGTACGCCCGCAGGCCGAGCCGCTGGTCACCGACGAGAGCTGCGACGTCGCCATCATCGGCGGCGGCTACACGGGCCTCAGCGCCGCTTTGCACCTCGGCAAGCGGCACGGGATCGAGGCGCGCGTGCTCGAAGCCGGGCACATCGGCTGGGGCGCTTCCGGGCGTAACGCCGGCTTCTGCGGCATCGGCGCCACCTCCCTCTCCCTGTCGCGCATGCTCCGCAAGTACGGCCTGGAGGAGACCCGGCGCTTTTACCGGTCGCAGGTGGAAGCAGTCGAACTGGTGCGCGCCGTCATCGACGACGAGGGCATCGATGCCGAAATAATGGGCGAGGAGGAACTGGAGATCGCGCATTCGAAGCGCGCCTTCGAACACCTGCGCCGGCACGCGGACCGGCAGCACGACCTGCTCGGCCTCGATACGAGCGTCCTGCCGGCGGAGGTTTTCCGGGAGCGGTATTTCGATGCGACCGACAACCACGGCGCGGTCGTGCAACGCCCGTGTTTCGCACTGCACCCGATGCGCTACCTGCTGGGTCTCGCGGGCGCGGCGGTCCGTGCCGGCGCGACGCTCCATTCGCACAGCGAGGTGCTGGAATGGCGCAAGGAGGGCGACGCGCATACCCTGGTGACGGCAGGCGGCCGCCTGCGCTGCCGCCGGGTGATCCTCGCCGCCAACGGGTTCATGCCGGAGCACCTGCACCGCGGATTCTACGGGCGGCCGCTGCCGATGATCAGCGCGATCATCGTGACGCGGCCGCTGCGCGAGGACGAGCTCGCCGCCCAGCGATGGCGCACGCCGAACCCGGCGATCACGTCACGGCATATCCTGAATTACTTTCGCCTGCTGCCGGACAATCGGTTCCTGTTCGGCGGGCGCGGGCATTCGCGGGGAGACGGCGAAGGCGCCGCCGCGAACTACGTGCAGTTGGCAAGTGAGCTCGGGCACCTGTTCCCGCTCTGGCGCGACGTGCCGATCGAATACCGCTGGCACGGGCTGATCTGCATCACGATGCGGCTGGTCCCGAGCATCGGGTGCCTGCAGGAGGACCCGAGCGTCTTCTTCGCCTACGGTTATCACGGCAACGGCGTCAACACGGCCACGTGGAGCGGCGCGCAGCTCGCGGAATGGCTGGCGTCCGGTCGCCAGCGCGCGCCGCAAGGCGTCCCGATGATGATGCAGGGGCTGTCGGCGCGCTTCCCCGTGGCGCGGCTCCGGCTGCGTTACCTGCAGGCGCGACTCGGCGTCTTTCGCCTGCAGGACGCCGCCGGTTGATCAAAGAAACTGCACGTTGAAGGTGAGGGAGGCGACCGGGTACAGCTTGTACCGGTCCACTTCGTCTTCGAGCTGGACGCGCTCGTTCTCGAGGGCATCCTGGAATACCGGATCGTTGGCGAGGATGCCGTCCGACGTCAGGGCGACGTCCGGATCGCCCTGGTACATCACGCCGAGGTCGAGATTGAGGCCGACCTTGCCGAACAGGCCGAAGTCGAAGCCGATTCCCGCATAGGGAGCGACGTCCTCGAAGGTCGTCAGTCCGCGGATCGTGCCCACTTCCGCGGAGGTGAAGGTCGTGCCGCCCACGTCGATCGGTCCGGTTTCCCGGCTGACGAGCCGCAGCTCATTGCCGTTGTTGAACACGCCTGCCGTCACGCGAAACGGGCTCAGCGGCATGCGGAAATTGGCCGTCCCGTACCAGCTTTGCAGGTCCAGGGTGGCGTCGTAGCCGATACCGGCTTCCGTGCCGTCATGGTCGTATTCGAAGGAGTTGAAGCCGCCGCGAAGATCGAACCAGGGAATGGGGCGCCAGGTGCCCTCGAGACCGAGGCCGAGGGTTCCGGCCTTCACGCCGAGCCACAGGTTGTCGTCCGCGAGCGAGGCGGTGGAAAAAGCGATGCCGAAAACGAGCAGGGCGATACGTGATGCGTTCATTGGGTGTCTCCCGTGATACCGCTGGATGGCATGGCCGCTGTACGAATCTCCATGCAGCCTAATGGCACCTGCGGGTTTCGACCGTGAACCCGGTCACGATGCTCCGCCGGCGTTATGTCGCGCCCGGACCGTCTCCTTGATTAATGCAGGAAGCTCGCTGACAATCCCCGCTGGCCAGTGACCCGGCCGCACAAAATCAAGAACAGATGGACCTGCCGCAATGATTTCCCTTCGCCCGCTGCTGTTTTTCACCCTGGCCCTGGCGTGTGCCGCCTGCCACGGCCCTGGGTCCGGGACCGAAGCCGCGGACGGCGAGGCGGAAGCAACGTACCTCACGGCGGCGACGCTCGGCGAGCAGGTCGTGCTGCCGACGGCCGACTACCTGGAGCTGCCGCGCTACCGCAACGCCAGCTTCGCGTACGGCAAGAACCTCGCGATGCAATGCCGCGCCTGCCATACTTTCGAGAAAGGCGCGGCCGGTTCGCTGGGACCCAGCCTCTACGGGCTGTTCGGACGGCGGGCCGGCTCGGTGGACGGCTACCCGTATTCGCCGGCCCTTGCAAAGGCCGGCTTCTACTGGACGCCGCGGGCGCTGGATGGCTGGCTGACGCAGCCCGGGCGCTTCCTGCCGGGAAACGCCATGGCGTTCGCCGGGCTGCCTGACCAGGAAGAGCGCGACGCCGTGATTGCCGCGCTGCTGCGGCTTACCGCGCCACCGGCCGGAACCGGCGGCGGATGAGCCCGGCGGTCGGCCGCAGCGTGGCATTTTCAACCCGATCATGAGGAACGAACCCGGTGCGGCAACCGCAGTGAACGACTCAGAGCGTGCCGACGAGATCGGCGAAAGCCGCGTATTGCCGGACCGGCGTGCCTTCACCTGGCGAACCTTCGTCTTCGGCTACTTCCTTTCGCGCCGCCGCGAACATCGCCGGACTTCCGAGCGCGACAGTGTTTTCATCGACTGGCACCATCCGTGGTTGTTCTTCCTGGGGACCGGCATCATGCTGCTGTCCACCGTGGATGCGTTCCTGACCCTGCAACTGCTGAGCAAGGGCGCGATCGAGATCAACCCGATCATGGACCTCATGCTCGATCACAGCCACATCGCGTTCGCGGTGACGAAGATGCTGCTCACCGGCCTCGGCATTCTCGTGCTCGTGTTCCTCGCGCGCCTGCGGCTGTTCAACTTCATGCGGACCGGCCTGCTGCTGACGCTCTTCTTCAGCTTTTATGCCTGCCTGGTGTGCTACCAGGCCATCCTGCTGAT
>DASSBS010000091.1:0-4172 GCA_035698445.1 Woeseiaceae bacterium
CCACGCGGCCCATTTTTCATCCGCGTGGCTGTAGCTGATGAAGGCCTTGTACTTGCAGGTTTGCGACACGGAAGTGCCGTCGTTGAAATGGTGTGCCGCGCATCATAACCAAACGCCGGCACGCCGGATACTTATTCTCAGTCGATATTGGAGGAATACGGGGGCGGCGCGGAATCATTGCAACCGAATGGCGGTCCCGGGCATCGAAAGAGTGGACTTGCGAGGAAACCGACATGCTGATCGCCCTGCGCGCCATCCTGCTGGTGCTGTTCATCGCCGCTCCGTTCGGGGAGCGCCGGATCGAAGCGGACGTGCGGCCGGTGGGGGACTATGCCCCCGATGCCGCCCTGGGCTGCCCGGTCAGTCCCGGAGCGCCGCTAAAGGTGGACACCTGGGACGCCGCCCCGGAAGGAAAGGCCGCCCGCCCGGACGGTCCCGGGGAGAACGCCTGACGCGTTACAGCCCGAGCTCGGACAGCCCGGGATGGTCTTTCGGGCGAGGTCCGAGCGGCCAGTGGTACTTGCGGTCGCTTTCCCTGAGCGGCAGGTCGTTGATGCTGGCGAGGCGGCGCTGCATGTACCCCTTGTCGTCGAACTCCCAGTTCTCGTTGCCGTAGGAGCGGAACCAGCTCCCGGCGTCGTCGTGCCATTCATAGGCGAAGCGCACGGCGATACGGTTGCCGTGGAACGCCCACACTTCCTTGATCAATCGATAATCCAGCTCTTTATTCCACTTGCGAATGAGGAACTGCACGATCTCACTGCGGCCCCGGATGAATTCCGCGCGGTTGCGCCAGATGCTGTCCGGGCTGTAGGCACCCGCGACCCGTTCGGGGTCGCGGGTGTTCCAGGCGTCCTCCGCCCCGCGGACTTTCTGCGCCGCGGTGCCGGCGTCGAAGGGCGGCAGGGGCGGGCGGGGATTCTCTTCGCTGCTCATCGTGCATCCTCTTGTTCTTCGGGCGGGCCGACGATAGCACGAGCGCTTAGAAGAACTTGCCGCCGATGTTCTTCACGTCCTCGACGCCGACCTTGCCGTCGCCGCCGCCGAGCATGCCGGCCAGCGAGCCCAGGCCGCCGCTCAAGCCGCCCTGCTTGCTGGATTTCTTGCCCAGCGCGCCCATTGCCAGGCCCGCCACCAGCGGCAGCGCGCGTTCGATCAGCGACTTGTCGAGACCGGTCTCCTCCGAGGTGCGGGTCGCGACCTGCCGGCTGTCATCTTCGCTGCCGAAGAGTTGCGACAGCGCGTGATTGCCTTCCTCGCGCGCGCTCGCTTCCTCCAGGCGTTGCGGCTCGTCGACATAGCGCCGGTACTTGCCGCTTTCGATTTCGCGCGCGAGCTCCGCCTGGCCTTCGGTCGACTGCGCCCGCCGCTGCAGCCCGCCGGCGACCGCGGGCGAAACGCTGCTGATTAGCTGGCGCGCTTTACCCTCGTCGATGCCGAGCTGTCCCGCCAGTTTCGCGACGCTGCTGCCGCCGCCCTCTTGTTCCAGTAGATCCATCAGGTTCATGACAATCCCTCGTTGCTGAGGTGAGAAGGTGGAGTTTCCGGCGACAACGAATCGCCGTGCATGACCCTGCATGCACGCGCGTTTTCGCACGGCCGTAAGGCGAGTGTAGACGGCCGCCGCGGAAGCGCGAGCGGCAGAAATTCAAACGGAGTTTGTAAATCGGGCGCTACGCGCCGACCGCGAGCCGCTCGATCGGCATCGGTTCTTCTTCGTAGCCGCCGAGGACCTGCTTCAGGGCATTCACGAGCTGGCGCAGCGTGCCCGTGAGCAGCGCGAACTCGGCGTCGAGCCGGGCGAGCGGGTCTTCGTCGGCCAGGTCGTCCGCCACCTCGGAGCCGACGAGCTTGAGCTTGGCGATGCCGCCTTTCTCGTCGATCGTGCAACGCATGACGTTCTCGAACTCGATTTCGAGATGCGTCAGCCGCATGCCTTCGCGGACGTGCCGGCGCACGGCGGGATCGGCGAGGTCCATGTCGGCGCAACGGATCGACGCTTTGGTATCGGAGGCGTCGCACATCCGGCATTCGCGTCCCAGCACGAAGCCGCGCGGCGGGTCGCCGAGAAAGATCCGGGTCAGGAGATCGGCAAAAGGCCGTTCGTACGTCAGCGGCACCGCATCGAAGGTGCCGAGCGCGGCGCGCAGGTGCTCGAGGAACTGCTCGGTTCTAGCGTCGGAAAGCGTGTCGACCGCCAGCAGGCGTTCCGACGCAATGACGAACCCCCGGGTTCTTTGCGATTTGAGCAGCGCTTTCGGCAGGAGCTCGTCACGGGTCTGCGCCTTGAGCTTGCGCCGCTCGCGGGAGGAAGGCTCGGCCTGCATGCGCTGCCGCCATTCCTCGAGGCGCACTTCCAGCGCGTCGTCGATCGCCGCGGCCGGCAGCAGGCGCGCCTGGCTGCGCAGCCGCAGGAGATCCGCGCCTTCGATGCGTCGCGCGAGCAGCCCGTCCGGATCACCGGTCGGCGGCTCGAAGCCGGCGCTGCGCTCGGACCACGGGCCGCAGGGTGTGAACGCCGCGCTCGCGAGCTGTTCCGACAACGACTGCTCCGAATCGGGCCAGGCAATGTCAATTCGAAAGAAGCGGACGTTGCGAAACATTGGGATCCCCCGTGCACAAGCTGCAAGGGCGGGGAGTATCCGGTTTCAGCAGCGTGCTGTCACTCTTGCAAAGCGCCGGGAAAATTGCTTCGCAACAGCACCAGGGCAGAGACCAGCACCCACAGGTCCGAATAACAGAAGGCGCTAACCCTGGACGCCGCTGATGAGCTCGAACGAGTGCAGCCGCGCGGCCTGTTCGTACACGTCGGAAACGACGATCAGTTCGTCAGCTCCCGTTTCCTCGACGAGTGCGGCGATACCTTCGCGGACCCTGTCCGGCGCACCGACGATCGAGCGCGACAGCATCTGCGACACCTGCGCCTTCTCCATCGGAGTCCAGTATTCCTCGATGTCGTCGATCGGCGGCTGGCTCAGCCCCCGCGTTTCGTTGCGAAACAGGTTGACGAAAGACATCTGCTGCGTGGTCGCCAGGCGCCGTGCTTCCGCGTCCGTATCGGCGGCGATTACGTTGGTACCGACCATGGCATACGGTCTATCGAGCTGTTCCGAGGACTTGAAGCGGCTGCGGTAGATCTCGAGCGCGGTCAAGAGCTGCTGTGGCGCGAAGTGCGCGGCGAACGCGTATGGCAGGCCGAGCTCCGCCGCGAGTGCCGCGCCGAAGTGACTCGACCCGAGTATCCACAGCGGCACTCGCGTGCCCGCGCCGGGTACGGCGCGCACGGCCTGGTCGGGTTGTGCCGGCGCCAGCAGCGCCTGCAGTTCCAGGACATCATGCGGGAAACTGTCGGCCGAAGCCGGCGAGCGCCGCAGCGCGCGAAGGGTCTGCTGGTCGGTGCCCGGCGCGCGGCCGAGGCCGAGATCGATGCGATCCGGGAACAGCGTCGCCAGCGTGCCGAATTGCTCCGCGATCACGAGGGGAGAGTGGTTCGGCAGCATGATGCCGCCCGCGCCGACACGGATCGACCGCGTGCCGGCGGCGATGTGCCCGATGACTACGGAGGTCGCCGCGCTGGCGATGCTGGGTATATTGTGGTGCTCGGCAACCCAGAAGCGGCGATAGCCCCAATCTTCGGCACGGTGCGCGAGATCGCGCGCGTCATCGAGCGCGGTGCGCGCGTCGGTGTCGTCAGCGACGCGGACGAGATCGAGAATGGAGAGAGGGATCATCGCGCCAAATGGTGTATGGGCGCAAGCCCGAAATACAAGCCGCTATCACGGCAGGGTAGGGGTGTGCGAACTTCGATCGGACAGGCGTATTTGCGCAAGTCCGAAGATTACTTTTTCGATGGCCGATGAACGGATGCCTCGCGTATAACGAGCGCCATCCCGATCAAGAATACGACCAAGAAAAAACCACAACCCACTCCATATCACGGTTCCTCAAGATCGGCTATTCGCCGATATGCGACGCGGTTCGTCCAGAATATCCCACCAGTGACGACAATTGGAGCAATGCTTGCCGCAAAAACTAGTGGCCTGTAACAGGGGAAGCGGAAGTAGCTCGCGAAGGAATGGTGGTGGCTGGCGCCGGTCTGGAGCGAAGCCGATAGCCAGCTATCGGCTGAGTGAAGACCAAGCCAGGCGCCGCCAGGCCGAGCGAGGTACTTT
>DASSBS010000092.1:0-61907 GCA_035698445.1 Woeseiaceae bacterium
ACTACCGCGAGGCGGTTCGGCTCTATCACACCCAGCAGGTCGCCTACGCCTGCGGCTCTCTTCTTTACACCGTGTTCGGCGGCTTCAGCGCGCTGTCCGGCCTGCGCAGCGCGGTGGAGGTCAGCTCCATCATCGCGACGCTCGGCACGAGCCAGGGGCTCGCGTACGTGCGCGACGAGTACATACCGCCACTCAACAATCGCACGCTCTTCAAGCGCGACGCCAACCTGTGCCTCTATTGCGCGATGCGTTTTCCGACGCGCGAGCTGACGCGCGATCACATCACGCCGCTGTCGAGGGGCGGCGGCGACACCTGGAACAACGTCGCCACCGCCTGCCGGCGCTGCAACAACCACAAAGGCGGACGCACGCCCGAGCAGGCCGGTATGCAGCTGGTCGCGGTGCCGTTTACGCCGACCTACGCCGAGTACATCTACCTCAAGGGCCGGCGCGTGCTCGCCGACCAGATGCAGTACCTGCTCGCGCACATCCCGCGCTCGAGCCCGCTGCACGCGCGGCTCACCAACAATCTCTCGGATTACGACCTGTAGGAGCCCGTTTCACGGGCGATACTGAGTAGAACGCCGCGGTCGTCCGTGAGACGGGCTCCTGCGGCGCCGTCCTGTTATGATCGCGGAGTTCTTTCGACGCCGCGAGCCCATGCAATACCTGATCGATGCCAGTGTCTACGTTTTCCGCGCCTGGTACTCGATGCCGGATGACCTCGTCGACCGCGACGGCAATCCCGTCAACGCCTTTTACGGCTTCAGCCGCTTCCTGGGCGATTTTGTCGAGCAGGTCCGGCCGGAACGCCTCGCGGTGCTGTTCGACGAAAGCCTGTCGAGCTCTTTCCGCAACACGCTCTATCCCGGCTACAAGGCGAACCGCGAGCCCGCGCCGCGCGAGCTGAAGCGCCAGTTCGAGCAGTGCCGCCGCTTCACGCGCGCGCTCGGCGTCATGGAATGCGCGCACCCGCAGTTCGAGGCCGACGACCTCATCGGCACCCTGGTCGTCGAAGGGCGGCAGGCCGGCACGCCCTCGACCATCGTGAGCCGCGACAAGGACCTCGCACAGCTCGTCGGGTTGCGCGACGTGTTCTGGGATTTCGCCGGCAAGGGCCGGCTCACGTACGAGCAGATCCCCGGGGTCTTCGGGGTGCGTCCGGAACAGATCGCCGATTTTCTCGCCCTCGCCGGTGACAGCGTCGACAACATTCCCGGCGTGCCCGGCGTCGGCCGCAAAACGGCCGCGGCGCTGCTGGAGCATTTCGGAAGTCTCGATGACATTTACGCCAATCTCGACCGCGTCTGCGACGTCGCTTGCCGCGGTGCCAGAACGCTAGGGCTCAAGCTCGACACGCATCGCGATGCGGCGCTGCTCGCGCGCCGGCTGACGGGCATCGCCTGCGACGCGGTGTTCGAGCGTCCGGTTGCGGACCTGAAGCCCCGCGCTCCCGATCTCGGCGCGATCAACGCCCTGTTCGACGAAGCCGATTTCGGCATGGCGCTGCGCCGCCAGGCGGAACGCATCGCGGACCTGCGCGAGGAGTACCCGTCGGTCATGGCGGAGCTGGTGCCGGCCGGAGCCTGAGCGGCGTGCCCGACTGGGCGGCAATCCTGGAGGCGCTCGCGCAGCAGGGGATTGCGGTCAAAGCCGCACCGGCGCCACGGGCCCTCGGCGGGGGCGACATCAGTACCACGTGGCGGTTATCGACGGAGAACGGCCCCGTCTTCCTGAAGACCGGCGATGCCGCGGCGTTCGAACAGCTCGACGCCGAGGCCGACGGCCTGCGCGAGCTGCAAGACGCGGCGGCGGTGCGGGTGCCGCGGGTCCTGTGCGCCGGCCGCGGCGGTGCCGACTCCTTTCTCGCACTCGAATGGCTCGACTTCCAGTCCGCCGGCACGGGCGCCGCGCGCGTTTTCGGGCAGCAGCTCGCGGCGCAACACCGGCATACGCAGCAAACGTTCGGCTGGCATCGCGACAACACGATCGGCAGCACGCCCCAACGAAACACGCCCGACCGCGACTGGATCCGTTTCTTCCGCGAGCAGCGTCTCGTGTTCCAGCTCGAGCTGGCGGCGAGGAACGGTTTCACGGGCGAGTTGCAGTCAGAAGGTGCCGCGCTCGCGCGGCGCCTGGGAGGCCTGTTCGACGGCTACTCACCGCAACCGTCGCTGCTGCACGGCGACCTGTGGGGCGGCAACTGGGCCGTCGTGGACGGCGAGCCCGTCATCTTCGATCCGGCCGTGCACTACGGCGACCGCGAATGCGACCTCGCCATGACGCGCCTGTTCGGTGGTTTCCCGCCCGGGTTCTACGCCGCGTATGAGGAGGCGTGGCCGCTGGCGCCCGGCCATCGCGGGCGCTTGCCGCTTTACCAGCTCTATCACGTGCTGAATCACCTGAACCTCTTCGGCCGCTCCTATCTCGGCCGCGCGCTGTCGCTGCTGCGCGAGCTGAACGCTTCCGCGTAGGAGCCCGTCTCACGGGCGACACGGCGTTAACGGCAGAGTCGCCCGTGAGACGGGCTCCTACAGCGCCTCGTACTCGCCCGATTCCTCGACCACGTACGGCTCGCCGAGAAAATCTTCCTGGAACAGGTACAGGCGCGTGCCCTCCGGCGCGGTCAGCTCGACGAACGCGCCTTCGAAACCGGGGAAGGGCTCGTTGCGCATGCCGTGCAGCTCGACGGCGGCGAGCAGGGCGTTGCGGTCGGTGCATTTGAAGCAGAGCGACGGTTGCTTGAGGGCGATGCTTTCGGACAGGCCGAGCGGCATGCCGTCCGTGTCGAAGCGCATGTGGACCGTGGGTTCTTCGCGGAGCCTGAGCAGGACCGGCGCGAGCGGCGCCCAGAAACGGCCGGTGTGCGTGGCGTCGCGCACCGGCAGTGTCGTCTCGAACCACTCGCCGCAGAGCGAACGGGGGAGCTCTTCGAGCGGCGGCGAGAAGGTGCGGGCTTCCAGCATGGCGATCATGTGGCCGTCGCGGTCGGCGAAGCCGAGCTGGTTGAACTCGTCGCGGTCGGCCTTGAGATAGCGGAAGTCGTAACCGTGGTCCGCCATCGCCCGCGCATGCTTCGCGACGTCGGGATGCACGAAGGTGAGCGCGGGGCTGTCGAAATCGCTGTCGTGCAATCCGATACAGAGCTCGCCGTCGCTGATGACGGCGTAACGGTGCTTCCAGACATCGCCGATCGCGAGCTCGGCGAACCCGAGTGTCTTGTAGAACGCCAGCGACTCGAGGATGTCCGGCGCGCGGACGCTGAACTCGAGGAACCGGCCGAGCAGGTTCATTGCGCGCCGCCGCCTTCGAAACGCCGCTCGTCCGGTGAAGCGCGCGGTGTTGCCGCGCGGCAGCCGGGCTCGGCCGCGGCGTGCCGCGCGACCAGCGCACCGAGGAATGCGACGTGCTCCGGGCGGGCGTTCAGTGCCGGGATGTAACGGAGCTCCCCGCCGCCGGCCGCGCGGAACGCCTCCGCGTAACGCAGGCACACCTCCTCCAGGGTTTCGAGGCAATCCACGGCGAAGCCGGGGCAAACCGCGTCGATCTTCTGCATACCCTTCCTCCCCCAGGAAGCGATCGTTTCTTCTGTATACGGCTCGAGCCACGCTTGCCGCCCGATGCGGGACTGGAACGCGACTGCCCATTCATTTTCGCCCAGTCCGAGGCGTTCCGCCACGAGCTGCGCCGTTCTCCGGCATTGTCCGGCGTAAGGATCGCCCCGGTCCGCCATCCGCCGCGGCAGCCCGTGAAACGAGAACAGCAGGCGCTCGCCGCGGCCCTGCCGCTCCCGGAATGCGCGAATGCTCCCGGCAACCGCGCCAATATAACCCGGCTCGGCATGGTATTCGCCGATGAAGGTCACGGCGGGCACGCGGCGGCGCCCGGAGAGCGCCCGCGTTACGCGGTCGAACGCGGAGCCGGTCGTCGAGCCGGCGTATTGCGGGTAGAGCGGCAGCACCACGATCCGGCCGGCGCCTCGTTCCTCGAGCCTTTGCAATGCGCCGCCGATCGACGGGCTGCCGTACGACATCCCGAGCTCCACGGCGATGCGCCCGCTCAATCGATGCTCGAGCTCCGCCTGCAGCGCGCGCGCGAGCTCCAGCGAATGCACGAGCAGGGGTGAGCCCTGGTCCGTCCATATTTTCCGGTACAGCGCCGCGGAGCGGGCCGGGCGTACGCGGAGCACGAAGCCGTGCAGGATCGGCCGCCAGAGCCAGCGCGGCAGCTCCACCACCCGCGGGTCCGACAGGAATTGCGCCAGGTAGCGCCGCAACGCGCGCGGCGTCGGCGCATCCGGCGTGCCGAGGTTGACGACGAGCACGCCCAGCGCGTGTTGCATATCGTGGGGTGGCGCCGCGGCGGTCACGGCTCGTCAGGCCGCCGGCGGTGCGGCTTCCATGATGGCGACCACGCCCATGCCGCCGGCGGTGCACACGGAGACGAGCCCGCGGCCCGAGCCCTTCTCGTGCAGCAGCTTGGCCATGGTGGCGACGATCCTCGCGCCGGTCGCGGCAAACGGATGCCCGATGGCGATGCTGCCGCCCTTGATGTTGAGTTTCGAACGGTCGATTTCGCCGAGCGGCTCCGCGCGGCCGAGCTTTTCGCGGCAGAATGCCTCGGAGCTCCACGCTTTGAGGGTGGCCAGCGTCTGCGCGGCAAAGGCTTCGTGAATCTCGTAGAAATCGAAGTCCTGCAGCGACAGGTTGGCGGCGGCGAGCATGTCGGAAACCGCGTAAGCCGGCGCGAGCAGCAGGCCCTCGGCATCGATGAAGTCCACCGCCGCGACGCGGCAATGGGTGAGGTACGCCTGGACGGTGTGTCCCCGGTTCCGGGCCCAGTCCTCGGAGGCCAGCAGGACCGCCCCGGCGCCGTCGGTGAGCGGCGTGCTGTTGCCGGCGGTCAGGGTGCCGGCCCCGTCCTTGCCGAACGCCGGTTTGAGCTTTGCGAGCTTCTCCAGCGACGTGTCGCGGCGGATGTTGTTGTCCTCCGCGACGCCCTGGAACGGCACGACCAGGTCGTCGTAGAAGCCCTCGTCATAGGCCGTCGCCGCCTTCCGGTGGCTGGCGAGCGCGAGCTCGTCCTGTGCCTGCCGCGGTATGTCGTAGTCTTTCGCGGTCTTTTCCGTGTGCTGCCCCATCGACATGCCGGTGCGCGGCTCGACGACGCCGGGGAACTCCGGCAGGAAGTGCTTCGGCCGCAGCCGCAGCCACGGCTTGAGCTTGTCGGCGAACGATTTGCCGCGATGGCTTTCCATCAGGATCGAACGGTAGTCGTCCGGGTAGACGATGGGCGCGTCGCTGATCGAGTCCGTGCCGCCCGCGATGCCGGCCTCGATCTGCCCCAGGGCGATCTTGTTGCCGAGCACGATGCAGGCCTCGAGGCTGGTGCCGCAGGCGCGCTGCAGGTCGAGCCCCGGCGTGCGGAGCGAGAGGCCGGAGCCGATGACGCATTCGCGCGCCAGGTTGTAATCGCGCGAATGCTTGATGACCGCGCCCAGCGCCACGTCGCCGAGCGCCTCGCCCTTCAGGCCGTACTTCCCGACCACCGCGGCGAGCGCCGCCGTCATCATGTCCTGGTTGGAGCAGCCGGCGTAGCCGGTATGGCCGCGGCAGAAGGGAATCCGCAGTCCGCCGAGCACCGCGACCCGCCTTGCCTGCCCGTCATGCAACATGACCAATCTCCCGGAAAGCCTTGGAAGCGCGGTAACTGTACACTAGCCGGCTTTGTTCATGAACGATGCACCCGTGACGACATTTGCGTCCAGCCGGTCCTGGGCCGTGGAGGTGCGCCGGTTGTTCAGGCTGGCGGGGCCGCTCATGGTGAACAACCTCTCGATCGCGGGCATGCAATTCGCGGATGCCGTCATGGCGGGGCAGCTCGGCGCGCGCTCGCTGGCGGCGGTGGCCGTGGGGGCGAGCGTGTGGTTTTTGGGTTTCGTGATGTGCCTGGGGTTGCTGATGGCGATCTCGCCCATCGCCGCGCGGCATTACGGCGCGGGGGAGTCGGCGCTGATCGGGCGCTACACACGGCAGGGCGTGGTCCTTGGCGTGGCGCTCGGCCTGGCCGTTCTGGGGACCACCTACGCATTCGTCGGACCCGCCCTGACGTTGGTCGGCGTCGACAGTGGATTCCGCGGACTCACGATCGATTACGTGCGCGCGATCATCCTCGGCGCGCCGGCGATCTGCGTGTTCCTGGCCCTGCGTTTCACGACCGAGGGCATCGGCTTCACGAAGCCGATCATGTACCTGTCGCTGTTCGCGCTCGTCTGTAACGTGTTTCTCAACTGGGTATTCATCTACGGGCACTTCGGCGCGCCGGCGATGGGCGCGGTCGGCTGCGGCGTCGCCAGCGCGATCACGATGTGGCTGATGATGCTGTTTCTCGGCATCTTCGTGTACCTGCATCCGCGCTACCGGCCCTTGCAGATCTTCTCGAAGCTGCCGGCCCTGCGGCTGCCGGTGCTGCGCGAGATTCTGGTGCTCGGCGCGCCGATCGCGGTGACGATCACGGCCGAGGCGGGGCTGTTCTCCGCGATCTCGATTCTGGTGGGCACCCTGGGTGCCGAGATCACCGCGGCGCACCAGATCGCCATCAACTTCGCGACCACCACGTTCATGGTGCCGCTCGCGCTGAGCTCGGCCACGACTATCCGGATCGGCCACGCACTGGGCGCCGGCAATCCGGCCGCGGCACGCTTCAGCGGCAGGATCGGCATCACGGCCTGTGCCGCGTTCATGACCTGTTCGGCGCTGTTCCTGTTGCTGTTCAGGGACGCCGTGGTGCTGCTTTACACGTCCGATACCGCCGTGCAGGCGATTGCCGTCAGCCTGCTGCTGATGGCGGCCGTCTTCCAGATCGCCGATGGTGTCCAGATCGGCGCGGCCGGCGCGCTCCGCGGCTACAAGGACACGCGCGTGCCGATGGTGATCAACACCTTTGCCTACTGGGCACTGGCGTTCCCGCTGGCCTACCTCGCGGCGGTGACGTTCCAGGCACCCCCGGCCTACATCTGGGCCGGCTTCGTGCTCGGCCTCTCGGTCGCCGCGATCCTGCTGACCCTCCGCTTCCGCAGGGTCTCGAACGCAGCGCTGTAGGAGCCCGTCTCACGGGCGACGCGGCGTCGGCCGCCGTATCGCCCGTGAGACGGGCTCCTGCACACGCCGTGGCGAAACGGTCACCCTTGCCCGAAGGTCAGCGTGTCGCCGGCGAGGTACTCCTCTTCCTCCGGCGTGTTCTTCCGCCCGAGCAGCTTGTTCCGGTGCGGGAATCGCCCGAAGCGTTCGATGATGTCGCGGTGCAGCTCCGCGAACTGCACGATCGTCTCGAAGGTCTCGTGATACGTCGGCGAGACCGCGTCCGCGAGCTTGCGGAAGATCTCCACCGACTTCGCCTGTACCTTCAGCGACTCGGCGTGCTGCAGCGGCATATAGAAGAACACGCGCTGGATCGGCGTGAGGCCCTTGTCCTTTTTCTCCATCGCGCCTTCGACGCAGAGCTTCAGCGCGAGCTTGTCCTTTTCGAAGGCTTTCGCGGTGCCGCGATAGATGTTGCGGCGGAACTGGTCGAGCAGCAGGATCAGGGCGAGCCGGCCTTGCGGCTGGCGCGCCCAGTGTTCGAGCGCGCCGCTCGAAGCGGCCTCCACGTCGCCGGCGAACTCCTTCTCGATCTCGTGATCGAACACCGGATCCTCGCCGAACCAAGTCTCCATGCGGGCGTCGATCTGGGGCGCCGTC
The DNA here is from genome assembly GCA_035698445.1 of Woeseiaceae bacterium. GTDB lineage: Bacteria > Pseudomonadota > Gammaproteobacteria > Steroidobacterales > Woeseiaceae > IDS-8. The sequence goes on from DASSBS010000092.1 coordinate 7,740, forward strand.
AGCTCGTGATCCTTGAACCAGAAGGACAGCACCTTGCTGATGCGGATCTGGTCGTCGTCGGTTATGGTGGCGTCCATGCTTTCGCTCAGGAGTTTGACTGCCATTTCACCGGTCCGGTTGCGAGTGCGGTTCCCGCATTATAGGGCTTTAATGGCCGCGGCTCTGCTCGCGGCCTGCAGCGCGCCCACCCCGCCGGAAGAGGCGGTCCGCGCATGACCCGGCACCCTCCGGGCAGGCACCCTAAGCCACGGGCAATCCCACCTCGAACGCGACGCCGCCGTCCACGTTGCAGCCCGTGATCGTGCCGCCGTGACCTACCGCGATCAGCCGCGCGACGAAAAGCCCCAATCCCAAATGCTTGCCCGCTTCCTCCGGACGCACCGACACCATCGAATCGAACAATTGCGCGCGCATGCGCTCCGGTAACGGCGGCCCGGGATTGGTGATGCGGATGACATACTGCGCGTCGGCACTCGACAAGCTGATTCCGATCTCGTCGCCTTCGCGGCTGAACCCGACCGCGTTATCGACCAGCTTGTCGAGCATCTGCACGATGAGCTCGGGCGAGCCATGGAATGCCGCGTCGGCCAGCACCGAGTCGAAGCGGAACCGCCGCTCCGGCCACGCCCCCGCATAAGCAGCCGCCGCCGCCGCCAGCGTCTCGCGCAAGTCGAAGGTTTCCGGTTCGGCGTGCTCGATCAGCTCCTCCACGCGGCTCGCTTCGCTCATCGCGGCGAGGATCTTCTGCAGCCGCTCCGCGCCTTCCCGCGCCCGCGCCGTGTAGCGCGCGCCTTCTTCGGAGAGCGGCTCATGCTCCAGGTTCTCGAGTGACGATTTGACGATCGTGAGCGGCGTGCGCATCTCGTGCGACAGCTTGGAGGCGAGGCTCCGCAGATACGCGTTGTATTCGCCGAGCTGGCGCAGCACGCGCGAGAAGCTGCGCGAGAGATCGCCGATTTCGTCGCGTGCGGCGCCGCTCGGCAGGTCGGTGCGCACTTCGTCGCGATCGAGCGCGTGCAGTGCGGCGCCGCTCAGCCGGCGGATGCGCAGCGAGAGCCAGCTCGCATAGCCGAGCAGCACCGCGGCGACGGCGAGGGTCGCGATCAGGGTAAAGCTCATGAGGCGCGTGAGCGCTTCGTTGGTGAGGCTCAGGATCGCGTCGGTGCCCTGCTGCAGGACGACCGCGCCGGTCTGCACCGTGCCGGACCACACCGGCTGCGCGACTGCGACGACGGCGCGGCCGGAATCGAGCGACCGGAACCAGCTCGTTGCCGGCTCGCCGTCCAGTGCCCGGCGGATGTAGGGCTGCTGCTCGCGGCCGCTCGGGTCGGGCTGCGCCAGCTCCGGCGCGTCACCCGGCTCCAGCAGCAGGTTGTAGGCGAGCCGCATCCAGCCGGAGGCCTCGCCATCCTCTCCGCCGGCGCCCGCCGTGGACAGGCTGCCGGCTTCGGCGAGCCGCCAGCCCGCCTTGTCGGTGACGATCAGCCGCAGGCCGGGCTGGGTGTAGCCCATGGCGACGCTCTGCAGCAGGGGCGATGCCGTCACGAGCCGGCCGGGAGACGGCCCGCCGAAGCTGGCGCGGCGCAGGCCCGCCGCGTCCGCCCGGTCGGTGTCCGTGACGACGAGGCCGACGGCAGGGCCGAGGAGCTGCCGCGGCAGGCGCGCCTCGATCCGGAAACCGCCCGCCGTGGCCTGCCACTGCGCGGCAATGCGGGTCTCCTCGACGGGTGCCGCGTCCGCCGCGCGCCGCTGCGGGACGAGCGAGCCCGGTGCCTCCGGCGCGAACACGAACCGCTGCGCGCCGTCCTCCCCGGCGCTGACGACTTCCACCCGGTCCGAGTAAAGCGCCCCGTCGGCGCCCGGGAGCGCGAACACGACGTTGTCATCGCGCACGTCGACATAGAGGAACAGGTTCTGTCGGAACGTGCCCAGGACGTAGCACACTGCGTCGCCGCCCGCCGGGAGGTTCTGCTGCAACCCGTCCAGGACGTGGCACGCCGGGCCGCCGCCGGCGAGCATGGAGAGCGAGTCTTCGGGCAATGCCCAGTCATCGAAATAGCCGTCGATCAACGGTGCCGACGGCAGCACGTGCGCATAGAGCTGGTCGGCCGAGTAGTGCGCCGCCTCGCCCGCCACGAGGAATTCCCGCGGGAACTGCCCCAGCGAATCGGCGATCGCCTGCGCCGTGCCGGCGAGCATCTGCTGCTGGCCTTCCCGCAGCGCGCTTTCGGTTTCGCGGATGAACTGGCAGCCGGCCCAGGGCAGCACCAGGGTCAGCAGGCTGACGAGCAGCAACTGCCGCCTGAGGCTCAAGACGGGCTAATGGCGGGAATAACGGGGCCAGACCCCATTAGTCCCCCAGCCAGCGGTAGCCCATGCCGTAGACGGTTTCGATGGCGTCGAAGCTCGGGTCTACGCTTGAAAACTTGCGCCGGATGCGTTTGACGTGCGAAGTGATCGTGTTGTCGTCGAGCACGGCCTGCGCGGCATCCATGAGCTGCTGCCGGTTCTTGACGTGACCCGGGTAGCGCGCGAGCGCGTGCACGATCCAGAACTCGGTCAGGGTCAGTCCCACCGGCTGCTCCCGCCAGCGCACCGTCATCCGCTCCACGTCGATCTCGAGCTCGCCGCGCGTGAGGCGGCTGGCTTCGGTCTGCGGCTTCTTGAGCGCGTCGAGCCGCCGGAACAGCGCGGCCACGCGCGCCATCAGGTGCGGCAGGCTGATGTCCTTCGTCAGGTAATCGTCCGCGCCGAGCCGTAATCCCGACACCGCGTCGAACTCGCTGTCACGCGCCGTGAGGAAGATGATCGGCAGGTCCGGCGCCTGGCCGCGCAGCTCGCGGCAGAGCTCGAAGCCGCCTTCGATGTCGTTCTCGAGGTTCACGTCGATCACGACGAGGTCGGGCAGGCGCGCGGCGAACGCGTCCAGCGCCGGCCGGCGCGCGGCATACAGGTCGACGCCGTAGCCTTCGCGCCGGAACGCCGCCGCGTAATTCTCGCGGATGGCGGGCTCGTCTTCGACGATCGCGATCTTCCTGGGCAAAGCGGTTCCCCGTCCGGGTCAACACCACAATTTGCCACATTACGTCGTGGCATTGCCATGCTCCCGCCCCCTGCCGTGACGCGTTGCGTTGGTGAGATGGGCATCGGGACCGAGGAGCGGACGATGACGCGAACAATAAGGTGTGGGAAGTGGGCCGTTGGCGTGTTGCTGCTCGTCTCGGCCTCGGTGGCGGCGGCCGAGGTGGGGAGTCGCCCGTATGCCGGGCTCCTGCAGGAGCCCGTGTTGCCGCAGAGCGGGAGTCTTCTGCTGCGGATGCGGGCGGGGTACGCCGTCGCGACGCGGCTCGATACGGAGATTCACGTATCCGTCAGCGGGCCGATCGCGAGGACGACCGTGCGGCAGCAGTTCCGGAACGACGGCACGGACTGGGTGGAGGGCATCTACGTCTTTCCGCTGCCGGGGGACGCCGCGGTGGATCGCCTGCGCATGCGCATCGGCGAGCGCTTCATCGAAGGCGAGATCCGGGAGAAGGAACGGGCACGGAAGGAATACGCAGCCGCGAAGGCCGCCGGCAAGCGCACCGGGCTCGTCGAGCAGCAGCGGGCCAATCTGTTCACGACGTCGCTTGCCAACCTGGCGCCGGGTGCGACCGTGGTTATCGAGATCGAGTACCTCGAGACACTGGATTACGACGACGGCGCCTTCAGCATGCGGATTCCGACGACGCTGACGCCGCGCTACATTCCCGGCGCGCCGCTGCCGGACCGCCAGGGCTCCGGCTGGTCGGCCGATACGGCCGAGGTGCCGGACGCATCGCTCATCACGCCGCCGGTGGTGACGCGGTCATCGCACCACCGGCTGACCCTGCATGCCGAAATCGACGCCGGCGTGCCGCTCGAGTCCGTCGTGAGCCGCTACCACCCGATCACCGTGACCCCGGACGGCGGCGTCTACCGGGTCGAGCTCAGCGGTGCGCAGGCGAAGCTGGACCACGACATCGAGCTCCGCTGGAAGCCGGTGGCGGCCGGCGCGCCGCGCGCGACCCTCATTTCCGAAACGGTCGGCGGCGATACGCATTACCTGCTCATGATACTGCCGCCCACGGATGCCGCCGCGGCGCCGCGGATGCCGCGCGAGCTGGTGTTCATCATCGACACCTCGGGTTCCATGTACGGCACCTCGCTCGAGCAGGCGAAGAGCGCGCTCCTGCTCGCGCTCGGCGACCTGGTACCGGCGGACCGCTTCAACGTGATCCAGTTCAATTCGGTGACGCACGCGTTGTTCGGCCGCAGCGTCGGCGCGACGGCGGAGAACATCCGCGCCGCACGCGATTACGTGTCCGGGCTGGTCTCGAACGGCGGCACGGAAATGCGCCCCGCCCTCGAGCTCGCGCTTTCCGAGCCGCCGGTGGAAACGCACCTGAAGCAGATCGTCTTCATCACCGACGGGGCCGTCGGCAACGAGGCCGCGCTGTACTCGCTGATCGCATCGCAGCTCGGCGCGGCGCGGCTGTTCACCGTGGGTATCGGCTCGGCGCCGAACGGCTGGTTCATGGAGAAGGCGGCGGAGCTCGGCCGCGGCACTGCGACTTTCATCAGCGCATTGCACGAGGTCGACGAGAAGATGGGCCGGTTGTTTGCGAAGTTGGCGCGGCCGCAGGTGACCGGTATCCGCGTCGAATGGCCGGGACAGCAGGCCGTGGCGTACCCGGCCGTCGTACCCGACCTGTACGCGGGCGAGCCGATCGTGGTGACCGCGCGCCTGCCCGAGCCGCCGCGCGACGGCGACCTGCTGCGGATCAGCGGCCATTCGACGACCGGAGGCTGGAGCACGGAGCTGCCCCTGCGCGGCACGCGCACGCGCCCGGGCGTCGCCGCGCTGTGGGCGCGCTCGCGGATCGCCGACCTCCTGGACCAGGAGCGCCGCGGCGGCGACGCTGCGCCGATCCGCGCGGCCGTGGTCGAGACGGCACTGACGCATCACCTGGTCAGCAAATACACGAGCCTCGTCGCGGTGGACAAGACGCCGGCGCGCCCGGACGCGGCGGCGCTCGCGCGGGAACAGGTGCCGAACCTGCTGCCCTACGGGCAGAGCCACCGCGCGATCTTCGGCTTCCCGGCCACGGCGACGGGTTGGCAATCGCGGGTGGCGGCCGGCCTGGTGCTGATCCTGCTGGCGTGGCTTTTGTGGGCCTTCATCCGGCGCCTGCAGCAGGGAGTGGCTTTCGATGTTCCGGCAACGCGTTAGGTTCGGCGCCGCTGCGCTGCTCGTGAGCTGCGTCCTGGCAATGGGCTTCTGGCAGCTCGGGCAGGGGGCCTACATCCCGGCCAAGGCCTGGGTTGCGCAGGAAATGATGCAGCGGGCGTGGCGCCGAGCCGAATCCGGGGCGGACGAACCGGCGCCGTGGCCGTGGGCGGACACCTGGCCGGTCGCCCGTCTGTCCGCGCGCGGCGGCGAGGTCAACCTGATCGTGCTCGAAGGCGGCTCGGGCCGCACGCTCGCGTTCGGGCCGGGGCACATGAGCGCGAGCGTCCTGCCGGGCGAAGTCGGCAACAGCATTGTCGCCGGTCATCGCGATACGCATTTTGAATTCCTGAAGTACCTCCGCAAAGGCGATTCGATCCGCATCGAGCGGCCGGGCGGCCGCGAGCACCTGTTCACGGTCACGCGCATCGACGTCGTGGACTCGCGGCGCGGCAGCATCGTGCTGGATACCGGCGAGCCGATGCTGAGCCTCGTAACCTGCTACCCTTTCGACGCGCCGACGCCGGGCGGGCCGATGCGCTACGTCGTCACCGCCGCCGGCGTCTACTGACAACGATACCAACCGACAAGGAGGTTACATGTCCGCGCCGTCCACTTCTTTCGCCGCCGTGCTCGGCGGCTGCATTCTCGCCGGGCTCCTGGGTGCAGCATGGATTGCGGGCCATGCGGCCCTGGAAGTGAAAGCGCACGAGCGCACGGTGCAGGTGAAGGGCCTGGCGGAGCGGGAGTTGCCGGCCGACACCGTGATCTGGCCCTTGTCCTACCAGGTTGCGAGCAACGATCTCGACGCGCTCTACCAGTCCATCGCGGAGAAGAACGAGATCATCCGGCGCTTTCTTGCCGATCACGGTCTCGACCTTTCCGAGACGACCACCGCCGGGCCGGAGGTCGTGGATCGCTACGCGCAGGCCTGGGGCAACACCGCGGAAATCGAGTTTCGCTACGTCGGCACGTCCACCATCACGCTCTATTCCAACGAGGTGGACACCGTCAGGGAGGCGATGGCCGACGTGATCGCGCTCGGCCGGAACGGGATCGCGCTGTCGGGACCGCAATACGGCAACCAGGTGCAGTTCCTGTTCACGAAGCTGAACGACGTCAAGCCGGGCATGCTGGAGGAAGCGACGGTGAACGCGCGCGCGGCGGCGCAGGAATTCGCGGAGGACTCGGACAGCACGCTCGGCAAGATCAGGAGCGCGCGCCAGGGCGTGTTCACGATCGCGGACCGCGACAGCACGACGCCGCACATCAAGAAAGTGCGGGTGGTCTCGACGATCGTCTACTACCTCTCGGACTGACTCATGCCGCCGGGTCGGATTGCAGCACGGCACCTGTAGGAGCCCGTCTCACGGGCGACAACGACATCTGGATCCGTGTCGCCCGTGAGACGGGCTCCTACGCCTTGTCCGGCAGTATGTGCCCAAGGCTCACCAGCGCCGCCACGCTGATGGCGTCGGTGATCTCGCCGCGCAGGGCCATCTCGACGGCCTCGCCCAGCGGGAGCTTCCGCACTTCGATGGCTTCCGTCTCCTCGAACGCGGTTTCGCCGTCGGTCAGGTCCTCCGCCACGTACACGATGCCGGTTTCGTCGGTGATCGAGTTGCTCGTGTGCAGGCGCATGATTTCCGTCCAGCGCCCGGCGGATAATCCCGTTTCCTCCTTCAGCTCGCGCCTCGCCGCGTCCAGCGGGTCCTCATCGGTCGGCGCGCCGCCCATCGGCAGTTCCCAGGAGCGGTGGCCGAGCGTGTAGCGGTCCTGCCCGACGAGCCAGGTGTTGCCCTCCCCGTCCAACGGGACGATCGCCACGGCGGTGTTCTTGAAGTGGATCCGGCCGTAGATGTTGCGCCCGCCGCCCGGATTCACTACCTGGTCTTCGAAGACGGTGATCCAGAGGTTGTCGTAGACGGTTCTCGATTCGAGGGTTTTCCAGCTCATCGCCCCTCCTGGTGCTGGTGCGGACACTGGCCCATTCGAAGTGCCGGGTCAAGCGGATGCCGTGCGAGCGCGGTCGCTGCCTCGCTTTCGTCACAGCGGCGAAGAAATTACCAGCGGATCTGATAATGCAGCCGCATTGCCGCGCCGTGAGTGACTAACGGCTCACCGACGCCGACATTGATTTTCGTACGGCTGTAATTTGCGGACAACCAGAACTGGTCGTCGAGATACCAATTGAGCGCGAACGACCAGCCTCTCTGACTCCCGCCGAAAATCACCCCGTCCTCGAGATCCAGGGTGTCGAAACGCACGCCCGCCTGCCAGGCTCCGGGACCTCCTTCGGAAACGGGCGACTGGATGTCTGCTCTCGAAAACCCGCCATTGCCGTAGTTTCGGCTTTCGCCGGTGAGGAACCACAATGCAGCGGCGTAGCATCCGTGAAAACGGGCCGTGGATCCGCCTTGCTGAACGATGGAGGCGCGGACCGCCGCGCACTGGCTCTCGAACGAAACAGGACCCGCGCCGGCGGACAGCTCGAGACCGAAGAGCCGGTCCCCATCCGCGATTGCGCCCGTATCGACGAAACGCTCACCGGTTCGCAACAGGGATCGGGCGCTGTACGCGTAGACCGCTTCACCGCTATGCCCCGTGCGCCGGCTGAGATAGCCGCCGACGTGCAGCAGATAGCCGTTCGGAACCGACGGTGCGAACGTGAAGCGAGCGGCGTAGGTCCATCCTTCCTCCGCCTGCCTGGGATCCAGCGCGCCTTTGAACACGCCGGCGGCCATCGTCCAGGCCGTGCTTTCGTGCAGGGCATACACGCCAAGCTGGTTTTGGGGCGCGAACGCTGCTTCCAGACCGGCACCTTCCATGAATTCCCGATACGCGGGTACCGTGAGCTCGTCGATCGGCCCGAGTTGTCCCATGCTCAGCGTGGCGAAACCGGTGTCGTAGCTGATCGTCAGGTCCTGGACGTCGAGCTCTCCCGTCCTCACGTCTCCCTTGAATCGATAGCTCCAGTGCTCGAGGAGCGACCCCGAGAGCGTGAGGTCCGCCCTGCGGATCTGGAAGTCCTCCACGGAATCTGCCTGCCCTGCGTCCGGCGTTTCAATCGTCTCGTAATGAGCGTAGAGACGTGCCCTCCCGTGTATTGGTGCGACGTGTGCATCGGGTTCAGTCGACGGCTCGCCCGGGACAATCGGGTCCGGCGGCGCGAAGTCGGCCCGACTTCCGCACGACGCGAAGAGCCCCAAGGTGCCTGCCAGGCCCGGAATGAGCCAACCCGCCCGATCCCGCAATCGATGCGGCGACCGCACTACTCTGGCTGGCTCAGCCAACGCAACGCCGCGAGCAGGCCTCCTGCCAGCTCGCGCGGCTTTTCGATGTGCCCGTAGTGAGTCATCGGTACGTCGAACAGCAGAACGCGAACCGGAATGCCCGGGTTTGCCGCGCGGAACTCGTTGGCCACGCGTAACTCGCGCGCGTTCGCGGGATCCGGATTCCAGTGGCCGCTGTCCAGGCTGGCGGTGGTCCAGATCATCTTTCGATAGCCCGAGAGTGGCGAGCGCATCGTCGTGAACAGGTCCCGGCAGACTTCGTCGGCATCGATGCCCAGCGAATTGCCTGCCAGCGTTTCGCGAATCTGGCTTTCGATAGTCGTTCGCAGGTTGACGGCGCTGTTGTGCTCGATGTCCTGGAGCGGCTGCTTGAACTGAGGCCGCCGGTGCTGCACCGCGGCTATCCACTCTTCAGCCATTTCCAGGCGCGATTTGCCGGGATCCCAGAACGGATTAAGCGGTCCGAGGTAGCCCCGCGCGTACTGGTCGGGCGTGCGCGCGCGCAGTCGTGCGACGTGCTGGTAATCGTCGGCGGTGCGAGCGCCGCGGAATGCGCGCATCGCCTGCATGCCGGCCGGCCCGCCGGTGCCCCAGCCGAGTGACCATCCCCGCATTGCCGGGCCGAGCGGCGAATCCTTCAGGATGAACTGGACCTCGCCACCGGTCGAATGTCCGACGATCACGTACGGCTCGTCCATCACGCTCCGGACGAGCGCGGCGATCCCATCGGTGACGACGCGGAAAGTGAACGCCGCGTTGCGGATGGCCGCCTCTTCGGGACTGATGTCGCGATCGAGCACATAGGCCGGAATTCGTTCGCCGAAGTCCTCCTGACTCCAGCCGCCGGGGCGATAATTACCCGGGATGCTGACCAGCAGGACCGGCACTTTCTGGGCGAGATATTGGCCCAGGCCCGGCCGGTTCAGCGGATCGAAAAAGAACTCGTACCAGTTGGCGGCGCCGCCGTTCACGATCACGATGCCCGGCAGCCCGGGGATTGGGTCATCCGGCAGGAGACGCAGTCCCGTAATGTCCCAATCGACTCCATACACCTCAAAGCGCACTTCATGCCAGGTGGCGCGATAACCCGAGGTACCGGGAGGAATCGCCTCCAGACGATGCGGGTCCATGGCTCCGCCGGGCGCTTCGTCCGCGAGCGCTTTCGCGGTCTCGCCGCCGTCCGGCAGCTCCCAGCCGAGCTGTGCGAAGAGATCGGGCGCCACGACCGTGTAGGGCTTCTCCTCCGCAAGCAACGCCAGGACTTCGTCCTGCGCGCTCGGTTTGTCCGGGAGCTCGGGCGGCGCGGCGAGGGCCGCGGGGACAACGGCGAACAATAGCCAGGCCAAAGACCCGCAGGCGACGAGCCGCTCCCGTGCGTTCCCGCCCGAACAGACCGAGGTGACGCCACGTCTCGGTCGGGTTTCCCGGAAGTGCCACATGCCGTTGCGATTCATGTCGACGAACACGTAAAGAATCCGTCAAGTGTACGTGATGAATACAGCCAGACAAGGCAGGGTGATTGCAGTGGGATCGTTTTATTCGTAACGGTTTCGGCAGCAACGTGCGATGCAGAACAGCGTTGCTGCAAGTCACCTGCTTCGCGGGCAGTACTCTCGCGATAGTTTCTTTCGTAAGGTGCATCGAACGCGATTGAAATTGTATTGCGCGCGCGATCCTGCAAGGATTAGTGGAAAGCTGTCGCTCCAGGCGGCGCAATTGAACCGAATACCGGACTGACGGGGAGTGGCGATGAAGTGGCAGGAAGAAGCAGCGGTGGAGGCATCGGCCGTGTCGCGAGGCCGTAGCAGGGAACTCGCGGGAAAGCGGGAGCGGACGATGAGGCGGTGCTTCGCCCCGGGTGTTCTCGCCGCGCTGCTTCAGTTTTTCGCCGCGATGGCTTTCGCGCAGGCAGGCCTGCCGTCCGAGCTCGTCAGTTATGCCGACCTCGTGCTGTTCGACGGCCATGTGCTCACGGCCGATGCCGACCGGGACTTCACCGTGGCCGAGGCGGTCGCCGTGCGCGGCAATACAATTCTCGCCGTCGGCTCGAGTGCAAAGATCCTGCGGCTGGCCGGACCTTCGACCCGGCGTGTCGATCTGCACGGCAGGTCCGTGACTCCCGGTTTCATCTACAGTGACGGAGACAATTCCGTCCCTGCCGGCGATCTCCTGAAGGAAAGCCAGTGGGACGGCTGGATCCAGCCGAACCTCGGGGGCGAAACGATCGACCAGGCCCTGGCAACGCTCGCTTTCGTCGTCGACAAAAAAAGCCAGGACGGCAAGCCCATGTTCTTCAACCTGGAGGATTCGTGGGCGGCTGTCGCGATGAAGAGCTGGGACATTTCCACCCTTGACGAGATCGCGCCGACGACCCCCATAGCCGTGTACCTGGACAGCAGTTACAGCCTCGTCAACACGGCCATGATCGAGCTCGCGCTCGAGAAGGGATTTCCCGAGGATCATTTCCATCTGGATCGCGATGCCAACGGCAAATACACCGGCAGGGCCGGCGCCCAGCTCAGCGGGTTCATCGGCCGCGAGGTCCGTCCCTGGCCCAGCCCGCAATGGTTCGACGAAGTCGCCGTCCCCGGCGCGATTGAGACGCTTGCCAAGTATGCCCGGCACGGCGTAACAGTCGCGACCGGCCACATGAGCGCGGCCACGATGACGGTGCTGAATCGGCTGTTCCACCGCGGCGACGGGAGCTCGCTCGCGATCCGTGTCTATCCGGGCCTGGATTTCCTGCGGCAGAACCCGGAAGGCGAGCGCTACCTGAAGCGAATCGGTAACCTGATGGACTTTTCGCTGTCCGACGAGCGCGGACCGATGGTCACGATCGTCGGAGCGTCCGTCGGGCCGCACTCCGGGTCGCCGGACGCTGCCGCGAGTCTCCTGACCATCGAGGCAAAGAAGACCGTCATTCCCGATCTGAGCCCCAACCAGCACGGCTACAACCGCTGGACGGCGGAATGGTTCACCGGCCTGAGCCAGGGCGAGCTGACGCCCGAACAGCAGACCGAGACGGACTATTACAATGTCATGCTGGCGAGGCAGCACGGCTGGAACGTGACCGGCATCCACAATATGGGCAGCGAGGCTATCCGGCTCGCCATGCAGAACGTGCTCGCGGCAGAGCACCAGGACAATCTCTATGTCGAAAAGCTGTGGCGTCCCCAGGGGTTCGACCACAACATCGACTGGGTGCCGGAGGTATTCGAGTACTACGACGCCCATCCGGAGCTCAAGGATCTGATTCGATTCGGGATCAGCGTGACGACCGGCATCGACCAGCGGGATGCGAAACCCCTCGGCATCGACAATGTGATCGAAGCGCAGTACGGTAAGGAAAGCCTGGCACGGATGGCACCGCTTCACACGTTGCTCGAGCATGGAATCCCTTTTCACATCGAGGGTACGGAACCCGAGGACGACGAGCAGTACCCGACCTGGTACATGCAAAAGGTCGTCACGCGGGTGTCCGACGAAGGAGAGGTCGTGGGGGCAGATGAAGCCATCGATCGCGAGGCCGCTTTGCTCGCGCTGACGCGCTGGGCCGCGCGTTTCATCGGCGCCGAGGAAACGCTTGGATCGATCGAGGCCGGCAAGCTGGCCGACCTGGTCGTGTTCGACGGCAATCTGATGGAGGTGCCGATCGAGCACCTTGCGGATCTCAAGCCGGTGCTCACGGTGGTCGGCGGCCGGATTGCCTGGGAGTCGCCGGAACTTTGAAGGAGGGCGCGAATGATCAGCCCGGCGCGGGTGCTTTATTGCTCGATGCGGCTGCTTCCGGCCGTGCTGCTCCTGTCCGGTCCGGCATCGGCGAGCGACGAGGTTGACTATTCCGCGCCTTACATGACGCTCGAAGACGGCAAGCTCGTCACGAAATATCCCGCCAAGCCGCATACGAAGGCCGCAACTGCCGCCGGTGTGCCAGACAGCGGCGGGACGGCTAACGGCGCGGCCAGCCCCGATCCGGGCGGCGCCGTAGGGGTCGGCCCCGGTCCGGATGCGGCAACCGGAAACGGATTCCCGAAACCGCTGCTCGCTGCAGGTGTCGCGGCTGGGGCTTTCGCGGCAGCAGCCGTGCTGCTGTCGTGGAGAAGAAGGAAGCCCCGGCGAGCCTGACCCGCGCAGATCGCTCAGGCCGCGCCAAGGGCGGCCTTCACGCGCGCCTTCGTGAACGGCACCCGGCGCAGCCGGACCCCGATCGCGTCGTAGACGGCGTTGGCGATCGCCGGCGGCACAACCCGGGTCGTCGGCTCGCCGGCGCCGCGCGGGCCGAGCTCCGGCCGGTCGATCTGCCGGATCCTGATCTCGTCCGGCGCATCCGCGGCCTCGAGGATCGGGTAGGAGGCCCAGTCCTCCGACAGGACCGCGCGCCGGTCGAACTTCACTTCCTCGAACAGCGTGCGGCTCGTCGCCTGCAGCAGGTTGCCCTCGATCGTGCGATCGAGAGTGAAGGGGTTCACGACCAGCCCGTGGTCGGCGCCGACCCACAGCCGCCGGACCCGCACGCGGCCGGTCTCCGGATCGACTTCGATCTCGGCGACGACGGCATTCACCGAGCCCCCGCGCTGGGCGTACGCGATTCCCGTTCCGACGAAGTGACCGCCTGGCTCCCGCCGCCGCCGCGGGGACGTGCGCGGAATCCACGCCGCGAGATCGGCGGCGGCCTGGAGGACGGCGACGTCGCGCTCCTCGCGGGCCTGCCGCAGCCGGAACGCCAGTGGATCGACCCCGGCCGCGAACGCCATTTCATCGATGAACGACTCGGCGGCGAAATGCACTTCCGGGCCGTAAGGGTCGCGGAAGTGCGAGGTGCGCAGGGGCGACGCCTGGCGCCGGAGCGGCGCGAGCGCCTCCCAGCTATAGCGCTTGTTGGGAAATCCATACGAGTTTTCCGGAGTCCCCATCACCCACTGCGGCGTGCTCTCGTGTCCCAGCAGATGCCCCGCCAGAACCTCGGAGGGCGCGTCTTCGCGCGAATTCTGGTCGCGCCGCGAGAATCCCTTCAAGTGGAAGTGCCAGGCGACGGCCTCACCGTCTGCAGCGAAGCCGGCGCGGCAGGTTACCACCGAGGCCGGTCCCTTGGGGTCCCACGCGTGGCCTTCGTGGCGCATCCACTGGACGCGCACCGGCGCGCCGACGGCTTCGGACAACACGACGGCGTCCATGGCGCCGTCGCCCGCGTCCGAGCGTCCGTAGGAGCCGGGGCCGGGCATCCATACGCTGCGCACGGCGGGTGCGCGACGCGTGCCGCGCTGCGCCCCGAGCAGCAGGGCGGCGCCTCTCGCCGTGTCGAACGGCTTCTGGGAATCCGTCCAGACGGTTGCCTCGCCCTCGCGCACGTCCGCGACCGCCGCCGCCGGCGCCATGCGGGCGTGGCTCTGGAACGGCCACTCGTATTCGGCGGCGATCACTTTCGCGGCCGCGCCGAGCGCACTCGCCGTGTCGCCGACGTCGACCTCGATCTTCGACGCGGCAGGCGGCGCCTCGCGAATCCAGCGAAACAACTCGTCCGAGGTGACGGGGAAGCCGGCGCCGGCTTCGTCCCACTCCACGTCGAGCTGCCGCGCGGCGCGGATCGCGTCCCATTCCCGCGGCGCCACCACGCCGACGAAGTCGCGATCGACGACGACTTGCACACCGGGGATGTCGCCGAGCGACTCGCGGCGCACCCGCCCCACGCGGGCGCCGGCAACCGGCGGGCGCACCATGCGCCCATGCAGCATCCCGGGCAGCCGCAGGTGATGCAGGTACTCCGTCGTCGCCAGGATCTTGCCGGCGATGTCCTTGCGCGGCACCGAAGTTCCGACGACGCGGTAGGCGGCGGGATCCTTTGGCCGGGCACGTCCCGAAAGCCCCAGGTCGTTGCCGTACTCGCCGTTCCAGCCGATCGGTGCATCGAACGTCCCGCCGGCGACCAGCGCGGCATAGGTCACGGATCTGCCGGCGTGTCCCTCGATCTGCACGACGCCGTTACGCACGGAAAGCGCCTCGAGCGGCGCATCCAGCCGCACGGCCGCCCGCTCCAGCAACACCAGGCGCGCTTCCGCCGCGGCCGCGCGAAACGCGACGCCGGAGCGTTCCAGTCCGGTCGAGCCGCTCGCGCCGCCCTGATCCGCGCACAACGCGCTGTCGCCAAAAACAATCGTCACGCGCCCGACGGCAACGTCGAGCTCCTCGGCCACGATCTGGGCGATTGCCGTGTCGACGCCCTGGCCCATGTCCATCTTGCCCCAGTAGCCGGTGACGAGGCCGTCGCGGTCGATCGCGAGCCAGGTGTCGAGCTGCCCCGGATCGAGTGGGCGCGCGGGCGAGAGCGCAGCGGCGCGCGCGGGCCGCGAGAAGGCGATCCCGGGCACGGCGACCGCGACGACGAGCGCCGCGCCGCCTTTCAGCAGGTCGCGGCGCGCGATGTCGATTGCCGCATCCCGGCCCTTCATGCATCGGACCTTTCGGGCGTCTCCCCGGCCATCGTACGGGCCGCCCGCCGAATGGCCCGCAGGATTGACATGTGCGCGCCGCAACGGCATTTGAGCCCGGCGAGCGCCGTGTGGATTTCCGGATCGCCGGGCGTCGGATTCCGTTCGAGCAGCGCCACGGCCGTCATGATCCAGCCGTTGATGCAGTATTCGCACTGGCCCGCTTCTTCGGCGATGAATGCCGCCTGCACGGGATGCGGTCTGCCGGTCGGGGCGAGCCCGTCGAGCGTTCTCACCTTGCCGGTGACGGCGGCCAGCGGCAGGGCGCAGGAGCGCACGGCGAAGCCATCGTGCAGCACCGTGCACGCGCCGCACTGCGCGAGTCCACAGCCGAACTTGGGTCCGCGCTTTTCCAGATCGCCGATCAGCGCGTAGAGCAGCGGCATCGAGCCCTCGGCCGCGATCGTGCGCTCTTCTCCGTCGACGTGGATTGTGAAAGTCTCGGTCATGGCTACGTTTCCTGCACTCGACACCGATCGTCAGCCCATCAGGTGCCCCAGAACCAGCCCCTTGAACAGCACGATTTGCAGCCCTTCCTCGAAGACGCCGTAGAGCACCGCCCAGGTCGCGATCGCGCTGATCACGGCCGTCAAAAGCCGCTCCCGCGTGCCGAACACCATGAAAGCGAACACCAGCGCCGTGGCGCCGTAGATAAATCCGAAGCCCAGGATACCGAGAAAAAACAGCAGGACCCAGAGGTACATGCCCAGCTCGGCCTTCCTGCGCTCGGCCGTGACCTCCGGCGGTCCGTTCCTGATCGTGCCGCGGATTTCCACGACGAGTTGCACGATACCGAGCAGCGAGCCCGGAATGCCCACCATGAGCGGCATCAACCGGGCTTTCTCCGGCAGGCCGATCGCGAACAGCGTCATCGCGAGAAAGATCAGCGCCATCATGAGCGCGGTCCCGACGCGCCCGTTCAGCAGGGCCTTAACCGCCATGGATTTCCTCCTCCGTCATCACCCGTCCGTTCCGCTTGCTCTTCGCAGCGCGCCAGATGTAGACGCCGATGCTGAGCACGATGAGGGCGATCATGACGATCGCGCCCGGCCGCAGCATGAACGCAAGTCCCCAGAGCGCCATCGCCTTGTGGAAGGAGTCCTCGGCGATGGGGCCGAGTATCAGGCCGATGACGAAGGGCGGCCGCGGCCAGCCGTACTTCTTCAGAAAGTAGCCGAGGAAGCCGAGGATGACCAGCAGCACCATGTTCTGCCATGCCATATGGCTGAGAAACGCCCCGAGGAAGGTGAGCACGAACACGAACGGAACCAGCAGCTCGGCGCGCACGTAGCTCAGGTAGCTGAAACTCGGCGCGAGCAGAATGAACATCACGACCGCGAGAATGTTGGCCAGCATCAGTCCCCACATCAGCGTCCATACGATGTCCATGTGGTTCAGCGCGAGGGCGGGGCCCGGCTGGATTCCGAGCATCACGAAAGCCCCGAGCATGATCGCCATCCCGGACGAGCCCGGAACGGCGAAAAACAGGGTCGGTAGCAGAGCGCCGCCTTCCTTCGCATTGTTGGCCGTTTCGGGGGCGATCACGCCCTCGACGGCGCCCTTACCGAAGCGCTCGGGCGTTTTGGAGGACTGGACCGCGTGGCCGTAGCAGATCCACGATGCGGCGTCGCCGCCGAGGCCTGGAATGAGACCAATGATCGAGCCGATGAGCGAGGTCCGGATGGCGAGCTTCCAGTGGCGCAGGACGTCGAGCATTCCATTGAACACCCCGGCCATGCCGAAGCTCGCGCCTTTCCCGCTCACCTGCGCCATCGAGCCGCCGGCAATCCCAAACGCGATCATCTCGGGAATGGCGAAGATTCCGAGAACTCCCGTGATGATGTCGATGCCGTCCCAGAGGAAGAGCTGGTCGAAGGTGTAGCGCTGTGCCCCGGTCTGCGGATCGAGCCGGACGAACGCCAGCATCAGGCCGAAGAACCCGACCAGCAGGCCCTTGATCAGAGAATTTCCGGACAGCATGGCGATGAAGGTAATGCCGAAGAGCGCGAGCAGAAAGAATTCCGCGGGGCTGAACGCGAGCACGACGGGGCGCAACACGGGCAACATAGCCAGCAGGAACAGGCCGCCGATGATGCCGCCCAGCCCGGACGCGGCGAAAGATGCACCGAGCGCCCGTCCCGCCTCGCCCCGTTGGGTCATTGGCAGCCCATCCACGATGGTGGCGGCGTCGGGGCCTGTACCCGGGACTCCGAACAAGATGCTCGGCACTGCTCCGCCAGTGTGGACGACGGAGTGCATGGCGATCAGGAACAGCGCACCCGCGGTGGCGTCCATGCCAAACACGAACGGTATGACCAGCACAATGGCCAGCTTGCCTCCGAGGCCGGGCATGGCCCCGAACAGCAGGCCGACTGGCACCGCGATGAAGAGCAGCAGCAGATACTGAGGCGTGCCGAGGATTTCGGTCAGCGCGCTGAATATTCCCCCAAAGTCCAAGTCACTTCCCCCGGTGAAACGTAAATCGAGCGGCTCACGTCCGGCAACCGGCCCGCGTTAGCCGCTTGGCCGCGCGCTGAGGTCCTTTCCCGTAAACAGGCTGGATCAGTCTAGCTGCCGCCGTTGATCGCCTGCGCAATGAGCTCGATCGTTTGCGGCGTCTGGTCGAGCGCTTCGCTGACGAGCTGCTGGACGTCTTCACCGTACGCCGGCTCGATCGGCTGGCCGAGTTTCTCCGACTCGGCCAGAAACTGCGGGTCCTCCAATGAAGCCTTGTAAGCGGCTCTCAGCGCGGCGACGCGCTCCGGGGGCGTGCCGGGCGGAGCGGCGGTAACGCGGCCGAGCCGCGACAGGGAGTCGATGAATTTCAGGAGCCGTCGGCCGCGATCGGTGGTCGCGTAATCAATTGCATTCGGCACCCCCGCGAGTCCGTCTCCGATCGCAAGCAGGTACGAGCCATGCCCGGCGTTGATGAAGTTGATAAACGAGCTCGCCGACCCGAGAACGGCGCAGATCTCGCCGCGCAGCATCGACATCTCACCTTCCGTGCCGTCGAATCCGGGGATGACCTGCACTTTGAGATCCAGTGCCGCCGCCAGCAGCATCGTATCGCTGTAGGAAGCAGAGCCGATCCCGGCCGAGCCGAACTTGACCGGCGTCGTCGCTGCCATCAAATCCTCTACGGACTTTATAGGGCAGCTCTTGGAGACGACGATCGCTCGCGGCTCGCCCGCGGCTTTGCCGATCCACTGAAATTTCCGGAGATCCAGGCGGAGTGCGTCGTCGCCGAGGAGCTGTTCATAGATCAGTCCTGCGTTGAACGTACCTATCGTCAGTCCGTTGGGCCGGGCGCGCCACAGCGTGTTCGCGCCGACGATGTGCCCGGCGCCCGGCACGTTCCTGATCACCACGTTGTCGACCTGGAGATATTTCTGCAGATAGGTGCCGATGTGGCGCGCGTAGGCGTCATAACCGCCGCCGGCGGCGGTGGCGACGATGTACGTGACGTCCTCGCCTGCATAAAAATCACGATCCGCATCCGCCTCCACGCACGCGACCAGAATCGCGCTCAGCGCCAGCAGCGTGCTTACCTTGTTTATCATCGGCACTGCCTCATTCGGACACCGGCGGCACCCACAGGTCCTCGAAGCCCTCGGCCGGCTCGAGTTGATCGAACCAGTCGAATCCGATCGCTTTCATCATCCGGCTGTTGACGACGATTACCCTGGTTTCGTTCTCCGAATCGGCGTTGCAGCGCTTGTGAGCGCAATAAGGTGGAATGTATATGAAGTCGCCGGGCTGCCATTCGAAACGCTTTGGCTTCGTATCCCAGGACCAGATGAACTCGTCCTCGCACTTGAAGCGGACGTCGTAGTGCAGGTCGTAGCCGTGGCCTTCGACTACGAACGCGACCTCTTCGGAAAGATGGCGGCTGGTGCCCGTGGCTCCGCCGGGCGGAAGAAATTGCATGTAGATGTCGATACAGCATTCCTTGGTGTTCATCCGCTCGTTGATGATGTGCTTGATCAGTCCGTCAGCCGTGCGCTCCATCGGCATTTCGTGAGATTTGACGACGTTCGCGCGATTCCGGTATTCGGAGCGGAACTGCCGGGAAGCCTCGAGCGCTTGCGCGTAGAAGTCGGCGCTCGCGCTGGTTCGCGCTCTGGCGCGTTCATTCTCGTCGACGAAACTTGTATCACTCATCTTGCAACCTCGTGCGAATTTGGCAGATCCGGGCCGCGCCGCTCAAAGCGAGCTCGGCGGAGTGTAGTCTTCGTGGCCGGGCACCGGCTCTTTGGGTGGATATTCGACCATCTTCTGGAAGACCAGGTGCATGAACAGGAACAGCGGCTTCGCTTTCATGATGAGAACGATCGTCTCGTCGTTCTCGTCATCCGAAAAATGCTGGTGCACGCAGCCGTTCTCGACGATCAGCGCGTCTCCTGCTTCCCAGTCGATACGGCGGCCGTCGTGCACGTCGTGGCCCTTTCCTTTCAGCACGTAGAACACTGCGCTGTTCATGTGCCCGTGCTTCTGCCCGTGACCACCGGGCGCGTAGACGTCCACGTGCGCTTCAATCGACTGGGCGATGCGCACGGCCTGCGGATTGATGACCTTCTTGCCGAAGTTCTGCGGGCCGCCTTTCCACGGGAGATCCCGCGTCCGGTAGATTCGCGGCTGCGAGAAAAGCTCTTCCATCAGCTCGCCGTAGGTTCCCTCGAGCGCACGCACGAAGGTGCGTTTCTTGCTCCATCTTTCCCAGGTGACTTCCGCCCCCGGGCCTGTCGATGATTTCGCCAATGGATTCACTCCCGTAAAAAGGGCGGTCGAGCCGGTGCGGCATCGATCATCACAATAATCGAAAAATAGCAGTTCGCCTCTCTTTTTTGAACCGCAGCTTATGCGACGGGTGGCAAGGTCGCGATACTTGCAAATGCAATCAACGGGTGCGTGCCGCGATCAGTCAAAAGCCTTCGTCACGCCCAGAGCGAGAATGCCCGCCACGAAAGGAAGGATGACAACGGACAGCATACGCAGCCGAAGGAACGGAATTCCCAGCAACGGAATCTCGAATATGAAGATTCGATGTGCGGCGAACAGGCTCCATGCCGTTATGAACGAGACGAGGGCAGGAGCCGACGCCCCTTCACCGGCGAACGCCGATGCGATCGCGAACGAGATCACCGGGCCGGACGGCACGATCAGGCCGGCGAGGGAACCGATCAGGATGCCGGTCAGGCCGGCTTCGTTGCCGAGGAGGCGGCCGATGATTTCGGTTGGAATCAGGTTCACCATGAAACCGGCGGCGACCAGCGCGCAAATCATGCGCGGCAGCAGCGTGATGGACTGTTCGAGGGCACGAACAAGCCCAAGGCCGGCGCTTCCGTCGCGACGGAGCACGGCGTACAGCGACAGCATTATCGCCGCCAGATAGATGAGATAAGCGCCCGGGCCGGTCACGTCGACCCGTCCGCGCGGTTGGCCAGCCCGACTGCAGCGTGCGTATAGCGGCAACGCCGCGCAATCCAGCCCGCGATCAGAGGCAACGGAAGACACACGCAGAAACGAAGCGCCGAGAAATCGGCGCCCATGAACGGCACGTCCCAGACGACGATGCGTTGCATTCCGAGCAGCGCCCAGCTCGTTATGTAGGCGACGAGAATGCCGCCGTCGGCGCCGGCTCCTGCCATGACGGCGAGGAACGAAAAGGCTGATACAGGACCGCCGGGGGTGACGATACCGGCGGCGGTCGCAATCATGAGGCCGCGGCGCCCTCGATGCGTGCCGAGCAGCCGCGTGACACGATCGCGCGGCATGAGCACCCATACCAGGCCGGCCACGATCTGTGCCGCAACGATCCGCGGCAGCATGCCGGCCAGAATCTCGAGGTCGCCCGACATAGCGATCTCGAAGCTGTCCCTGCCGAGGATCGTGTATGTGGCGGCGGCGAGCACGGCGGCGACAGCGGCGAACACCCAGAAGGTCGGGCCGAAGGCATCGCGCAGAAGTCCGGTCCACCATCCGCGGCTGCCGGCACGCGGCTCCGTCACGACAGCAGTCTCGCAACACAGGGGGCGCGGGCGGTGGACGGCCGCTCATCACGTTGCAGTGCGGCGCCGTTGGGCATCGCGGCGGGTGCAGCTAACCTCGGGAGTCCGCTTCGGCGTGGCCGTCCAGGAGCGCGCTCGTAACCGTGCGGAACAGATCCGCCTCGGGCGGGAACTGGCCGGCCAGGAGGCCGGCAAGCCGCGCGAACACGATGGCCTGGCCGGCGACCGCATCCATGCGCTCGCCCGACGGCAGACCGGCAATGTCGTTCAGGGAGCGCGCGAGTCCTGCGTGAAACAGGCTGCCCATGTAATTCGAGCGCGTTTCCTCATCCGCCAGCCGGCGAGGACCGGCGTCCGCGCCCGCGCCGGGCTTCACACCGTAGCCGAGAGCCGTCGAAAGAAATCGCTCGTACAGCTCGTCATCGATTTGATTGTCGTCAAAATCACCGCACATGGGCGCGACACTCCCTCACAATACGTTCCAGCTTGTACGAATCAGGTCGATGCCGACACCGACCGCGACACAACCGATGCACGCAAAGGCGGACGTACTGAGCCAATTGGCACAGCGTTCCATCAGGCGCAGCGGGAAGGATGCGGCGAACGACAGCGCCGCCATGCCGATGATCGAGCCGGCGCCGAATGCAAGCACGTAGCCTGCGGCTTCCACGACGGACCGGGCGGCCGCCGCCAGCACCATGAGGCCGGCCGAGCCGGCCGCTCCGTGCACCATCCCCACGACAAGTGCACGCCGCAATCCGAGACTGTGGTGCGAATGCGCGTGCGCGTGCGCGCTGTGCAGGTGTGAGGCAGGATCATCCGGGTGGGTATGGAAGTGGACGTGCGGCGGATTTCGATCATGCCGATGCACGTGAACATGCGGACGTTGCCGCCATAGCCTGTGCAGCACGTTTGCGCCGAGTAGAACGATCATGACACCGACGCATAGCTCCAGAATCGCTTCAGTGTGGGCGGAGATGTGTGCCTTGAAGAATAACAGCGTGCCGCAGATCGTCAGCAGGGTGACCGTATGACCGAGACCCCAGACACTGCCCCGCAGTACCAGCGCTCGCCGGGACATCTGCTTTGCACTCAGCGCGGCGACGGCCGCGAGATGATCGGCTTCGAGCGCGTGCTGCATTCCGATGAGACATCCGAAGAAGAGCAGTGTGTAGTATTCCATTGATTTCCAATGTTACGACTTGCCGGTCCGGCGTCGGCGTGGTGGCGCTCGGAGCTCGCGCCGCACGCCGCACGCCGCCGATTTCCTGCATCCGCGCCGTGCGCCGGCAGCGGCGGGGCGGACCGGGCGGCGATGGTATCACGAACCCGACGGTGCGCAGGGTCCGTGCGCCGCCGGCAGAACTGAACGCGCGGAACTGCGAGTTCCGCTTCCGCACCGCGCGTTGCCGGCACGCGCGTTTCGTTTCACTTGTGACACTCGACCTCTCGTTCGATGATAACTTCATGAGAAAAGCCGGGCTCGATCGCCCGGGCCGACTGGCACAACGAAGAAAGGGGGACATTCGTGAAGCACAACGAATCGCAGCCGGGATGGCGCGCCGCCGTCACGGTCGGCGTCGCGCTGCTGGTGATGCTGCAGGTGGCTCGGGCGCAGACAGATGGAATGGAGGCGAAGCCTTTGGCCGGGCTCGAGGAAGTCGTCGTAACGGCGCAGCGCCGTGAGCAGTCGATGATGGAAGTACCGATCTCGCTGGAAGCCTGGAGCGGTACCGAGCTGCGCGAGCAGGGCATGCGCACGATGGACGACCTGGCGAACTTCTCCCCCAGTGTCGAAATCGACATCCGGACGCAGGATCAGGACATCTCCATTCGCGGGATCGGCACGACCGGCAACAACCTGACACTGGAGCAGGCGGCACCGACGTTCGTGGACGGCATTTATTTCGGCCGCACCTCGATGATCAAGAGCGCCTTCCTCGACCTCGAGCGCATCGAGGTGCTGCGCGGTCCGCAGCCCGTCTATTTCGGGCAGAACGCGACGGCGGGCGCTTTCAGCCTGACCACGCGCAAGCCTGGAGCGGAATGGGAGGGTGACCTCACCCTGGAAGTTGGCAATTTCGGGCGCTATACCGTCGAGGGCGGGATCGGCGGTCCGGTTACCGACACGCTCGGTATCCGGGTCGCGGGCCGATGGGATCAGCTCGACGGCTATCTGACGGACATCGTCACGGGCCAGCCTTTTCCGCACCGGGAAGACAGGGTCGGCCGTATCATTCTGCAGTGGGCGCCGCTCGACCGGTTCGAAGCTACCTTCAAATATGAGAAATCGCGGACGGACGCGGGCGCCGACGGCAACGCGGTCTGTCTGACGGACGGGGAGCCGAAAGGCATCCAGGCGGACTGGGTCATTCCCGGCGTCTCCAGTTTTCTCGAGACCGCCAATTTCATTCCGTTGAACCGTGACTGCTTTACGGAGCTCGGGGTGGCCGACGGCCTGATCCTGTACGCGCCGCCGACGGACCTCACGCAGGAAGACGCGGACAGCGGCATACTCGACATCCGGGAAGTGGGCAAAGAGGTGCGGGGCGGTTCCACCGCGCCGCGGGACAACACGGATTTCTACAACACGTATCTTGACCTGAGCTACGAGCTGGAGAACGGCATCGTGCTGAGCTCGCTTACCGGATGGCTCGATTATGAACGCAGTTACATGCGGGACAACGGTGGAGCGCCTTTCCTGACCAACAACCAGGTGCGAGCGGAGGATTTCACATCGCTGAGCCAGGAATTCCGCATCAGCTCGCCCGTCGGCCAGGGCATCGAATGGTCCGCCGGCGCCTATTTCCAGAAGGAAGATCTCGATCTCATCTCCGATTCAATCCGGGCGAACGTCGGCCGACCGCGGCGTTTCAACAACGCCTGGCAGGACGCGGAATGGCGGAGCGCTTTCGGCACCGTAACCTTCAATTTCCTGGACGACAAAGCATCGGTCGATCTCGGCGGACGTTACACCGAGGTGCAGAAGACCGGCTTCATCCAGGGATTCGGCGCGCGCTGGCTGTTCGACATTCCGACCTCCGATCCCGACGCGATCGAGGTCGCTCCCGGCCTCTTCACCATGCCGTGGCGCTCGGATGAGGTTCCTCCCGAATGGGATGGCCAGGCGCCGGTCGGCATCGAAGCGCTGGACCCGACGATCAGAAGGACGCCAGGCCCCTATCTCGACTCGCTCGACGACCAGGAGTTCGATCCGCAACTGACCGTGCGTTATCGGCCGAACGACAGGGTCTCGCTGTATGCCCGCTGGGCCCAGGCGTTCAAGGCGGGCGGATTCGACACCGGCTCGTCGTCGCTGCCGGACACGTTCGAGGAATTTTCGTTCCTGCCGGAATATGCCGAGAACATCGAGATCGGCGCCAAAGGCGATTTCTGGGGCGACCGCGCACGCGGCAGCATCAGCCTGTTCAACATGGAAGTGGAGGACATGCAGATCGCGACCACGGACGTGACCGGCGGAGTGAGCCAGGGCAGCCGGAGCATCAACGCCGGCAGGCAGCGAGTACGCGGCATGGAGTTCGATGTCGTCGCCGCCGTCAACGAGTGGTTCACGGTGAGCGTGACCGGTGCCCTGATGGACGGTGAGATGGTCGAATACACCGGCGCCGGCTGCACGGACGCGGAGATCAACGCAGGCCTGTGCGACCCTGAAACCGAAACCATCGATCGCTCCGGATCACCGGCGCCCCGGACCCCCGACTACAAATTCACGACGAAGCTGGATTACCGGGTGCCGGTACTGGATGACTACCGGGTGAGCCTGAACGGCACCGTATCTTTCTCGGACGGCTATATCGACGATGTCGAAGGGTTCGAGAAGGTGGTCATGTGGGACCCGCACGAGGACGTCAATCTCGCGCTCGGTTTCGGCGACATCGAAGGCGCCTGGGAAGTATCCCTGTGGGTGCGCAACCTGACGGAGTCCAGGCCCACTTACCACCCGGAGTTCGACGTCGATCCCGACGGACGCCAGGCCAAGATCCTGAGCCTGGGGGATTTTCGCACCTTCGGTCTGCAGTTCCAGTACAACTACTTTTAGCCGCGGCCGGCTCCCTGCGTTGGCGGGCGATATGTCGCAATCGGGCCGGCGCGGGATGCTCGTGCGAGCTATGTATAAGTGTCGCGGCGGCGCCCCCTCGTGCCGGGTCCGTTCCGCGGGGCGGCCGCGTTCGGCCCTGCTCGTGGCACTCGCCGTGCTCGGCGCGCCCTGGCCAGCCGCCGCGCGTGACGACATTGCTGCGACGCCCCTGGCGGTCCCGTCCTCCGGGGAGGTCGTCACTTATCCCGCGGAGTTCTTCCAGCGATATAACCCGGACTCGGCGCTGGAGATGGTCGAGCGCCTGCCGGGCTTTCAGGTCGACGACGGTGCGGACAAGCGGGGATTCGGAGGCGCGTCGGGCAACATACTGATCGACGACCGCTACCCGAGCGCGAAACAGGACAGTCCGTCGAGCATACTGGATCGCATCCCCGCCGCGCAGGTCGCGCGGATCGAAGTCATTCGCGCGCAGGTGCGTGAGATCGACCTGCGCGGCCATGCCGTGGTCGCGAACGTCGTCCTGCGCGAGGACATTCCGGCGACCAGTCGCTGGGAGGGCTCGATCCGGAAAAATTTCAATCATGCGCCGCTCACAGTAGCGGGCAGTGTCTCCGTATCGGATCAATGGAAAGGCATCGAATACGTCGTCGGAGCGGGGGGCAGACGCTTCGCGTCGGGCGAGGGCGGGACGGAATTGCTCATCGAAGAGGGCGGCAGCTTTCTCGAAGAGCATCTGGAGGATACCTTCCTGCGCGGCGAGGAGGGGAGTGGCAACCTCAATGCATCGACCTGGCTCGGGGAAACGCGCGTGCAAGTCAACGCCGGGTATGCATTCGAGAACCGATTCGAGACGCTGACGTCGGTGCCCGATCCCCGGCGTCAACCGGACGACGACAGCGAAGATTTCTTCGCTGATGACGGCGACGTCAGGCAATTGGAGATCGGCGGGGACGCGGAACGAAGCTTTGGCCGGGATTTCCTGGCGAAAGCCATCCTGCTGTACACGCGCGAAGACAAGGACGCCGTTTCCTCGCAGCGCACGCTGGACGATGCCGGCGCGCAGGCGCTGTTCCGGATTGCGGATAGCGGCACGGTCAGCACGGAGGCGATTGCGCGCCTGGAGCTCTACTGGGCCGGCTGGGCCGACCATGCGGTGCAGATCGATCTCGAAGGTGCACGAAACGTGATCGATGCGTCATTGCTGCAGAACGTGGATACCGGCGACGGGCCGGAGCCGGTTCCGGTGCCGGGAGCCAACACGCGCGTACACGAAGATCGCGGCGACTTCATGATCAGCGACATCTGGTCGTTGGGTAAGCTCGAGCTGGATTACGGTGTCGGCGCGGAAGCATCGACCATCACCCAGGAAGGCGATGCTCGGCAGAAGCGGAACTTCTTCTTCCTGAAGCCGCATCTCGCGCTGACGTACTGGGCCGCGGAAAACCGGCATACCCGCTTGCGCCTGGCGCGGGAAGTGTCTCAGCTAGACTTCGATGATTTCGTCAGCGCGACGGTGTTTCAGGACGATGATCTCGCGCTCGGTAACCCTGATCTCAGGCCAGAGACTACCTGGGTGGCGGAGCTCGTGGAGGAGCGGCGCTACGGCAGGCTCGGCGTCGTCAAGCTCAAGCTGTTTCATCACTGGATATCGGACGTTCAGGACCTCTTGCCCCTGAGCTCCAGCTTCGAGGCGCCCGGAAACATCGGAGACGGCCGACGGTGGGGAGTCGAGCTGGAAGCCACCGTGCCGCTGGATTCTCTCGGCCTGGCCGCGGCGAGGCTGGACTTGCAGGCGCGCCTGCAGGACTCCACCGTCACGGACCCGGTAACGGGCGACGACCGCGTTCTGTCCGGCGCGGGCGGTGCCGAAAAGCCCATACCGTTTCGCGACGAGAATCGGTTTGCCTTCGGCGTCGCCTTCCGGCAGGACTTTCAGGACGCGCGCGTATCCTGGGGTTGGGATGCGCGCGCGCGCGCCGACCGCACCCGCTTTCTCGTCAATGAGCTGGACGTTTATGGCGACGGCACCGAGCTCAATGTATTCGTCGAAACCACGCGCTGGTTCGGTCGGAAGATCAGCCTGTCGGCGAATAACCTGCTCGATTTCAACTTCGTGCGCAACAGGACGATCTTCACCGGCGAACGGGATCTGAGCCCGATCGCGCGTCGCGAGCTGCAGGACCGCACCGACGGACGCCGGGTTCTGCTGACCGTAAGCGGTTCCTTCTGAAACGATATGAGCACAACGCTTTTGGGCACACGGGGAGCTCGGAGAGGCTGGGCGAGTGCCGCTTCGTTCTCGCTTGACGCTCCTCGACGCCCCGTGGGATATTGGCCGCGCGAAATAAAACGCTCGATGCACGTAACGCGTGCAGCATCATTATCAACGAATTGACGGCGAACGGACACGAAATGACCAGAGATGCAATCGTATCGGAAGACGTTGCGAAGAAATTTGCGAAAGAGAAGGAGACGCCATACACGCGTTGGGTCAGGAACGAAGGGCTCGAGATTATCGACGGCATTTACGTTCCGAACCTGAATACCGTCGACCTGAAGCCGTGGCCACGCCGAAACGGACACGGCGTTTTCATCAATCACGACGCAACCCGCACCTCCAATGATTGCTACGTCTGCGAAATCGATCCCGGCGGCGAATTGACGCCCCAACGGCAGCTTTATGAAGAAATGATCATGATCCTGAGCGGCCGGGGGTCGACGAACGTCTGGAATGACGCCGGAGCGAAAGTCTCGTTCGAGTGGCAGGCCGGCGCGCTGTTTTCCATACCCGTGAATACGTGGCACCAGCATTTCAACGGTTCCGGAAAGGAAAAGGTACGTTTTGTCGCCGTCACCAACCTCCCCCCGATCATAAACGTATTCGAAGAACCCGAGTTCATCTTCAACACGGCTTACGATTTCAAGAGCCGGTTTTCCGGAGAACCGGATTATTTCGCTGCGCGGGAAGAAGTAAACGGGCTGCTGCTCGAGACGAATTTCGTCGCCGACGCCGTGAACCTGCCGCTCATCGAAGCGAAGGAGCGAGGTGCCGGCGGCGGTCACATCCGCTTCAATCTGGCCAAGAGCTCGATGAACAGCCACATATCCCAGTTTCCGGTGGGGACTTACAAGAAGGCACACGCGCACGGCCCGGGCGCTCACGTCATCATGATCGCGGGCAAGGGCTACTCGCTGATGTGGCCGGAAGGTGAGGAGCCGAAGCGCTATCCCTGGCAGGCGGGCACCCTGATCACGCCGCCGAACATGTGGTATCACCAGCATTTCAATACCGGCAAGGCGCCGGCCCGGTACATGGCGTTCAAATTCGAAGGCGTCGCGATAAGAAATGCCCAGGGCGTGCCGAAGGCCTGGATCAGCCGGCGCATCGGGGGGCACCAGATCGATTATGCGGACGAAAGCCGGGAGGTCCGCACCATGTTCGCGGACGCGCTCGCCGAAGAGGGCCTCGAGCCGCGCATGGAACAATCCTATGAGGTGGAAAAGGAGACGTTGCCGCCGCTGCCCACCGCTCCGCGTTCGTGAGCAACTGAGCGGGCGGTCACCGGCCTGGTACCAGGTCCGGCGGTGTAAGCGGCAGACGGGGGGTGCGTGCGCAATCGGGCGAGGCCGCAACGATGAATAGCGCCGAAGGGGGGGCGAGGCGGAGTTTCGCCTTTGCGAAGCTGCACGCGTCCGGGAGCGCTCTGTCCCGTGCCTGCCTCGGCGTGCTGGCGGCGATGCTGCTGGCGCCACCGCTCTACGCCGGCAGCGGTATCGAGCTCGTGATCTCGCGACTCGAGCATCCTTTGTGGACGGCACGCCGCGAGGCCGCGGAGACCCTTGCCACGTATGGCGATTCCGGCCGGGTGGCCGTCCCGGCGCTCGTCAGGGCGTTGTCCGATGTCGAGGTGGAGGTACGCCGCGCTGCCGTGCAGGCACTCGCGGCGGTGGGCAGCGGCTCTGACGAAGCAGTCGCGGGGCTGGTCACGGCGCTCAGCGACAACGACTGGGTGGTGCGCCGGCAGGCGGCCCTGTCGTTCGAGCGCTTGCAACCGGCCGCGTTCGCGGCCGTGCCTGAAATCCGCCGGATTCTGGGCACCGCACCCGTCGAAGTTCGCATATCCGCGGCGCTCGCCCTGGCCGGTCTCGCGCCCGCGAGCCGGGAAGCCCTGCCGGAACTGACGGCCGTGCTGAGCGCGCAAAATTGGCAACTGCGCGCCGCGGCGGTGCAGGCGATCGGCGCGCTCGGCCCCGACGGCCGTGAGGCGCTGCCCGCGCTCGCCAATTCGTTGCGCGATCCCGACTGGGGCGTCGCCGAACAGACGGTCGAAGCGCTGACGAAGATCGGAAAACCCGCGGTGCCCGTGCTGATCGCGGCGCTCGACGATCCGAGTCTGGCGGTGCGCTGGGGCGCCGCGCGCGCATTGGGGCGCCTCGGCGCCGGTGCCATCGACGCAGTGCCGGCGCTGACGAAAATTTTGCAGGACCCGGCGGTGCAGGCCCGCTGGGCGGCGGCCAAGTCATTGTGGGCAATCGGCCCCGCCGCGGCCGCGGCGGTGCCGGCGCTGATCGAGGCGCTGGATGACCAGCGCTGGGTGGTGCGCTGGTCGGCGGCCCGGGCACTCGGCGCTATCGGTCCGGGAGACCGCCTCGACCCGGCCGTTGCCGCGCTGGCTGTCGCGCTGCGGGACAAGGATTCGCGCGTCTGCGAGGCGGCGGCATTTGCGCTCGAAGCACTCGGGCCCGCGGCCACGGCGGCGCTGCCGGCGCTTGCCGGCGCGGCGACCGGCGCCGGGCGCGGCGACGCCGGGGCGGAGGAGGTCTGTCGCGTGATAGACGTCGGGCCCGCCGCGCAATCTGTGATGATGGAGTCGGGCTGGACGGTGCGCTGGGCGGCGGTGCGGGCGCTCGGCGTCGTCGGCAGCGGCCGCGCCGATGCCTTGCCGCCCTTGATCACCGCGCTGAGCGACGAAGAATGGCAGGTCCGTGGCGTCGCCGCTTTGGCGATCGGCCAGTACGGACAGCGGGCAAGCCGCACGGCGGTGACGGCGGTGGCGGAGCTACTTGCCGATGACGAAGGTGCCGTCAGGAAAGCGGCGGCGATCGCCCTGGGCGACATCGGTCCGGTTGCAAGGCCGGCCTCGCCCGCGCTGGTCGCGGCGAAAGCAGATGCAGAGGAAACCGTGCGCGAAGCGGTGCGGATTGCGCTCGACAAGATATCGGGAGGCGAGGGGCGGTAATGTTTTTTCTACGAAGAATACCCAAATCGATCGTGGTTGCGGCCGCCGGCTGCCTCGCGGCAGGCGGAGCTCTGGCTCACATCAAGAACGAGGCCAGCCAGTTTCCGGACATCGAGTTTTCGGATGCGCGCTATGACATCGTCGTGCTGGTCGGTGCCGGTATCATTCCGCAGACTCCCGTTTTCGAGCCTGACAGCCCGCTGTCGCGGCACGATCTTGCCGCGTGGGTCGCGCTGGCGCGCGGGCTCGGCAGCGGTGGCGAAACGCCTGACATGGACGCACTGGCCGACGCCGCGCTCGAGCACGGAGCCGTCGAGAGTCTCGATGGACTCACAACCTATGCCGAACTCAATGCACTGTTCTTTGGCGGCCGGCTGACGCTCGAGGAGTCCGACCAGACGCCGTCCCGGGGCGAAGCGGCCAGTTTCATCGCGGAACACCTGGACACGGAGGCAGGTCGGGCGCTGCTCGCATCGCTCGATCTCAGAACCGGGGCGACCGGTACGGTGACGGCGGTGCGCTCCGAACGAGGCGAGGAACACGGCGCCTACGTTATTGCCGTGGGCGACACGGCTTTGCCGATGTACTTGCACGGTCGGGTCGCGAACGGCCCGGTCGACCTGCTCCAGTGGAAGGATCGGAAGATCCGGCGTTCCTTCGTGCGCGACACGGAGCACGGGCCCATGTGGATCTATCTCGAGGCGGAGCCGCGAGTGGAGACCGCGGCGATGCCGGCGATTGCCGGTACGCCGCAAGCGGCGGACGGGCCGCCGCCGGTCAATCGGAAGCTGATGTACTGGCTGGTCGCGGCCGTCGTGGTGCTCGGCCTCGCGCTGTTCCTGCGGCGGCGGCGCACTCACTGACGTCGGGAGGGGAATCGTCATCGACATCGTTCTGGAAAACGTCGTCAAACGTTATCCGCTGGCGAACTTCACGGCGCTCGACGGTCTGTCACTCAGCGTGACCGCGGGAGAATGGGTATTCCTGGTCGGCGCATCGGGAATGGGCAAGACGACGCTGCTGAAGCTCCTGTACCGGGAGGAGGTTCCGGACATGGGACGCGTCGTTGTCGGCGGCGTGGACGTGAGCGGCGTTCCGGGCAGCCGCTTGCGGCGCACGATGGGTATTATCTTTCAGACTTTCCGTCTGCTGGAAAAAAAGACGGCATACGAAAACATCGCGTACGGGGCGGAGGTGCTGGCGGTGCCGCCTGCGGAAGTGCGGCGGCGTACGATGGAGATACTCGAGCTCGTCGGGCTCGCGGACAAGGCGCACCGCCTGCCCGGTGAGCTTTCCGGCGGCGAGCAGCAGCGCGTCGCCGTCGGTCGGGCGTTGATCAATCGGCCGAGGCTGATCGTCGCGGACGAGCCGACCGGCGATCTCGATCCGGAAAATGCGGACCGGGTGATCAAGATCCTGGACCGGGTGCATCAGGAGCAGAAGGTGACAGTGGTGTTTGCCACGCACGCGGTCGACCTGGTCGACCGGCTCGCGCGCCGCGTCGTGCGGTTGAAGCACGGTCGTATCGTCGACGATGCCAGGGGCGGGTACTGGGGGTTGCTGGACGAGAACAACGAACGTGAAAGCGTTTAACCTCTGGCCGGTCTTCTACCGGCTGCGCGAAGCCCGGCAGGGCATCGCGCGCAACACATGGGCAAGTCTCGCGACGGTGGTACTGCTGACACTGACGCTGCTGCTTTTCGGCGGCTTTCTCTGGCTCAACGCCAATCTCGGCCAGATCGCGACGCTGCTCGAGCGCCAGGTCCAGGTGCGTGTGTTCGCGGACGAGGGAACGGCGGCCGATACGATGATCGCGCCGCTCCAGGCGCTGGCGGGCGTGCGCGCCGTCGAGCTCCTGGACGGCGAGTCCGTCTACCAGGAGCTCGCGCCGGTGTTCGGCCAGGAGACTCTCATGAACGCCTTGCCGACGGACGCGTTCGCCGACAGCCTGTCCGTGGAGCTCTCCGATCCCGAGCGGGGCGGGCCGGTCGTGGAGCGGATCCGCGCGCTCGATGGTGTGGGCGACGTGATCTGGGGCCAGGGATTCGCGACCGTGCTGTATCGCATCTCGAACGGGCTGCAGAAAGGCGGGTTCGTGCTGATGATCGGCTTTTTCGTGGCGGCGCTCCTGATGAGCCTGACCGCCATGCATCTAGCCGTGCTCAATCGCGAGGTTGAAATCCAGATTCAGCGCTGGGTCGGCGTCGGTCCCTGGGGCATCCGTGCCCAGTTTTTAATTGAAGCCTTCCTGCTCGGTCTTTTCTCGTCGATTCTCGCCGGCGCGGTGTTCCTGTATCTCGGTGAGGTCATACAGGAAGCCATTGCACGCCTGGTGCCGTTCATGTCCGGCCAGTTGAAATCGCCGATGCTGGTCATCGGCATCGTTCTCCTGACCGGCCCGGTGCTCGCGCTGGCTGGCGGCGGATTGGCCAGTCAGAGAGCGATCGGCACGGGCGACCGATGAGGCACCGTCGGGTCATCGCGGTGTTCACGGCATCGGTGCTGTGCGCCGGTTTCGCCGTGTCCGCGTACGCGCACCTGACCGGCGTGTTTGCACACTTCGTAAAGGACATCAACGATCCGACCGCCAGCACGAAGCTGCTGCAGCAGCAGCTCGAGAGCGTGCGCGAGCGAATAGCGAAGCTCGAGCCGGAGGTGAGGGCAGCTCGCGCCGAATACGACGCCCAGGCAGGCCAGGCGGTGCGGCGGATACGGTTTTACGACGTCTATGCCGGCAGCGCGCTCGGCGCGCTCTGGGCCGGAGCTCAGGACCCCATCGACGTGATTGCGAGCACGCAGCTCATGCAGAAGCGGCTTGGGGAAGATCTGGACGCGCTGGCGGAGCTCGGGCGGTCCTACGAGCAGCTCGTGAACAAACAGGGCTCGCTCAGGCGCTACGAGGAGATCCTGATTCCGTTCCGCGAAGCTTCCGCGGCGCGCGAGCAGCGCCTGGCGCGGGTCCCCGCCGGATTGGTGTCGCCGTTCGCGGAGCCCTACATCGCGTACCGCATCGCGGAGGACTGGGAGGAGCTGCGCGGCACGACGTTCGTGCTGTATTTCCACTGGGCGGCGCGCCGCATCGTGGATCTCGGGGCCGGCAAGGTGCTCACGAATCCCGACGGCGCGGGGCGGTCCTGGCTGCTGCAGGAGGATGTCCTGAACGCGCTGGTCGGCGGCGACAGCTTTCCCTTCATTTCGGATGCAAGGTTCTATCTGCGCGCGGACCACATCAACTTTTCTGCCCGTGTGGTGTCCGCCCTGGATTCCTACGATCTGCTCACGATCGGGCAGCTCGAAAGGACCGGCCCCGCCAGCGTCCAGTACCGCATCGAAGGAATCTTCATGGATGGCATGCCGATCGATCCGGACGACCCGGACGTGCAGAGAGAGGTTTACCAGGGTCACCTGCTGGGCATCGATATCTCGAGCCTCATGCCGCCGGATGCCGAGGCCGCGACATTCGAGCAACACAACGGCTCGGTGGAATTCGATTTTGAATGAAACCATTCCGGCGATCACGCCACGGTCGATCGCCGGAAAGACGGGATTTAAATCCGCCCAACAGTCGATGCAACCGGCCAGAGAGCGCTTTGCTGCGCTTCATATCTTCCCGCCAATATCGTTGCGAACGTAATCATCCCGTAGCTTGAACCCGGTCGGTGATCCCGCTACGCTCGGGATAACTCGGGGTCTGCGCACAACTCACACGCAAGCCTTCAGCCGCGAAGTCAAACAGGCGTGGCATGGCCGTCAATCAGATTTCGATACCACCGTGACGAGCGCGGCGGTATCGGCAAAAAAGGGGGATGATGATGGTTACGCACAATAGACTTAAACTGCTTTACGTATCTTTGACGGCAGCCGCGGTTGCCTGTCTCGACATGTCGACGGTCCTGGCGCAGGAGCAGGAAAGCTCCGGCGGCCTTGAAGAAATTATTGTGACCGCGCAGCGTCGCGAGCAGTCGCTCCAGGAAGTGCCGATTTCGATCGAGGTGTACAGCGGCAACGAGATCCGGAAGCAAGGCTTCCGGAACATGGACGACCTCGCGAATTTCTCGCCAACCGTGCTGATCGAGTCGCGCATACAGGACCAGGACATTTCAATTCGCGGGTTCGGCACGACCGGCAATGCGCTCACGCTCGACCAGGCGGCGCCGACCTTCGTGGACGGCATTCACTTCGGCCGCTCGTCGCAGATCAAGCTCGCGTTTCTCGACGTCGAAAGCGTCGAGGTGCTGAAGGGGCCGCAGCCCGTCTATTTCGGAATGAATGCGACGGCGGGCGCGTTCAACATCCGTAGTCGCAGGCCGACCGACACGTGGCAGGGATACGGCAACGCGGAATTTTCCAACGACAGTACCCGCGAGCTCACGTTCGGGATCGGCGGACCGCTCGGCGACAAATGGGGCATACGCGTCGCCGGCGCGCACGAGACCAGCGACGGGTTTCTCGATTACGTCGTGACCGGCGAGCCGATCGGGGCGTACGAGAGCACCGGCGGCCGGGTCATCCTGCAGTACGAGCCGATCGACAAGCTGCGGCTCACGGGCAAGCTGGAGGCGTCGCGAATCCGGGCGGATTCCGAGACTTTCTACCAGTGCCGCACCGCGGGGCCGCTGATCTTTGGCCGCGGCGGTCCGCTGGACGAACCGGGCGTGCCGCCCGGCGACGAGCGCAGCGTCTGGGATCAGTCGAACGGCTCGCCCTGGGCCGTGCCGTTCACGCCGCTCGACACCGACTGCTTCAGCAGCAACAAGGGCATCAGTGAGGGCGGCCCGTATTTCGAGCCGCCACAGAACATCCGGGAGGAGAATTCGAACGTCGGCGTGCTCGACATCCGCGAGGCCTCCGATGCGTTCGCGCGCACCGCGGGCAACAACGGCATTCGCGGGTACGAGGACCTGGACGGCGCGGACGGCTACATCGAAGCGGCATACTTCTTCGACAATGAGATCACGCTCGAGTGGCTCAATGGCTGGAGCGATTACGAGCGTGATTACGTGCAGGACAACAGCAATTCACCCTTCCTGCTGAACTTCCAGGGGCGTGGCGAGGACTTCAAGCAGATGAGCTCCGAGCTGCGCCTCACGTCGGGCACCGGCGGCCCGATCGAGTGGATGGGGGGCCTGTTCTACCAGAGCACCGAGCTGGGCGCGTTCTCGTCGAGCTTGAGGGCGAACGTCCGCCAGTCGCAGCGCTTCAACATCATCACGGAGGAAGTGGATTTCCGCGCCGCGTTCGGCACGCTGACGTTCAACTTCATGGACAACCGCATGGCGCTGGACGTCGGCGGCCGCTTCCAGGACGTGGACAAGTTCGCGACGGTCCGGGGCTACGGCGCGTCGTGGGTGTTCGCGGTGTGCCCCGAGGAGCCCTGCGATCCGCTGGTCGTTGCCTCCGACGGCGTGTTCCATCCCGAGCTCGACGGCTACAACGGGGATATCGGCGAAATGGAGAACGGCGACCAGTATTTCCTGGTCGATCCGGCTTCCGCCCGCCTGTTCCTGCCGGTCGAGCCGGGCACACTTTTGTACGCGATGCCGTATCGTGAGTCACGCGACATACCGGAGGCGTGGTGGAGCGGCAACGCCGTCCCGGTCGGGCTGACCGCGCCCGATTTCGCGGTGCGCGAGGCGCGCGACGAAGGACCGTTCGCGCAGAAGTTCGAGGAGAGCGGCTTCAGTCCGCAGGTTACGCTCCGCTTCCACGCGACCCAGGATGTGTCCCTGTATGCGCGGTACGCGGAAGCGACCAAGATCGGCGGGTTCGACACGGGGCAGACCTCCATCCCTCAGAGCATCGACGAGCTCACGTTCGAGACGGAGGATGCCGAGCAGATCGAGCTGGGCATCAAAGGCACGCTCTGGCGGGACCGTTTCAGCTTCGATGCCGCGCTGTTCAACCTGGAGTTCCCCAACCTGCAGACGACGGTGCTGTCGCCCGATCCGGAACAGACGTCGGCCAGCGCGAATGCCGGCCAGCGCGTCCGAGGGCTGGAATTCAATACCCGATTCGCGCCGACCGACAACCTGCGGCTGGGCTTTTCCGGGGCGCTGATGGACGGTGTGATGACCCGCTTCCCGGGGGCCGGCTGCACGGATGCGGAAATCGCGGAGGCAACGACGAATCCGGATGCGCCGTGCAAGTTTTTCGACGAGGAGACCGGCGACCCCATTCCGGCACCGAGCGATCCCGTGGAAGCATTCGATTCGTTCTCTATCATAGACCGGACGGGCGAGAAGGCGCCGCGGACACCGGACTGGAAGTTCGTGATGACCGCCGACTACTTCATGCCGGTCTTCACGGGCTACGAGATGACGTTCAGCGCCAAGGGCTACGTTTCCGACGGCTACATACTGGACGTGGAGAGCTTCAGCAAGGTGGTGAAATACAACCGGCATGAAGACCTGAACCTTATGATCGGCTTGCACAACCTCGACGACGGCTGGTCGCTGTCCGCCTTTGCACGGAACCTGCTGGAGGCGCGGCCATCTTACAACCCGGAGTTCGACGTGTTTCCCGACGGGCTCGAGTCGGTGCATCTGGCCCCCTCCTCGTTCACGACCTACGGCATAAAGCTCGAATACGTGTTCGAGTGAGCAACGCGGGGGTCGGCATTCGCCGGGCTTGATCAGCGGGCGTTGTCGGGGCACCCGGCCCGACAACGCCCGACGTTCACCTTGTTGCCGCCTCCGCATCGAAGCGTCGCAGCAAGCGGCTGGCGATCTTTGCCTGGTCGGTGCCCCCGTGCTCCGTCGCGACACGCTGGAACTGCTCGCGCGCGAGCGCCGCATACCGGCCGTCGCAGGCCTGCGACTTGCCGTCGACGCAGTCGCGCCAGAGGTCCCGGTAGTCGATCGCGAGGAACAAACCCGCTTCGGCGGCGTTTTTGGAGCCCGGAAAGCGTCGGAGGAACTCCTCCTTGTACGCCGCTTGCGCGACGAGGACGGCATGATCGTCCGCTGCCGCGTGATAGAAGTCGTTCCACAGGATGCGGAACATGCTCGCCTCGGCGTGAGGTCCTTCGGGTGCAACCTCGAGGTAGCGCCGGTACGCATCGCCGTCGTAGAAGTAGCGCTCGTGATCCGCCGACCAGGCGATGTCGACGCCGAGCGCCGACGCGCGACCGAGCGCCAGATCAAGCAGGGGCTGCTGTTGCCGCCCGTGCGCCGCGACTTCCCTGCTCATCAGCTCCGCCAGCGCGCGCGCCTCCTCGCCGAGCGCAAAGACAGTGTCGGCCGCCGCCGTCTCAGCCGTGCTCCGGCGATCGACTTGCAGACGCTGCATCTGCTTGAGCGCGGCGTTCAACTTCTCCGAGCTCAGCACCACGTCCGCGCCGGCGTGCGGCGACACCAGCACGGCAAACAGAGCCAGGGCCGCGAGACCGCATCGGGAGCTCCGCCTCATGCGATGCGCTCGACGAACCAGAAAGCGCCGCAAGCGACGATCAGCAGGGACGCCGCGCGCACGATGGTCTCACGGTAGTCGCTGCTGCGAACGGCTGCCAGCAACGGCCACGCGAGCGCAACGATGGCGAGCTGGCCGATTTCGACGCCTGCATTGAAGGTGAACAGTGCCAGCAGCGATATGGCGCCCGACGGCCGGGTCTCCTGCAGCACGGCCGCGAAGCCGAAGCCGTGGACGAGCCCGAAGGCGCCGGCGATCATCCAGCGATGGCGAAACGTCCGTACGACGAGATTCTCGAGTCCTACGTACGCAATACTGAGCGCAATAGCGGCTTCGACGACCCGGATCGCCGGATGGACGATCCCGAGGGCTGCGAGTGCCAGTGTGACGCTGTGGGCGACGGTGAAAGCGGAGACGATCGTAAACAGATCCCGCAAGCCGCGCCCGACGAGCAGGAGCCCGAGCAGGAACATCAAATGATCGTAGCCGGTGAATATGTGCTCGACGCCGAGCCGAGTGAACTCGCGCGCCGTCTGCCACCAGCCGGTATTCCCGACCTCGCCCACCCAGCGATTGCCATGTTGAAAAACGTACTCTTCCAGCTCTCCGCCGACGAAAACTTCGGCCAGGTTGCGATGATCGGGGTAGAGATCGGTCAGCACGCCGACGGCGATCTCGAGCCGCTCGATCCGCTCCGGCGCGACGTAACGCGCCACGATCGAGACATAGGCAAAATCGGCGCGGTCGAGCCAGGTCGCGATTCGCTGCAACTCGGGTTGGAGCACGAATCCGTTCGCCTCGATGCTCGCGTGCTGCCGAATATACGTGCCCAGTCGATCCCGCGCGGAACCGAGCTCCCGCGGGGAGACCATGCCGTCGAGATCGGCGTCGAGCTGCAGAAGCAGGTCGATGTCGTCCATGGGCAGCCGGTAAACGGCTTCGAGAACCTGCCCGTCGACCTCGAAGCGGCTGTAGCTGACGCTCAAAGGGTGCGACCACGCTGTCAGCGCGAGCATGACGATCGCTGACGCCGCCACGATCCGTACCGCAGAGCGGATCGTGACGCGCGTACCGGCGACGACCTGCCGGACCGGCGAGCTCAACGCAGGATGCGGGCGCACAACAGGGTGGTCACCGCGAACAGGAGCAGGACGAACGCCAGCATGTTCCGGTCGGTGCCGCCGGAACGCGAGCTGTCCAGGAATTGCAGGATCCGCTCCGTCGCGGCAGGGTCTTCCGCCCGGACGTACAGCCCGCCGCGCCGCGGCGCACTTGCGATGGCGCCCATGGCTTTCGCGTTTGGCACGGTGTAGAGCGCGCCGCCCATGCGTTCGAAGCCGAGAAACTCACCGAGCTCGCCGTAACGCGGCACGCCTTCGTCGTATTGAAGCGAGCCGGTTTGCAGCGCGATGACCTGGAGCGGGCTCGAGGAAAGCCGGTCGAGCGCATACGGAAGCCACGAACGGTCAGTCGTGTCCTCTCCGTCGGACACCAGGATGGCGACCCGGCGGCTTTCTTCGCGCAGGCTGTTCGGCAGCGTGTCGAATACGTCGACCAGCTCGTCCACCGCGGCTTCGAGGCTGGTGCCGGCGCGAGTGAACAGGCCCGGCACCAGATCGTGCTCGAGGACGCTCCGGATCTGCGCGCCGTCGTCGCTCCACCCCACCAGCACGCCGGAGTCCCGGGTGAAGCCGAGCGAGGCCACGATCACGCTCTTGCCGCGCTCCTCCAGCGCCGCAAACACCGGTAGCAGCACGGTGCGCGCCCGCTCGTAGCGGGGCGGCAGGTGGCGGTCGAAGGTCGGATCGGGGACGGCCAGCATGCTCGGTGATACATCGAAAGCGATCGCGACGGCGAGCGGGGCCGCCTGGCGTGCATAAGTATAGTCAGGCCGCCCCAGGGTCGCCGAGAGGGCGCAGAGCGCGAGCCCTGCGGCGGCCGGCAGCACCGTCGCGAGCGCAGGCTTTCTGCTTGCGCGTCGGAGCGGGGGGGCGCGCCAATAGAATAGAATGACGAGAGCCGAAGCCGCGGCGGCCGCAACCGTCAGCCACACGACCGGCGTTCCGTAACGTAACGCGCGCGCATGTTCACGGCATTAAAACTCCCGCGAGCCGGACGAAATGTCTCCGCGTTCTCCCTGCGCTTCGCCGGACCCTTGTGCCTCGACCGGAGACACGTCGAGCTCCATCGCGTCCTGATCGACCGACAGCAGGAATTCCAGAAACAGCTTCGGCAGGGCGTAGTCCGGATCGTCGCGCAAGCTCTGCCGGATGTACTGCAGAGCGTCGTCGTAATACTGCACGTTCGCCTCGGCCCGGTACGCGTCGTAGCTCAGCCGCGCCTGTGCAAAGAGAACTCTGGAGCTGAACGATGCGGAACGCGCGCTTTGCCGCAGCTCGTCGAGCGCCTTGCCGGCCGCTTCCCGATTGCCTGTCAGCATCAGGTACTGCGCATGGTTGAACGCGAGCCGCTGCTCCGCCGGCCGGCCCGCTTCGAAAATGGCCGCGCCGGGCTGGAAATACCACGGCACGTCGGAGTACAGGCGCAGCAGCTCACCGTAATCGTCCGAGTAAGCGGCCTGCAGCCGAGCCGTCTTCGCTCGCAAGTCTTCCAGCGCACTGCGCTCGACTTCCGATTCTGCCTGGAGCTCGCTCGCGGCCCGGCCGAGCTCCGCGGCGGCGGCGGCCGGGTTATCGGCGAAGCGCCGCATGACGGTGTCGCGAAGTGCGACGAGCCTGCGCTTTCTGCCCTCGTCGGCGGCGAGACGCCAGCAATCGCCGAGCGCGGAGAGCGCGTCGTTCATCAGCTCGTCTGTCGGCGCCTCCTGCCGCAGTTGCGCGAGGTTCGCCTCAGCCGCCGCGATGCGCGGAACGACGCCGTGCTGGAAGGCCCAGCCCTGGAGGCCGAAAATCAGCAGCAAGGCACCCGCTGATTTCAACGCCAGGGGCAAAGCCGGCATCACGCGCTTCCATCGTGTCGGCTGGACGTCGGACATCAGGCGGCCTCGCTGCGCAGGCGGCTCATCTCGAGGTCACCTCGAATTCCCGCCGGCCCGTCGCGGGGTGAAACACCGTCGCCATCAGCGGCAGCCAGACGATGAGCAGCATTCTCGCGGTCCGCAGCATTGATTCGGACAAGTCGATGACCGTGCGCCGGGTCTCCGGGTATGCGTAAGCTTCGAGCCGGCTGATGTCCTGCAATGCAGTCTGTAGATCGTCGGCGTCGAGGTTCTCGAGCGTCACGACGGTTCCCATCGAGCGGGCGAGCTCGAGAAAAGACGCAACCTCCGCATGCGGCGTATCCGTGTCGTCGGTCATGATCCACAGCAGGTAGAACGACAGCTCGCCCGTGGCCAGGCGCGCGAGCTGCTCCTCGAGCTCTTTCGTATACCGTGTTTCCGCATCGGTCAACAGGATCAGTGTCCGCCTGTTCTGCCCGGGATACCGCTCCAGGATGTCGAGCGTGCTGTCCATTGCCGTCGCAATGTCGGTTCCCCAGTTGACGTAGTCGTCCATTTCACCGAGCTGCTCCCCGACGAACGCCAGGTCGGAGGTGAGCGCCGATACCGGGTAGGCGTCGTCGTTGAAGTACGTCAGCCCCACCCTGTCGCCGGCGCGGCGGCCCGACAGAAACCGCAAAAGGCTCTCCCGCGCGAGCTCGTATCGGGCGATGAACGGGATTTTGTCGGGGTCCGCCACTGCCTCCGAGAAGGCACCGACCCGCCGCTCGAAATTGAGCGGGATCGATTCCCGCCGCACCTTCGTATCGTGCCTCATGGAGCGGGAGGTATCGACGAGAATCATGAAGTCACGGGCACGCCGCTCGACGGTATCCACGCGCACGGCCGACGGCTCCATCATCGCCACCGTGAGGAGCAGCAGAACGACGATGCCGACGGCGAGCGGCAGGCGATCGAGCGCGATGCCGGTGAAATGGGACGCGGTCAGCAGCGTCGCGTCCGGAAACAGCGTTCGGCGCCGCCGCGTCCAAAGCGAGAACAGGAGCGCGGCCGTGCCGGCGGCGAGCCCGAGCGGCCACCAGTGGACGACTTCGATGCCGGTCCAGTCGATCAATGCGAAGCGCTCGCCGACGCCGCTACCGCGGGATTCTGCACGGTATGCAGGAAACGCTCGAGCCAGGATTGCCGTCGCGACGGTGCAATGCCGTCCTCCTGGAGAATGTCGGAGTAGAGCGCGTAAAGACCGGCCAGCCCCGCCGGCACCCGCGCCCGGCTGAGCGCGCCGCTCTCCAGCCACTCACAGGGATTGGCCGACATTTCATCCAGGCAATACCACGTGATGCATCGACGCATCGTGTCGCCCCATTCGTCGTCCGGGAGGTCACCCGTCTCGAGGTGTCCCAGCACGGTTTGCCAGCGCGTGAGAGCCCGCGGCGCGGGGAACGCCGCGGCGGGCCGTGCCCTGCGCCGTCGCGAGCCGCGGATGCCCGCACCCAGTATCAATGTTCCCGCCAGAGCTGCGAGCAGCGCGGAGGCGCGCCGGTCTCTCACGGGCAGGGCTTCCTGGTAAGCGCCTCCCGGAAAGACGACGGCGAATTCGTCCGGAGAGCCGGTGACGGCATTGACGGAGGGCGTGACCGATATGGTTCCGGGCCACGGCCGGAGGCGGACCGACTTGTCGTTCATGGCTATTCCCGATTGGTCGACGAGCTGGTACGCCACGTCGATAAT
Organism: Woeseiaceae bacterium; assembly: GCA_035698445.1. Taxonomy (GTDB): domain Bacteria; phylum Pseudomonadota; class Gammaproteobacteria; order Steroidobacterales; family Woeseiaceae; genus IDS-8. The sequence continues at coordinate 50,171 of DASSBS010000092.1, forward strand.
CGGCAGCTCGTATGACTTTTCGCCGGCGCACTGCAAAAGACCCGCGGGGCAATCGACGATCTGGAACGTCCACGACGCACGTATTGTCGTGCGTGCATCGGCGTTCGTACGCGTCACGGCAGGATCGGAATGCAGCGCAAACGCCGCGTGATCCGCGAATGCGCGCTGGAAGAACGCGGCGTCCAGTGTCTCGATCCGCAGCCGTTCGGCGTCGAACTCCACCTCGATCAGCAGCGACAACGGATCGCCGACGTGCACCGGCCGCGTGCCCACTTCCGGCACGCCGGCGCGAATCGCCAGGAACTCGCCCCGGTGAACGACGGGAACGACGTGGTCCGCAAATGCGCCGCCCGTCCAGAGGAGCGTGAGCGCGCAAATGACCGCCGGCGTCCTCACGTCAATGCTTCCTCAGACGACGCCCGCGGGCGAGCCTTGCGAGCTCAGGATAGATATCGCGCAGTTCGGCCAGCACCATGTAATCCAGGCCCGCTGCCCTGAAGCTTGCCGTCACGGACGCGAGCCGCTCGCACTCGCGCGCGTTGATGCGGCGTATTCTTTCGCGGGACAGCCAGACGAGCCGGCGCTGCCGGCGCTCGGGATCCCAGAACTTGATCATCCCCGCGGCAGTGCCGGAGACGGCGAACGAAACGACGACCGGAACGACATTGTGCCGCAGCGAAACGGGCAGCTTCCGCCAGTCGATGCGGGGACCCGCGTCGCTTTCGCCGGACAGCAGAAAATCCGAAATGACGAACAGCAGGTCGGCCCGGCGCCGGCGATCCAGCTCCATGTACGAGCGCAACACCCCGGCAACGTCCGTAAGCCCCTGCGTGCCCGCCCGCGCTAGCGCGCCGGTCAGGAGTTGCACCTGCGTGCGCAGATTCGGCGCGGCAATCTGCTCGCCGAGGGAGCTGTCGAACAGGATCGTGCCTACGCGATCGCCGGATCTCCAAAGAGAATAGGTCATCTGCAGCAGACAGGCGTCGCGCAGCCCGGCCTTGATCGGAACCGACATCGAGGCCGAGACGTCCGCCAGCAGCATGATCGAGGCCTGTGCCTCGTCTTCCCACTCCATCACCATGCGCTCGTTCGGCCGACTGAACCTGTCGATGTCGCGCGGGTTGTCCTCGCCGGGCACGTAAGGGCGCGTCCGCAGCATCCGCATGCCTTCGCCGGTCCGGCCGAGCGGATGTCTTCCCGGAAGCACTTTGACCGGGCGGAAGCGGATGGGCAGCAGCACGCCCAACGCATGCAGGTCATCGCGCTGCCGATCGGCACGTTCCGGGTTATGCCGGAATTTGGTAGGCATAGCCCCTTTCCGCCAGCACGACGTTTATCAGTCGACCCATGTTCACTGGATAGCTCGTTTCCAGGCGATGGTTCAGCATTGCGACCGCGGTCGCGAACACATCGTAGGGAACGACCCGGTCGCGGCCATGATAGAAGGCGTGGGCCCGCAGGAGCGACGGCCAGAAGCTCGTCGTCCGGGAGCTCGCGCCGCCGGCGTCGCTGACGACCTCTCCACCCAGTCCGGCCTTCTCGAAAGCCTGGGCGGGATAGGACGGGTCGCTGCGGCGGGTGGCCACGGTTACCGAGTTCATGAGGTGCACCATGGCGTCGGACAGCATGATCTCCGCCGCCAGCATATCCTGGACCGCAATCAGCTCGTCGCGCGTGATCACGGGCTGTATGCGTTCAAGATTCTCCTTGAGAAAACTCTTCGCTTCACGCGCAATCCGGAACTCGACGTCACGGGACGAGAACGACCATTCGATCTTCACCAGAAACCGCTGCCTGGCCGCGGCGTCGAGCTCCCAGGTACCCTCGTGCGACAGCGGATTCTGGGTCGCGATGACGTGAAAGGGCCGCGGCAGCGGCCAGGTGCGCTCGCCGATCGTGACCTGGTACTCCTGCATCGCCTCGAGCAATGCGGATTGGGTTCGCGGGTCCGTCCTGTTCAGCTCATCGAACAGCAGAATGTTGTTGAACACCGGGCCCTTCATCAGCTCGAACACCGACGTTCCATCGCGCAGCATCTCCGCGCCCAGCAGGTCGGAAGGCTTGAGGGTCGGTTGTCCCGAGACGCGCCCGGCCGTCATTCCGCCGATGGACGCGGCGAGTGCCGTCGCAAGCAGGGTCTTGCCTTCGCCGGGCACCGATTCGAGGAGCACGTGGCCCTTTGCGAGTATCGCCACGACGAGCAGGTCGATGCTCGAGTCATGCCCCTTTACTACGATGCCGAGATTCGAGCGCAGCTTTGCGACCGCCTGTCTTGCTTGATGGACGTCCACTGCAATGTTGCCTTTGTAATCTTCGGGTCCGTGCCGCGCGCGCACGACGCCCGCATTCAACCGTTGAATCGCAGTTTAACAACATCGGATTCGAAGTCGATCACGACGAAGATTCAAATGAAACAAATGCCGATCAGCGAAGGCGTTGCAGACAAATTGACAAGCAAAAATGTTTCTTTTACTTTGCTTGATGCGTCGCTGCGCAGCAGCGATCAACGCAACAGAGGTGCCGCCAAAACCGAGAATATCGGCGGCGCTTTTTTCGGGTAACTACCGCGATCCGTTACGGTCGAAACTGAAGCAGCGGCCGATGCGACGACAACAGGGGGTTGTCATGATGAACTACACGAGGCGTTCCTACCGCATCGCCGGAATAGCCGTATGCCTTGCAATATCGGCCAGCTTCTGTGGGGTCGCCGTCGCCGGCAAAGCGCCGTACGCGGAAACGGTCATCCTCAACGGGAAAGTGATCACCGCTGATTCCGATGATCCTGAAGAGATCAGCTTCGCGCAGGCGATCGCCATCCGTGGCGAAAAAATACTGGCAGTCGGCAGCAACGAGGAGATCAAAAAGCTCGTCGCGGACTGGACGGAGGTGATCGACGCCGAGGGGAACTCGGTCATACCGGGATTGATCGACACCCACAATCATATTTACGAGACCTCGACCGGTTTCCCCTGGGTGGTCCGTTCGATTCCCGAGGAGCTGGAAATTCACGTGCGGGCCGAGACGAAAGAGGAGCTCTCCGCCCTGGTGCACAAGGCGGTCGCCGCGCGTGCGAACCAGATTCCGGAGGGACAGTGGATCCGCCTCGGACTTAATCCTGCGAGCGTGGCGGTGAAGGCATTCGGGCACGAGATCACGCGAGCGAGTCTCGACAAGGCGGGACCGAATCATCCCGTATTCGTCAGCACGCGCGGCGGCTCGGTGCTCAACACGCGCGCCATCGAGGCGATCGAGGCGTACTACGGCAACAAGCTGCCGGACGCCTACTGGATGGAAGGCCGCGAGGTGGGCTGGTCGGGCGAATACACGGACTTTTCACGCTGCATCTCGGTCGACCTGATCGCGACCCAGCCGGGAATCTTCGACAAGTACATCAAAGGTTACTTTGAGGTGATGCAGGTGAACGCCCAGATCGGCGTCACCGCGCACAAGAGTCACCTGCAGTGCGAAGGCGGCTTCAGCGCATCCGTTCATCTCGCCCGTAACCATCTCATGCCCATCCGCCTCGCGTGGGGTAATCGCTGGATGCAGCCATTCAATCCGCGCATCAAGGAGACTTACCGGCGCATCGGGGACTGGACGGGCTATGGGTCCGACATGATGTGGAGCCTGGGCAGCAGCGTGGGCGGCATCGACGCGGGAGGCGTGGGATGGTGCACGTCGATCCCGGCGGACGACAAGATCAAGAGCCGCGAGCAATGTCCGCCGGCACCGCCTGGAATCGAGGTGGACGCGATCACCGAGATCAATACCGTGAGCAACCGCGCCAGGCGCGTTGAGCACCTCACGACCATCGCGCAGCTCGCGGCCGAGAATCGCATCACGGGAATAACGGGCTGGCACGTCTCCGGTGACGGTGCGCTGGACTTGATGCTGAAGACGTACCGTGCGTACATGTCGGACGAGCGCATCCGCATGCTCCGGATCGAAAGCGATCACTGCCATACCGTAACACCGGAAGAGATTCAGATGGCCGTGCGCCTCAATCTCACCTTTTCCTGCGACGCGGCGGATACGCCGACCCGGGTGCTGAAGAACGGCTACGGCGAGGAGTACCTGACGATGAATGCGCCGGTGGCGAGCATGTTGAAGGCCGGTGCGCGCGCGGTGATCAGCGAATTCGGCATTCAGCGCGCGATGCGCTCCTCTCCGTTCGAGGACGGTGTCATGTGGTTGACCCGGAAGATGAACGGGGAAACCTGGGGCGTTCCCGAGGAGGCGGTACCGGATCGCCTGACGCTGCTTCTGATGATGACGCGCTGGAGCGCCTACCCGTTGTGGCGAGAAGACGAGCTCGGCTCGATCGAGGCTGGAAAGAAGGCCGATATCGTCATCCTGAACGGCGACTACATGGACGTGCCGGTGGAAGACCTCGATCAGTTGACGTCGGTGATGACCTTTATCAACGGCCGGATCGTGTACGAGGCCCCGGACTTGCGCGACAACACGTTGCGATTCAATACGCACACCGTGGACTGGACGGTGGAGGAGAACACTCCTTCGGCGGCCTGGCGCTGGCACGAGGCACCCGTCATTCCGCCGTTCCTGACCGGCGCCAATGGAACCTGATATGCCACCGTCGGGCGAATACCGAAACAGCTCGACGCCACCCCGGATCAGGAGGTCATGACGAGGTCTTCGTTGCTCGCTTTCCTGCTGCTCTGCGTTGCCAACGTTCTCTCCGCAGAGTCGGCGTGTGCGAGCGACGAAGACCTGACTTCGTCGGCCTACCTCGTATTCGATCCGGAAACGGGCGAATTCGTCACCGTTCAGGATGCGAACCGGGTAAAGCAGAAGCACGACGCGCTCGATCCCGCCCTCGCCGCGACAAAGCCCGGATCGGAATCCGCAACCCTCCCGCTGGTCGCGGGCGTGGTGCTGGCCTTCGCCGTGTTGGGGGGAGTGATCTTCCTGCTGCGCAGGAAACGCGCCGCCCGTCCGGACAGCGCCGGCACCGGGTAGCTGACGTCGGGAAGGGCCGTGCGCCCCGACGACGCCGCGGTCCCTTACAGGTGCCGCGTTGCCGGCGCGAATACCGAATCGATGTCCAGCGGGGCGGTCAGAATCCTCTGGGTCGTGGCATGCGCGACGAGCGCTTCCAACATGCCGCGATTGGCCGCAATGCCGTACGGAAGCGGATCCGACCCGAGGTCGAGCAGGCGCGCATAGAGCCGATCCATCGCACCGGGATTTGCCAGGGTGCCGGCCGCAAGCTGGTCGAGATAGCGTCTTTTCGACTCGGAGAACGCTTCGAAGAGGGCCACGGCGGCTTCCGGAAATCTCTCGAGCACGTCATCGCGAACCACGATCAGATGATTGATGGGGTAGTGTCCCCGGCTCCTGAAGGCGCGCAGCCCGGCTTCGACGGGGTCCGGAATCAGCGGACCGATATCCGGGCGATCCGACTGCAGCCCGATAGCCGCCGCCAGCTCTCCCTCGAGCAGGAGCTCCTCCATGGACTTTCCGGGCGGCATCGGCACGACGTTCGGAGGCGGCACGTACGTCTGCACGTGCTCGTCGCCGGAGAGCACCCAGGTGATTTTGTCGAGGTCCACGCCATACTCGTCCTGGAGCACAGCCCTGGCCCATACACCCGTGGTCACTGTGTATCCGCGATTGACGCCGACGCGCTTGCCTTCGAGCTCCCGCGGGTCGCGAATTGCCGATGCGTCGCTCCGGACAATGGCGCCGTGATGGAAGGCCCTGACGAGAAACACGGGAATGGCGGTGAAGCGGACCCCGTGCTCCCTGGCGCATAGATAGGTCGTGAGGGCCATCTCGCACACGTCGAACTCGAGCTTTCGAACCATGCGACGGAAAGCATGCACGAGCACCGGCACCTCCTCGAAGGCGAGGTCGAAGCCGGCCGGCGCAATCTCGCCGGTTTTGAGCGCGCTGTTGTTGCCCTGGGTGCGGGTCACGATGCTCAGTGTCGGTTCGGGCATCGAGTTACCTCCCCTGTCCGGCAGTGCCGGACAACGCCCCTTCACGCGGATGATGGATGAGCTCCCGGCGGCGCACGCCGTCGGCGACATCGCTGAAAACGAGTGATTTGATCGTTACGGGAACAGTCCGGGACGGCAGGCGCAGGTTACCGAGATCCACCGAATCGAAGTCCCACAGGGAAAGGCCGTCGATGACCATGACCTCGGTGTCGACCTCGAGCTCCCGGTGCAGTATCGAGCCGAGGTTCAACGCGATGTCCGCATCCAGAATGACGTAAATGGGCTGTCGGCGTGCGATGCGCCCGGCCAACGCCCGGCGGATCCCCTCCGCAAACCCGGCGAGCCGCTCGAACCGCGGTGCGCCTTCCCAATGAAATGCGAGCACCAGGTTCGGATCGGCTTCGGCGATCTCGAAGCGCGTCATGTGCCGGCGAATGGCATCGGCCAGCGCGTCGGCATCGAATACCTCCGCGAACTCGAAGTCCGGACGGATCACTTTGGCGTTGCGCCGCGGCAGCAACCGATCCGGATTGCTCAGGTATCCGGTGTTGCCGCTCACCTGAGCGGTGAATTCCGAGCATCCGAGCACGGTGGAACGGATGCCGAGGCTATCCGAAAGCAGCCGCCACGGAAGCCTTCCCGAGTCGACGGCCGCCCGCAGCGCGCCGCCGAGCGGCCTTCCGAGGTCGCCGAAATCGCCAGGCTCCCTGTGGTAGACGAACTCGGCGACTCCGCCGGAGAACATGACGGAATCGATGTTCGCGAGGTGCGAGATCGGATCCGTGAGGTAGAGCTCCGTGGCCCGCGCGGGCGGCGCGCTGCCGGTCAGCGCGGCGACGAGATCGTCGGCCATCGACTGCGCGACCTTCGCGACCTCACCTTCCCTGACGGCGTCTCCCACACGCCAGTCGAAGCCCGCGCGCCGGGCATGCAGGCGGCCGGCCGGGTCGAGACGCGCGAGCCTGCCGTTCGCATCGAAAGCCAGGAGTCGAGCGCCGATGTGAATCGCTGCCGTCGACAAAACCCGGCCCTTGTCGATCACGGTGAGCTTGGTCGTGCCGCCGCCGACATCGACGTTCAGCACCCGCTCGTTCCGCACGAACGACGCCTGGACCGCGCCGGAGCCGTGCGCCGCCAGCATCGCCTCCATGTGATGGCCGGCCGTCGCGCATACGACGTCGCCGCATTTTTCCGACAGGATGTGGGCGATGCGCTCGGCGTTCTCGCGCCGGAGCGCTTCGCCCGTCAGGATGACGACCCCGGTATCGATGGATTCCGGATGAAGTTTCGCCTGAAAGTATGCCTCGTCGACGATCTCGCCGAGACGGCGGGCATCAATGAGCGTCTCGCTCGAATACGGCGTCAGCATGATCGGTGATTGGTACAGGGTTTCCCGCGAGACCACCAGGTAGCGGCTGGACAGGTCCACGGACTGCCGCTTGAGGTGCACCTGGGAGAAAAGGATCTGGGTGCCGGCGGAGCCGACGTCGATTCCGACGCTCACGAGAATCACGTTGTCGCGCTGCCAGAGCGGATGCTCCTCGATCGGGCCGTCGAAGTCCGGTCCCACGTAGTGACCGTCGTGCGTATGCGCCGGATCCGGTGAAAAATGTTGCAAGTGTTATCTCTTTGGTTGGTTGCGTCGCGAGCTCGAGCTCGCAAAGCCGGAAGCAAGTCCTTCGAAAGTATCACGGGAGCGGCCCGGCGGGTGCGAACGCGTGGCGAGTTTCGCGTCACGCTCCAAAGCTGTCAAGATTAGCTCGCATTATTCATGAACGGCACAGCGGCAGGAGCGGAGCCGCGATCGGGGGGAGGGGTGTTCGGCGGCGTGCGAGGCAGGGATGCCGAGCCCGCAGGCCCACAGGGACGTGCTCGTGGCCGGCGCCGAAGGCCCCTCCCCCCGGTCGCGGCTCCGCCTGCCACGATTGTCGAAACGTTCATGAATAATTCGAGTTAGTGCTTCGATTTCGACGACGTATGGGAAGAGACGCGAATCCGATGAAAATAGCTCACGAATGGAATATCGCGGTGGCTCTGCTGCCGATGGGGATTCTCATCGGCGCCGGAGCGGCCCTCGGACAGGCACCGTTCCCGGAAGGGCCGGGACGGGACACGCTGCTGCAGGTCTGCACGCAATGCCACGCGCCGAACCGCATCCTCGAAGCCGACGCAACCGCCGACGAATGGCAGTTCATACTCTACGACATGATCGCCAGGGGCGCTCCCGTGCATGAAGATGACGTCGACGTGCTCGAGAAGTACCTGATTGATAACTTCGCCGTCAAATGAAGAGCTCCGGCGATAGAAGCGGCGCGAAAGATCGCGGGCGACCGACGGTTGACACGGCAGGAAAAAGACAATGCGCAGACTCGTAAACGAACTGGTCAGCGGGCGAATTTCGCGGCGCGGCTTTCTCGCGGGTATGGCGGCGGCGAGTTTCAGCCCCGCGGCCGCCCGGTCGGCCCTGCAATCGGTCGAGCCTTTCGTCCCCGGCTCGCCCATGCCGGACGGCTACACGCGCGAGGTGACGGGCACCTGCGCTGATTTGCTGCTCGAGCAGATCCTCGAAGCCGGCGCCGAATACCTGTTCGTCTCGAACGGGTCGGGCGTCGGCCCCGTCTGCGATTCCCTGGTGGACCATCCGGGCCTGCAGCTCATTCAGGCGACCCAGGAAGGCCAGGTGGTCTCGATCGCGGACGGATATGCGAAAGCTTCCGGGAAGACGGGCTTTGCGATGTTCAGCCGTGTCGGCCTGCCGCATTCCACGTCGAACATGTACAACGCGATGAAGGACCGCACGCCGCTCGTGCTGTTCAGCGATCACGCGGATTCGGACCGCTTGGGCACGGACAGCCACGAGGACGTCGATGCCTGGATCGAGGCATCCAGGCTGTATACGAAGTGGCGCTGGACGGCCCACGAGCCGGAGCGGATTGCCGAATGGGTGCGCAAGGCCTACAAGATCGCGAACGTTCTGCCGGGCGGTCCGACGTATATCCGCACTCCGCGGGACCTGCTGTACCGGTCCGGCGTCAAAGCGACGATCTATGCGGGCCAGGCGCTGGACATTCCGATGGACCTGCAGCCCGACGAGCAGGAAATCGAGCGCGCGGCGAAGTTTCTGCTCGCATCCGCATCGCCGCTCCTGTATGTGGGACCGGAGGTTAGCCAGACGCAAGCCAGGCCGGCCCTCGTCGAGCTGGCGGAGCTGCTCGCAATCCCGGTGGTGCAGCATCGCAGCTTCTACGCCGATTTTCCGAATTTCCATCCCCTGTATCTCGGCGAGTTGAACGCCGTCCGCAGCTACCAGCAGGTCTACCCGGTTCCGATCGACTGCCTGCTCAACTTCGGCGCGCGCTTTCCGATCAGAGACGCGGGCTTTCTGCAGAACGTGCCGATCATCCATGCCAGCGTCGACGCGGCCACGATCGGCCGGGACACGCCGCTGGCCAGCGCGCTCGTCGGGCACCTCGATCGAATCGCCCGGGGTCTCATCGAATCGATCAAAAGCATGGCGACAGCGCGCCAGCTCGAGCAGCGCACGGCCGAGCGCCGGGCGAAGTGTGCGGCTCACATGGCGTCCGTGCGCGCGGCGCGCCTCGAAGCCGGCCGGAACAGCCGCGGCGAGCCCGTGCCATGGCCGCGGCTGATGTACGAGCTGAACCGGCAGATGGAGAAGGATGCCGTAGTCGTCGAGGAGCTCGGCACGGAGTACAAGACGCTGAACTTCTTCTCGTTCGCCGACGACGGCATGATGAAAATTGGACGCACCGAGGGCCGCGCACTCGGCTGGGGTGTAGGCGCCTCGGCAGGCGTGAAACTCGCGCTGCCGAACCGGCAAGTCGTTTCGCTGCAAGGTGACGGCGGGTTCCTCTTCGGACAAACGGACTCACTCTGGACGATGTCGCGTTACGACATACCCGTGATGACGGTGATCACCAACAATCGAAGTTACGAAGAGACGCGCTGGCAGGTATTGAATCGCGGTGGCCGCGCCGGGCAAACGCATCGCGATTACATCTCCTACCTCGGAGACCCGGACGTCGATTTCACGAAGCTTGCGGCCGCCTATAACATCCCGGGCGAGGTCGTTTCCAACAGCGAGCAACTGCAGCCTGCAATCCAGCGCGGCCTGCGCACGCTGCGCGAGGGACGTCCGTTCATGCTCGACGTACGTACGCGCAGGCTCGGTGCGGGTGCGGAAGTGTCGTGGTATCCCGATTTCTCCGTGGCCGACCAGCGAACGCGCAAAGTCTGATGGCGCATGAGCTGCCGGCTTTCGGAAACCTCTGAGGTCCGCGGTGCCGAGTGACACGGATCCGGGAGTCGTGATCGTCGGCGGCGGGCACGCGGCCGTACAGCTCGCGCAGGGCCTCAGGCGCCTCGGGTGGCAGCGCGGCGTGACGATCGTCGGCGAGGAGCCGGTACTGCCCTATCATCGGCCTCCGCTGTCGAAGGACTTCCTGAAAGGCCGCAAGCGCTTCGAGCAAATCCTGATTCGCCAGGAGTCGGCGTACGCCAGGGACGGCATCCGTCTCGTGCTCGGCCGGCGCGTCGACGCAATCGATCGCGCCGGCAAAAGTGTCCGGCTCGACGACGGGAGCTCACTCGACTATGAGAAGCTCGTGCTGAGTTGCGGTGCCTCGCCGCGGCGCCTGCCGGTCCCCGGGATCGAGCGAGCCGGTGTCTGCTATGTCAGGACGATCGCGGACATCGAACGCATGCGCGCCGCCGTCGAGCCCGGCGGCCGGGCACTCGTCGTCGGCGCGGGCTACATAGGCCTCGAAGCGGCGGCTTCGCTGCGTGCCCTGCAGATGAATGTCACGGTACTGGAAACGCAGGAACGGGTCTTGAAACGCGTAACCGGTCCGATCATGTCGGATTTCTTTGCCAGGCTGCACCGCGAGGAAGGCGTGCAGGTCCGCCTGGGAGCCTCCGTGACCGCCATACACGGCGATGAGCGGGTCCGGGCCGTGGAGCTCGGGTCCGGCAGCGTGGAGCCGATCGATCTCGTGGTGATCGGGATCGGCATCGTTCCGAACGTGGCGCTCGCGGAAGCCTCGGGCCTCGACGTGAACGACGGAATCGTAGTCGACCAGCACTGCCGCACGACGGACCCGGACATCCACGCCGTCGGAGATTGCGCCAGCTTCCTGCATCCGCGCTACGGGCGTTCCATGCGCCTGGAATCCGTGCAGCACGCGAACGATCAGGCTATGGCGGCGGCAAAGGCGTTGTGCGGCGCCGCCGAGCCGTACGCCACGGTCCCATGGTTCTGGTCCGATCAATTCGACGTGAAGCTGCAGATCGCCGGCTTGTCCGACGGCCATGACCTCGTCGTGGAGCGAGGCGACAGTACGCGCGGCCGCAGCTTCACTCTTTGCTATGTCAAGAACGATAGATTGCTCGCCGTCGACGCTGTGAACCGGCCAAAAGACTTCGTGGCGGCGAGAAAACTGGTGGCCGACTCCGTGAAAGTGGACCCGGCGCGGATCGCGAACCCCGAATTGCCGCTGGACGCCGCCGTTCTGCAGTGAGCGGCGTTCTCCGGCCGCTCGCGGCATCGCCCCGGCCGCCGGCATGATCGGGAGCTCAGCCGTTCGGCACCACCGTTAAGCTCCAGTGGGGTCGACATTCGCCGTTCTGTCAATGACGCTGTTTGCGACGGCGAACATCGCCATCATTCGTGGATTCGACGGCAGGACGCGCAGCGGCGGCGCATTCGTGTCGATCGTCATCACCTTCATGCTGTCGTTCACGATCTGGGGCCTTGC
>DASSBS010000093.1:0-38430 GCA_035698445.1 Woeseiaceae bacterium
CAGCTCCGGCAGGGTCTCGCGCACGGCGGCGACGAACGCTTCGTCGAGCTCGACCGGCAAGAGGTCCGGATCGGGGACATAGCGGTAATCGTTCGCCTCTTCCTTGCTGCGCATCGGGCGCGTCTCGCCCTTGTCGGAGTCGAACAGCCGCGTCTCCTGCACGACGGTGCCGCCGTCCTCCAGCACGTCGATCTGCCGCTCGATCTCGAACTCGATGGCTTTTTCGACGAAGCGGAACGAGTTCAGGTTCTTGATCTCGGTGCGCGTGCCGAGCTTCGCCTCGCCGCGCGGGCGGATGGACACGTTGGCGTCGCAGCGGAACGAGCCCTCCTGCATGTTGCCGTCGGAGATCTCCAGGTAACGCACCAGCGTGTGGATGCTGCGCATGTAGGCGACCGCTTCGGCGGCCGAGCGCAGGTCGGGTTCCGAGACGATCTCGAGGAGCGGCGTGCCGGCGCGGTTCAGGTCGATCGCGGTGTGCTCGCCGAAGCCGTGGATGGACTTGCCCGCGTCCTCCTCGAGGTGCGCGCGCGTGATGCCGATGCGTTTTTCGACGCCGCCGGCATCGAGAATCACGAGTTCCCCGGCGGCCACGATCGGCTGCTCGTACTGGCTGATCTGGTAGCCCTTCGGGAGGTCGGGATAGAAATAGTTCTTGCGCGCAAGCACCGAGCGCGCCGCGATTGTCGCGTTCACCGCCAGCCCGAATTTCACGGCCATGCGCACCGCTTCCGCGTTCAGCACCGGCAGCACGCCGGGGTAGCCGAGGTCGATCAGCGACGCCTGGGTGTTGGGCGCGGCGCCGTAAGCCGTGGGCGCGCCTGAGAATATCTTGGCTCTAGTGGCAAGCTGGGTGTGGATTTCCAGCCCGATGACCACCTCCCAGCGGCCGTTCACGCGAAGGCCTCCGGGGCCGCGCGGTGCCAGTCGGTGAGCTGCTGGTACTGGTGCGCCACCTGCAGGACCCGTTCCTCCGCGAAGTGCGGCCCGACGAGCTGCAGCCCGACCGGCAGCCCCGCCGCGAAGCCGCAGGGCACGGAAATGCCGGGGAGGCCGGCGAGGTTCGCGCCGATCGTGTAAATGTCGTTCAGATACATCGTGACCGGGTCGCCGGTCTTCTCACCCAGGGCAAACGCCGGCGTCGGCGCCGTCGGCCCCGCGATCACGTCCACCTTTTCGAACGCCTTCCTGAAATCGGCCGTGATGAGCTGGCGCACCTTCTGCGCCCGCAGGTAATAGGCTTCGTAATAGCCCGCGGAGAGCACGTAGGTGCCGGTCATGATGCGGCGCTTCACCTCGGCGCCGAAGCCTTCGCCGCGGCTGCGGCAGTAGAGGTCGAGCAGGTCCTTCGGGTCCTGCGCGCGGTGCCCGAAGCGCACGCCGTCGAAACGCGACATGTTCGAGGAACATTCGGCCGGCGCCACGACGTAATACGTCGGCACGGAAAGATCGATGTTCGGCAGGTCGACCTCGGTGAGCGTGGCGCCCTGCGCCTCGATCGCCGCGAGCGCTTCGCGGACGCGCGCGGCGCACTCGGGGTGCAGCCCCTCATCGAAGTGCTGGCGCACGACGCCGACGCGCAGCCCTTGCAGCGGCGCCGACAGCGCTTCGAGGTAATCCGGCACCGGGTGATCGACGGACGTGGAATCCTTGTCGTCCAGCCCGGCCATCACGCCGAGCAGCAGCGCGGCATCCTCGGCGCTGCGCGTCACCGTGCCCGCCTGGTCGAGGCTGGACGCAAACGCCACCATGCCGTAGCGCGACACGCGGCCGTAGGTGGGCTTGAGCCCGACGGTGCCGCTCAACGCGGCCGGCTGGCGAATGGAGCCGCCGGTGTCCGTGCCCGTGCCCGCCGGCGCGAGGCGCGCCGCGACCGCGGCCACCGTGCCGCCGGACGATCCCCCCGGCGAGCGCGACAGGTCCCAGGGATTGCGCACCGGCCCGAAATAACTCGTCTCGCTCGACGAGCCCATCGCGAACTCGTCCATGTTGGTCTTGCCGAGCATCACCGCGCCGGCGGCTTTCATCCGCGCGACGACGGTGGCGTCATACGGCGAGACGAAGTTCTCCAGCATCCGCGAGCCGCAGGTCGTGCGGACGCCTGCCGTGCAGAACAGGTCCTTGTGCACGATCGGCAGTCCCTGCAACGGCGCCGACCGGCCGGCGGCGCGCGCCGCGTCCGCGGCCGCCGCGGCGGCGAGCGCTTCGTCGGCCGTGACCGTGACGAACGCGTTCAGCCGCTCGTTCGCCTGCGCGATCCGCTCGAGCAGCGTTTCGGTGAGCTCGACGGCACTGAAGTCACCGGCGGCGAGTCCGCGCGCCAGCTCCGTGAGCGTCCGGACGTGTAAGCCTGCCGCGTCCACTAATCGATGACTTTGGGGACCAGGTAGAAACCGTCCCGGGTGGCCGGCGCGTTCGCCTGGATGGCGTCGCGGTCGATGTGGCCGGTCACGACGTCGGCCCGCAGCCGCTGCGACTGGTTCAGCGGATGGGCCATCGGCAGCACGTCGCCGACCGGCGCCGCCTGCAACCGGTCGACAAAATCGACGATGCGCGACAGCTTGTCGACAACGTCGTCGAACTCACTCTCCTCGAGTTGCAAGCGCGCGAGTAGCGCTATGTGTTGCACCTGTTTCGCAGTTAACGACACGGATTCGATCCGACTGTGACAGCCTTCGCATTTCGGCCCGGCCGGGGGCCCGCAATGATACCTGCCGCCTTGCTGATTGTCCTGCGCATTGCTAGATTACGCCGATAATTCTGACCCCCGGGACCCCAGGGCGTGCTAAAGAACATTCTAGGTTACTTCTCGAACGATTTGTCTATCGACCTGGGGACTGCAAACACACTTATTTACTCCCGCGGACACGGCATCGTTCTCGACGAGCCGTCCGTCGTCGCGATCCGGGAAGACAGCGGGCGGGGCGGACGCATCGTCGAGGCGGTCGGCGCCGAAGCGAAAAACATGCTAGGCCGGACCCCGGGCAACATCACGGCCATCCGGCCGTTGAAGGACGGCGTCATCGCCGACTTCACCGTCACCGAGAAAATGTTGCAGCATTTCATACGCAAAGCGCACGGCACGCGGTATTTCCGCCCGAGCCCGCGCGTGCTCGTCTGCGTGCCCTACGGCTCCACCCAGGTGGAGCGGCGCGCCATCCGCGAATCGGCCGAAGGCGCCGGCGCGCGCAAGGTGCACCTGATCCCGGAACCGATGGCGGCGGCGATCGGCGCCGGCATGCCGGTGCACGAGGCGCGCGGCTCGATGGTGCTCGACATCGGCGGCGGCACGTCGGAAGTCGCGGTCATCTCCCTGAACGGCATCGTGTACGCGGCGTCGGTGCGCATCGGCGGCGACCGTTTCGACGAGGCGATCACGAATTACGTGCGCCGCAACTACGGCATCCTGATCGGCGAGGCGACCGCGGAGAGAATCAAGCACGAGATCGGCTCGGCGTTCCCCGGACAGGAAGTTCGCGAGATCTCGGTGAAGGGCCGCAATCTCTCCGAAGGCGTGCCGCGCAGCTTCACGCTGAACAGCAACGAAATTCTCGAAGCGCTGCAGGAACCGCTGCAGGGCATCGTCGGCGCCGTCAAGGAAGCCCTGGAACAGACGCCGCCGGAGCTCGGCGCGGACGTCGCCGAGCGCGGCATCGTCCTGACCGGGGGCGGCGCCATGCTGCGGGACATCGACAAGCTGCTGATGGAGGAAACCGGGCTGCCGGTCATCATCGCGGACGATCCCCTCACCTGCGTGGCCCGCGGCGGCGGCAGGGTCATCGAGCTCATCGATGAACACGGCCCCGCCGTCTTCGGCCTGGAGTAAGCGGGCGCCGGCCATGATGACGTCCCGGCGAAACCCGGCGCCGGTAACGCCCTGATGGTTGCCGCGCGAGCCGACCGGTCGTTTCGAACCCCCGCCCTCGGCCTCCGCTTCCTGCTGCTCGCGGGGATCAGCATCTTCCTGCTGATCGCCGATCACCGCGGCGATCACCTCGACGCGGTGCGCAAGGCGATCGGCGCGGCGGTCTACCCGCTGCGCGTCGCCGTCGACGCGCCGGTCTCCGTATGGCGCTGGATCGACGAGACCACCACCAGCCGCAACGACCTGCTGCTCGAGCTGAGCCGGCTGGAGGCCGAGCGCCTCATCACGCAGGCACGGCTGCAGCGCTTCACGGCGCTCGAAGCCGAGAACGCCAGGCTCCGCGCCATGCTGGACGCCACGAGCCGGGTGCCCGACCGGGTGCAGGTGGCGGAAATCATGGCGGTCAGCTCGAACCCGTTCCGGCACGTGCTGGTGATCGACAAGGGCACGCGCGACGGGGTGTTCGACGGCCAGGCGATGATCGACGCGAATGGCGTGATCGGGCAGATCATCGAGGCCGGGCTCCTGTCCTCGCAGGGCGTGCTGATCAGCGACCCGGACCATGCGCTGCCCGTGCAGGTCAACCGCAGCGGCCTGCGCACGATCGCGGTCGGCACCGGCGAGTACGGCCGGCTGGACCTGCCGTTCCTGCCGAACAACGCCGATATCCAGGAAGGCGATCTGCTCGTGACCTCGGGGCTGGGCGGCACGTTCCCGCCCGGCTATCCCGTCGGCGTCGTCGACTCGGTCATCCGGATCCCGCAGGGGCCGTTCGCCGACGTGAGCGCGAAGCCGGCGGCCTCGCTCGGGCAGGTGCGCGAGGTCATGCTGATCTGGCCCGGCGAGGACGAGCTCGAGCCCGCGGCGGAACCGGAGGAGGCCGAGCCGGCAGCGGCCGACCCGATCATTGAAGCGGCGGCCGGCGAATGAGGGACCGCCGCTCCAGGCGCCTGCCGGTGCTGGCCTGCATGGTCGTGGCGCTCATGCTCGCGATCGTGCCGCTGCCGGCGTGGGCGAGCCCGTACCGGCCGGACTGGGTGGTCCTGACACTTATATATTGGTCGATTGCGCTGCCGCGCGCCTACAGCGTCGGCACGGCCTGGGTATTGGGGATTTTGCTGGACATCGCCTACGGCACGCTGCTCGGCCAGCATGCCCTGGCGCTGGCGCTGGTCGGCTATCTCACGGTGAAGTTCCACCTGCAGCTCCGGGTGTTTCCGCTGTCGCAGATGACGGGGGTGGTGCTGGCGCTGCTGGCGCTGTACCAGTTCGTGCTGTTCTGGATCAACGGCATCGCGGGGATTTACCCGGAGGCCGTCATCTACTGGGGGCCGGTGGTGAGCGGGACGCTGCTGTGGCCGGTTATGTCCGTGATCCTCGGCGGCGTCCGCTACCAGCCGTAATGAGGACCCGGCACCGGCGCAAAACGTACGAAAGTACGACCCGGCACCGAGGTGCGCGGTGATCGCATGTTCCTGAGCGCGCCCATCAAGGACCATACGAGCGAGCAGCGCCTGTTCGTCGGGCGGGTCGTGTTCGCGGCGACGGTGAGCGCGCTGCTGCTGGGGCTCGTGGTCGCGCGGCTCGTGCAATTGCAGATACTCGATTACGAGCACTTCGCGGAACGCTCGGCGGGCAACCGCTTCCGCATCGAACCGCTGCCGCCCAACCGCGGGCTCATCTATGACCGCAACGGGGAGATCCTCGCGGAGAACCTGCCCGCCTACCAGCTCGAGCTGATTCCCGAGCAGGTCCCGGACATCGACGCGACCCTCGACCGGCTGGCGGACCTGAAGCTCATCGAGCGGGAGGACATCCCGCGCTACCAGGACCTCATCCGGCACGGCCCGCGCTTCAAGGCCGTGACCTTGCGCTTCCGGCTCACCGAGGCCGAGATCTCGCGCTTCGCCATCCAGCGGCCGCGCTTTCCCGGCGTCGACTTCCAGCCGCGGCTGGTGCGCCATTACCCGCACGGCGAGCTGGTGGCGCACGTGGTCGGCTACGTCGGCGCGCTGAGCGCGGACGACCTGAACCGGCTCGACCCGACCGAGTACGCGGGGACGGCACACACGGGCAAGACCGGCATCGAGCTCTACCGGGAAGAAGAGCTGCACGGCGATCCCGGCTACCAGCAGATCATCACCAACGCCCGCGGCCGGCAGATCCCGGCAGACTCGAAGGACATCGCGGAATCGCTGCTCGAGAGCGAGGCCCCGCAGCCCGGGATGAGCCTCTACCTCAGCCTCGATCTCGACCTGCAGCGGGTGGCAACCAAGGCGCTCGAGGGCCAGCGCGGCTCGGTCGTGGCGATCGACCCGAACAACGGCGACGTGCTCGCGCTGGTGAGCGCGCCCACCTTCGACCCGAATGCCTTCGCGCTCGGCATGAGCGTCAGCGAATACAACGCGCTCGTGTACGACCGCGACCAGCCGCTCTTCAACCGCGCGGTGCGCGGCCAATACCCGCCGGGGTCCACGATCAAGCCGATGCTGGCGCTGGCGGCGCTCGAAGTCGGCGCGACCAACCTGACGCGGCGCACTTTCTGCCGCGGGTTTTACACGCTGCCCGGCAGCACGCACCGTTACCGCGACTGGCTGGCCCGCGGGCACGGCGAAGTCGACCTGCACGAAGCGATCGCCCGTTCCTGCGACGTCTACTTCTACGAGATCAGCCGCGAGATCGGCATCGACCGCATGCATTTTTACCTGAGCCAGTTCGGCCTCGGCGAGGCGACCGGCATCGACATCCCGGGCGAGAAGGACGGCCTCCTGCCCTCGCGCGAATGGAAGCGGCAGCAGTTCAGCGACCGCGCGAACCAGGTGTGGTTTCCGGGCGAGACGGTGATCGCGTCGATCGGCCAGGGGTACATGCTGGTGACGCCGCTGCAGCTCGCGCAGGCGACGGCGACGCTCGCCATGCGCGGCCAGCGCTTCCGGCCGCATCTCGTGGCGGCGATGGAGAACCCGGTCACCGGCGAGCGGGAGCTCGTGATACCGGAGCCCTTGCCCCGGGTCGGCATCGACAACGAGTTCTACTGGGACAGCGTCCTCAACGCGATGCACGCGGTGATGCAGAGCGAGATCGGCACGGCGCGCGCGGTCGGGCTCGGCGCGCCTTACCAGATGGCCGGCAAGAGCGGCACGGCGCAGGTGTTTTCGGTGCCGCAGCAGGAAGACTACGACGACCTCGAGATCGCGGAACGGCTGCGCGATCACGCGCTGTTCATCGCGTTTGCGCCGTTCGAGCAGCCGCAGATCGCGGTGGCCGTGGTGGTCGAGAACGGCCAGAGCGGCAGCGGCGTCGCGGCGCCGATCGCGCGCGCCGTGATGGACCAGTATTTGGGATTCGGCGATGCAATTTAGGGACACGCAGCGGTTGTTCGAACGCCGCGCCGCGCCGATCGGCAGCATGGCGCGGTTCCTGCGCGGGCTGCACCTCGACGGGCCGCTGCTCGGCGCACTGCTGCTGCTCGCCGCGCTCGGCCTGTTCGTGCTCTACAGCGCGGTCGGCGATAACCTGGAGCTGTGGCGGCGGCAGTGCGTGCGGTTCGGGCTCGCGCTCGGCGTCCTGCTGGTCGCGGCGCAAGTGCCGCCGGACCTGATGCGGCGCTGGGCGCCCTGGGGCTATGCCGTGGGGCTCGTGCTGCTGGTGCTGGTGCTCGCCATCGGCGACGTGAGCCAGGGCGCGCAGCGCTGGCTCGATCTGGGTGTCCGCTTCCAGCCGTCCGAGATCATGAAGCTCGCCGTGCCGATGATCGGTGCCTGGTACCTGCACGAGCGGCAACTGCCGCCGAGCGCCGGGGCATTGCTGGCCGTGGCCCTGCTGATCGCGGTCCCGGCCGGGCTCATCGCGGTGCAGCCGGACCTCGGCACGGCGGTCCTGATCGGCGCGTCCGGCCTGCTCGTGATCGTGCTGGCGGGCTTGCCGTTCCGGCTGATGATCGGGCTCGGTCTGCTGGCCGTGCCCGGCGCGATGGTGCTCTGGCATTTCATGCACGATTACCAGCAGCAGCGGATCCTGATGCTGTGGAACCCCGACAGCGACCCGCTGGGCGCGGGCTACAACATCATCCAATCGAAAATTGCGATCGGTTCGGGCGGTCTGTTCGGAAAGGGCTGGATGAACGGCAGCCAGGCGCAGCTCGATTTCCTGCCCGAACGGGATACCGACTTCATCTTCGCCGTGATCGGCGAGGAGCTGGGGCTGCTCGGCGCGCTGGCCCTGCTGGGCCTGTACCTGTTCGTGGCCGGGCGCGGGCTCTACATTGCCATCAATGCGCGCGACACGTTCTCGCGGCTGCTGGCGGGCAGTATCAGCTTCACGTTTCTCGTCTACGTGTTCGTGAATACGGCGATGGTGACCGGGCTGGTACCGGTCGTCGGCATTCCGTTACCGCTCGTCAGTTACGGCGGTACCTCGATGGTGACCCTGCTGGCAGGATTCGGTATTCTCATGTCGATTCACACGCACCGCAAATTCGTGCCGCATTGAACGAATTGACGAGAATGCAACGCTTGCAAGTTTGTAAAGTACTGTTCCTGTTGTCGATCACGCTCCTGGTCACGCCGGCGGCGTTCGCGCTCGACGTCGAACGGGACAACGTGCGGCAATTCATCGAGCGGATGGTGACGGAGCACGATTTCGACCGGGACGAGCTCGAATCCGTGCTGGCGCAGGCCGAAATCCAGCAATCCATTCTCGATGCGATCAGCCGGCCCGCGGAAAAAACCCTCGCGTGGCACGAGTACCGCGACATTTTCCTGACCGACGAGCGGGTCGAAGCGGGCGCCGAGTTCTGGCGCGAGCACCGTGACGCGCTAAAGCGCATCAGCGAGGAAACGGGCGTCTCCTGCGAGATCCTGGTCGGCATCATCGGCGTCGAAACCTATTTCGGCCGGATAACGGGCGGCTACCGCGTGCTGGATGCGCTGTCGACGCTCGCCTTCGACTACCCGCCCCGCGCGGATTTTTTTGCGCGGGAGCTGGAGCAATTCCTGCTCCTGGCGCGCGAGGAAGACATGGACCCGACGGACGCGACGGGGTCTTACGCGGGCGCCATGGGCGCACCGCAGTTCATGCCGAGCAGTTACCGCGCGTATGCCGTCGATGCAAGCCATGACGGCCGGCGCGACATCTGGACCAACTGGCAGGACGTGATCGGCAGCGTCGCCAACTATTTCGTCAAAATGGGCTGGAAGCGCGGCAGTCCCGTGGTCGCACAGGCGAGCCTCGGCTCCAACTGGCAGGGCACGGCCGACCCGTCGTCCAATTCCTTGTCGCCGCAGACCACCGTGGCCGGCTTGAGCCGCCAGGGCGTGCTGTTCGCCACCGACCTGCCGGGGGATCGCGAGAGCCAGCTCCTGGTGCTCGAAGGCGACCAGGGCGACGAATACTGGGTCGGCTTCCACAACTTCTTCGTCATCACTCGCTACAACCACAGCGTGATGTACGCGCTGGCGGTGCACCAGCTCGGGCAGGAAATCGCGCTCGAGGTCGAAGGGAGTGAAAGTTAAGGTGGGGGTCGGCGCGGCAGAAGCCGAGCGGCCTCGTCCGTTTCTGCCGCGCGGACCCCTGGGAGCCGCGCTGTTTTTGCTGGTCCTGGCGGCGGGCTGCGCCTCGCAGCGGCCGCTGCCTTCCGTGGAGCCCGTGACCGACGGCCGCAGCCGCTACGGCAACGGCCCGATCTACGAAGTGCACGGGCGCCGGTACGTGGTGCTCGATTCCAGCGCGGGCTACCACGAGCGCGGTATCGCCTCCTGGTACGGCAAGAAGTTCCACGGCCGGCTGACGTCGAGCCGCGAGCCCTATGACATGTATGCCCTGACCGCCGCGCACAAGACGCTGCCGTTGCCGACCCGGGCCAGGGTCACCAACCTGCAGAACGGCAAGAGCGTCGTGGTCCGGATCAACGACCGCGGGCCGTTCGTCGCCAACCGGCTGATCGACCTGTCCTACGCCGCGGCCTCGGCGATCGGCATCGTCGAGGCCGGCACGGGGATGGTCGAGGTCGCCGCGCTGGGCGGCTACCCGGCCGCCGAGGTCGTCGCGGCGGCGCCGGCGGCTACGACCGCAGAGGCGCCGGCGGCTACGGCCGCGGAGGCGCCGGCCGTTACGACCGCGGAGGTGCCGGCGGCTAAGGCGCCGCCGCAGGACGCGGCCGCAGAGGCGCTCCTGTACCTGCAGGTCGGCGCGTTTGGCGATGCGGAGAACGCGCAACGCCGGTTTGCACTGCTGCAGGACGGCGGCATCGAACCCGCTTTCGTGCGCGAGGACGCCTTGGCGGAGCCGGCGCTCTATCGCGTGCGCATCGGTCCGATTGCGAACGTTGCGCAGTACGACTCGCTCGTGCTGAAACTACAAAGTCTCGGAATATCCGAGATGCATCTCGTCACCGAATAACCACAAGGAAACCTGCCCTGGAATGATGGATAAGCACTCACGCCCGGCCCTGCGCCTGTTCCCGCTCATCGCCCTGCTGCTGGCGATGCCGATTGCCTCCGGTGTCGCGCTCGCGCAGGATATCCCGATACCCGCGCCGCCGATGATCGGCGCCAAGAGCTATTTCGTGATGGCCGGCAAAACCGGGCGCGAGCTCGCGTCGCTCGAGCCCGACACGAAACTCGCGCCCGCGAGCCTCACGAAGCTCATGACGGCTTATGTCGCCTTCAAGGCGCTGGCCGAAGGGCAGATCGCGATCGACGACGAGGTCACCGTGAGCGAAAAGGCCTGGCGCACGCCCGGCTCGCGGATGTTCATCGAGGTCGGCACGCGGGTCAAAGTCAGCGACCTGCTCAAGGGCGTCATCGTGCAGTCCGGCAACGACGCGAGCGTGGCGCTGGCGGAACACGTGGCCGGCACCGAGGGCGTGTTCGCGGAAGTGATGAACCGCTATGCCGCCGCGCTCGGCATGACGAACTCGCATTTCGTGAATGCCACCGGCCTGCCCGCCGACAACCATTACTCGACGGCGCGCGATCTCGCGATTCTCTCGCGCGCGATCATCGAGGAGTTCCCCGATTACTACCGCTTGTATTCGGTGAAAGAGTTCACCTACAACGATATACACCAGCGCAACCGAAATTCGTTGCTGTGGCGGGACTCGAGCGTCGACGGCATGAAGACGGGCCACACGGACGACGCCGGTTATTGTCTGGTATCATCGGCGGAACGAGAGGACATGCGTGTGATCTCCGTGGTCCTCGGCACGGCAAGCCCCAAAGCGCGCATCGACGGCAGCCAGGCGCTGCTCAATTACGCCTTCCGCTTCTACGAGACGCGCCTCCTGTACAAGGCCGGCGAAGAGGTCGCGGAAGCCCGCATCTGGAAAGCCGCCAACGAGTTCACGCCGCTGGGGCTGCGCGAGGACCTCTACATCACCATCCCGCGCGGCAGCTTCGACGACGTGGAATCGGTACTGAACATGCCGGCCGTCCTGCTGGCGCCGGTCGCGCAGGGCCAGCCGCTCGCCGAGCTGCAGGTCACGCTGGACGGCACCAGCGTGCTGAACCAGCCGCTCCGGGCGCTGAACCCGAACCCGGAAGGCTCGATCTGGCAGCGCGCCCGCGACGGTGTCATGCTCTGGTTCGAGTGAGGGCGGCGCCCGCCGCCCGGTTCGCCCGCGATGCGGGCGATCCGCCGCTGGCCCTTGCCTGTTCTTGTACCGACGACCATGACCGACAGCGTGCTCGAATTTCCCTGCGACTTTCCCATCAAGATGATGGGGCGGGACGGGCGCGAGTTCCGCGAGGCGGCGTTCGAGGTCATCGAGCGGCACGCGGGGCCGGCGAGCGCTGAGGCGGTGCGGGAATCCTCCAGCCGCGAGGGCCGGTTCGTTTCCATCACCGTGACGATCAGGGCCACGAGCCAGCAGCAGCTCGACGACATCTACCGCGACCTGAGCAGTCACGAGCAGATCCTCGTGGCCTTATGACCGCGCCTGCCGAAAGCATCGCGGGGGCGGCCGCTGCGCACCGTGTGCTCGTGCGCTTCCTCGGGCGGCAGGACTACGAGCCGCTCTGGCGCGCGATGCAGCGCTTTACCGAGGAGCGCGGCGGGTGCACGCCGGACGAGCTGTGGCTCACGGAGCATCCGCCGGTGTTCACGCTCGGGCTCAACGCGCAGCGCGAGCACCTGCTGGCGCCGGGCGACATCCCCGTCGTGCAGATCGACCGCGGTGGCCAGGTCACCTATCACGGGCCCGGGCAGCTCATGATCTATCCCCTGATCGACCTGAAGCGCGCGAATGTCGGCATGCGGGCGCTGGTGACCGCGCTGGAGCGGTCCGTCATCGACCTCGTCGCGGAGTTTGGCGTCGCAGCCGAGTGCCATGCCGGGGCTCCGGGCGTGTATGTCGGGGAGCGGAAGCTGGCGAGCGTGGGCTTGCGGGTGCGGCGCGGCGCGAGCTACCACGGGATGGCGTTGAACGTCGATATGAATTTGGAGCCGTTCGCGCGAATTAATCCGTGCGGCTATGCGGGGCTGGAGATGACGGACCTGGCGCGGCTGGGCATCCGCGAATCTCTCGATGACGTGGCGCACCGGATGCGGCAAATTCTGCTGTCGCGGTTGGGCCTTGCCGTGTAGGAGCCCGTCTCACGGGCGACAGCGACGATGAGGTGGCTGTCGCCCGTGAGACGGGCTCCTGCAGCGCCGCTGTAGCCCCGCGGGAGCGAAAACCTCCGCTCGACCCCTTATCGAACGTTGAGGGCGGCGAGGCGGTCCGGGGTGCCGACGTCTTCCCAGGTGCCTTCGTAAACCTCGGCGGTAAGCTGGCCGCGGTTGGCGGCTTCGAACAGGAGGGGGGCGAGCGGGAAGCGGCCCGGGGCTTGGCCGGCGAAGAGCTCGGGGCGGTAGAAGGCCAGGCCGCTGAACGTGTAAGCAGGGCAGCCGGACCGTCTTGCCTTGCCGTCCACGAGGTCGAAATCCCCCCTTGGTTTGTGCGGGGGTGTGGGGACCAGCACCAGGTGGCCCACGATGTCGGGCGGCAGGTCGATAACCGGCAAGGTGAAGTCGGTGAAGACGTCGCCGTTCAGCACCCAGAACGGGGCGTCGCCGAGCAGCGGCAGGGCGCGGACAATGCCGCCGCCCGTTTCCAGCACGTGGTCGTACTCGGGACTGTATGCCACCTGCAGGCCGAAGCGGCGGCCGTCGCCGATGCGTTCCACGATCGCTTCGCCGAGCCAGCCGAGGTTGATCACGGCCGTCTCCGCCCCGGCGTTGCCCAAACGCTCGAGCTGGCGTTCGAGCAGGCTCTTGCCGCCCACTTCGAGCAGCGCCTTCGGCACGGTGTCGGTCAGCGGGCGCATACGCTCGCCCCTGCCCGCCGCGAGGATCATCCCGATCATTTGCCGGCAAGCCGCGGCAGCACCTGCTCGGAGATCAGCCCGGCGAGGAACGCGAGCTCGTCGTAGCGCGGCGCCAGCTCGACGATGTAAGCCAGCGTGCGCGGCACGTCGTCCAGATAGCCCGGTTTGCCGTCGCGATGCATGAGCCGCGCGAAGATCCCGGCCGCTTTCAAATGCCGCTGCACGCCCATCAGCTCGAACGCGCGCAGGAATTCATCTGCGGGCGTGTGCCGATGCACCGCGGGATCGAGCGCGGCGTGGAAGTGCAGCGCCCACGAGCGCACCCGCGCCGCGGGCCAGCGGATGTAGCAATCCTTGAGCAGTGACACGAGATCGTAGGTCACCGGACCTTCCACCGCATCCTGGAAATCGAGAATGCCCGGGTTAGCGGTGTCCGTCACCATCAGGTTTCTCGAGTGATAGTCGCGGTGCACAAAAACCCGCGGCTGCCGTAATGCATTCTCGACCAGGTTCCGGCAGCACGCGTTCCAGGCGGCCTCTTCGCCGCCGCCGAGCGCGATGCCGAGATGGCGCCCGCAAAGCCAGTCGCGGAACAGCGACAACTCGAACGACAGCAGGGTTTCATCGTACGGCGGCAACTGCGCCTGGCACGCCCGGCCCTGTTCCTGGATGGCGACGAGCGCGGTCAACGCATCACCGTACAGCACGTCCGCGCGTGTCGGATCCGTTTTCAGCGCCGCCAGGTACGGTGTCGAGCCGAGATCGCTCAGGAGCAAAAAGCCGCGCTCGGGAGCGGCCGCGAGTACTCGCGGGCTGTTGACGCCGATGCGTTCCAGGAATCCCGCAATCTCGATGAAGCGGCGGCTGTCTTCCCGGTCCGGCGGCGCGTCCATCGCGATCGCGGTGCCGCCGTCCGTGCGCACGCGAAAGTACCGGCGAAAGCTCGCGTCTTCCGACGCGGGAACGGGCTTCGGATCGGCAATGCCCGCATCGTTCGCCAGCCATTCCGTCAGCTCGACGAGCCGCGACCCGGTGTTGTCCTCTAATGCGTCTATGAGGCCCCTCCCTGTGATGCGAAGGTAGCAAATCGCAATACCTGTTAACATCCCTGCGCTAATGCATTTGGGGCTCCCCGGGTTCTTCCGCAGACGTTTGCCACATCGATCTTGTTCGCACGCGCTTATTCATTGATCGCATTGCTGCTGGCGCTGTCTCCCGCTTATGGGCAGCAATCCCCGATCTGCGAACTGCCCGATACGCTGGAGGTCGCCAGCGACTCGCAACTGGAACGGCTCGGCGACGCCGACCCGAATTCGATCGTGTTCCTGGCCGGCCGGATCGAGGGCACATTCGGTCCCGACCCGGGGCTCTCCCTGAGCGGCGGCGTGCTGGTCCGGCGCGGCGAACGGCTGGCCGGCGCCG
This sequence comes from Woeseiaceae bacterium, assembly GCA_035698445.1. GTDB lineage: Bacteria > Pseudomonadota > Gammaproteobacteria > Steroidobacterales > Woeseiaceae > IDS-8. The sequence continues at coordinate 14,593 of DASSBS010000093.1, forward strand.
ATAACGCGATCTACGACGGCGAAGCCAGGGCGCTGCTGCTCCGCGGCAATGTGCGCTACGAGGATCCGCAGAACCAGGTCACCGGCAGGTCCGCGGAGTTCGCGTACGAGACCGGGCGCATCCGCTTCGAAGGCGCCGAGTTCCAGCTCGGCCAGGGCTCGGCGCGGGGCTCGGCCGACGTGCTCGAAATCCGGCGGGAAGGCACGCTGGAGCTGGACGACGTCAGCTACACGACCTGCCCACCCGGCTCGAACGACTGGGTGCTCGAGGCCGGCGACATCGACATCGACACGGACGCAGGCACCGGCACGGCCCAGGGCGTGATGCTCCGATTCCAGGGCGTGCCGATCCTGTACTCGCCTTTTCTTTCGTTCCCGATCGGCGACGCGCGCAAGACGGGCTTCCTCACGCCGGAGGTCGGCAGCGCCGGCCGGAGCGGCACCGAGCTGCGCGTGCCGTTCTACTGGAACATCGCAACGAACTACGACGCAACGCTGACGCCGCGGCTGCTGACGGACCGCGGCCTGCAGATCGGCTCGGAATTTCGCTACCTCACCGAACGCAACGAGGGCATTGCGCAGTTCGATTACCTGCCGGACGATTCGCAGACGAACCGCAACCGTTTCCTGGCCGCACTCGATCACCAGACGGTCTTCCCCAGCAAATGGCGCAATCTGATCCATTTCCGCGAAGTTTCGGACAGCAGCTATTTCGAAGACCTTGGCGGCTCGCTGAGCATCTCCAGCATCACGCACCTCGATCGCAGCATCGTATTCGATTACTACGGCGAGACCTGGTCGATGCTCGGACGCCTGCAGGATTACCAGACGATCGACGACACGCTGGGGCCGTTCGAGGAACCCTACCGGCGGCTGCCGCAGCTTGCGGTCAGCGGAAGCTGGCCCGAGCAGGCGCTGGGGTTCAGCTACGACTTCGACGGCGAGCTCGTCTACTTCGATCGCGACGTCGGCGTCACGGGCTGGCGCGCCCACATGGCGCCGATGATCGCGTGGCCTGTCCGGCGGCCCGGCTGGTTCGTATCGCCGGAAGTGTCGCTCGAGTACACGATGTACGGCCTGAACAACACGGCAACGGGGCAGCCGGACAACCCGAGCCGCACGCTGCCGATCGCGAGCATCGACACCGGCATGATCCTGGAACGGAATGTCGGCGAGTCCGAGAGCTGGATCCAGACGCTCGAGCCGCGGCTCATGTACGTGCACATCCCGTTTCGCGACCAGGCCGGCCTGCCGGTATTCGACACGATCAATCCCGACCTGAACCTGGTGCAGCTCTTCCGCAAGAACCGGTTCCTCGGCGTCGATCGCATCGGCGACGCGGACCAGTTGAGCGTCGGCATCACCACGCGCCTCCTCGACAGCGCCTCGGGAGAGGAACTGGTCTCGGCGACGATCGGCCAGGCGCTTTATTTGAGCGAACAGGGCGTGTCCCTGCCGGGCGAGCCGGCGGTGACGAGCGAATCGTCCGACTACATCGCGGAGCTCAGCTTCCTCATCCTGGAACACCTGAACTTCGACGTCGGCCACCAGTGGGGCACGCAAGGCAGCGGCACGGTGAAATCGGAAGCACGGTTGCAGTACCGCCCGCGCCCCGACCGCATCCTGAACCTCGCCTACCGCTTCCGCCGCGGCTCGCTCGAGCAGGGCGACGTGTCGTGGTCGTGGCCGTTGTCCGACCGCTGGAACTTCGTCGGGCGTTACAACTTCTCCTTCCGCGAAGACGAGCCGCTCGAGCGTTTCGTGGGGCTCGAATACGAGAGCTGCTGCTGGGGCTTGCGGATCGTCTCGCGCCGGCACATTTCCACGCGCGACGGAACTCGCGATTCCTCCTTCGGTCTGCAGCTTGTACTGAAGGGGATGACCAGCGTGGGCACGGCCGCAGACCAGCTACTCGAACATGGTATTCTTGGCTACACCCCCGATATCGAATAGCCTTGCCGCCGCCGGCGGCGAGTTCCGGCGTGGTTTTTTATGATTAAATTCAACTGTTTGGTAGCTCTTGGCGTGCTCCTGCTGGGGTCCGGTGCGATGGCTGCCGAAGACCTGGCCACGGAGGGCGAGCCGCTCGACAGCATCGCGGCCGTGGTCAACGAGGGCGTGGTGCTGACGAGCGAGCTGAACCGCCAGACCGCGCTCATCTCGCAGCGCGCGCTGGAGCAGGACCTGCAGCTTCCGCCTCCGACCATCCTCCGCCAGCAGGTGCTGGAGCGCCTTATCCTGGAGCAGATCCAGCTCCAGCTCGCGGACCGCATCGGCATCCAGATCTCAGACCAGATGCTGAATTCCGCGATCGCCCAGATCGCGGCCGACAACAAGATCGCGTTCGAGCAGCTCCCGGAAGTGCTCGCCGAACAGGGTATCGACTACGCGGACTACCGCCGCGACATGCGCAAGCAACTGCTGCTGGAGCAACTGCGCCGCATCGACGTCGCCGGCCGCATCTCGGTCTCGCAGCGCGAAATCCAGCAGTGCATTGCCGACCTCGAAGACAACGCGGTCGTGAACTCGGAGTACAACCTCTCGCACATCCTCATCTCGGTGCCGCAGTCGGCGACCAGCGAGCAGTTGCAGGAAGCGGAAACGGAAGCGGCCTACGTGTACCAGCAGCTCCAGAACGGCGCGGACTTCGGCGAGATGGCCGTGCGGTACTCGGATAGCCAGAACAGCCTGGAGGGCGGCGATCTCGGCTGGATCAGCGGCGGCCAGCTACCGACGATCTTCACCGACGTCGTCGGCACGATGGAGAAAGGCGAGTTCTCCGAGCCGATTCGCGCGATCAGCGGTTTCCACCTCGTGAAGGTGAACGACATCCGCGGCGTCAACCAGAAGAGCACGGTCGAGCAGATGAAAATCCGCCACATCCTCATCACGCCGAACGAGATCATCGACGACGAAACGGCCAAGCAGCGGCTCGAGGAAGCGAAGGCGCGGATCGAGGCGGGCGAACCGTTCGGCGAGGTCGCCAAGCTGATGTCCGACGATCCGGGCTCCGCCAACGAAGGCGGCGAGCTCGGCTGGCGCGGGCCCGGCACCTTCGTGCCGGAGTTCGAGCAAGTGGCGCAGAACATGGAGATCGGCGAGATCTCGGAACCGTTCCAGACCCGCTTCGGCTGGCACATTCTCGAGGTCGAGGACCGGCGCACCTACGACAACACCGAGGACCGCAAGAAGAGCAACTGCGTCGAGCGGATCCGCAACAGCAAGCTGGCCGAGGAAACCGAGCTGTGGGTCCGGCGGCTGCGGGACGAAGCCTACGTCGACATCCGCTCGTGAGCCGCGCGGCGGCCGCGCGGCGCCCGTGACCGGCCGCCGGCGATGAACAAGCCGCTGGCCGTCACTCCCGGCGAGCCGGCCGGCATCGGTCCCGAGCTCTGCCTGGCGCTCGCCGGGTCGCCCTGGGCGGCCGAGGTCGTGGTGATCGCCGATCCCCGCATGCTCGCAGCGCGCGCCGAACGGCTCGGCTGGGCGGTGCGGCTGCGCGAAGTCGATCCGCGTCGTCCGGAGGGCCAAGCCGCGCCCGGCGAGCTGCGTGTGCTGCCGCTCGAGCTGCCGCAACCGGCCGTGTGCGGCATGCCGGATCCGGCCAATGCGGAGGCGCTGCTGGCGGGGCTCCGGCTGGCGGTGGACGGCTGCCTCGATGGCTCCTTCAGCGGGCTCGTGACGGGACCGCTGCAGAAGAGCGTCATCAACGACGCCGGGATTCCGTTTTCCGGCCATACCGAATTCCTCGCCGGTCTGACGGGGACCGCGTCGCCCGTCATGCTGCTCGTCGCGGGCAAGCTGCGCGTGGCGCTCGTGACCACGCACCTGCCGTTGCAGGATGTGCCCCGCCATATCACCGGCCCGCGATTGACCACCGTGATGCGCGTGCTGCACGACGACCTGCAGTCGAAGTTCGGGATCGCAAAACCCTCGATCCTCGTGTGCGGCCTCAATCCGCATGCCGGCGAGGGCGGGCACCTCGGGCACGAGGAGCAGGACGTCATCCGGCCGGCGATCGAGGACCTGCGCGCCCAGGGCTTCGACGTGCGCGGGCCGGTGCCCGCCGACACCGCGTTCACGCCCGCGGCGGGATCGGCGGATGCCGTGCTCGGCATGTACCACGACCAGGTGCTGCCGGTGCTGAAGTACGCCGGCTTCGGCAAAGCGGTGAACGTCACGCTGGGACTGCCGATCGTGCGCACGTCGGTCGATCACGGCACCGCGCTCGACATCGCCGGCACGGGCAAGGCCGACGCCGGCAGCCTGCTCGCCGCGATCGAGCTGGCGGCCGTGCTCGCGCGCTCATGACGGCGCCGCTGCGGGCCCGCAAGCGCTTCGGGCAGCACTTCCTTACCAGCCCGGACGTCATCCACCGGATCGTCGGCGCGATTGCGCCGCGGGCCGGCGATACGCTGGTCGAGATCGGGCCGGGGCGCGGCGCGATCACGGAACCGCTGGCGAAATCGGGCGCGACGCTGCACGCGGTCGAGCTCGATCGCGACCTGGCGCGCCGGCTCGAGGAGCGCTTTGCCGGCGCGGCGAACGTTTCGATCGTGCAGGCCGATGCACTGCGCTTCGACTTCGCGAGTCTCGGCGCGAAACTGCGGGTCGTCGGCAACCTCCCCTACAACATTTCCACGCCGCTGCTGTTCCACATGCTGGAGTTCAGCGACGCCATCGAGGACCTGCACTTCATGCTGCAGAAGGAAGTGGTGGAGCGCATGGCGGCGTCGCCCGGCACCAAGGATTACGGGCGGCTGACGATCATGCTCGGCTGCCGCATGACGGTCGAGCCGCTGTTCGACGTGCCGGCGGATGCGTTCACCCCGCCGCCGAAGGTCACCTCGGCGGTAATTCGGCTGCGGCCGCGCCCGGCCGCGGAGATCGCCATCGAGAACGTGGCGGTGTTGTCGAAGCTCGTCGCCCAGGCGTTCAGCCAGCGCCGCAAGACCCTGCGCAATGCACTCAGGGCGGTAGCGGCGCCCGAGGCGCTCGAGGCGGTCGGGATCGACCCGGGATCCCGCGCGGAAACCGTGCCCGTTGCAACGTGGGTCGCGCTGGCCAACCAGCTCGCCGCCGTCCGGTAGAACGGCTGGCCGCGCCAGCCTTTTTCCTCACCGCAGCCGCGGCCGGCAATTTCTTGCCCGGCCTGTCGAATTTTGCCTGAAACGGCTTACCGACCAGGCTCAGCGGCAAATGGCTTATGCCGCCCGACGTGGTGACCGTTTGACGTCGGCGTCTGCAGCGCCTCGTCAGGGCGCGTTGCACCGCAGCTCAGCAAGTACGTGCTCATGATCCTTCTCGGGGATCTGGTTGAGGTTCTTGTCGGTCAGTACACCTGATTCCTCACGAATTATTTGAAACTCGCCAGAATCTCCGGCACGGAACCACATCAAGTATCCACAGTGATAAGGTGCGTTTCGGAGGCTGTTCTGATAGTCCGCGGCGATATACAACCCCGGCGTTGGCGCGTTGGCTGGATTATCGTAGACGGTTATCTTATGGATGTTTATGGTCACAACCGGGCCGGCTTCATCTCTGAAGGTGTCCATCTGAGCAGCCCATTCCTCATAGCCTCGAAAACTCTGCATCTCCGGGGACATGAAATCATATGCTTTGCCGTACTCTCCGCTGTATACAGCATCAAAGTAACGCCTGGTCATGGAATGTATGTGCTGCTTCAGCCGCTGATAATCAGCCGAGTCGGTAGAGGCAGGGCTTGGTGTATCGTTGTCAGGGACAGTGATCTCGTCTACACACGAAACTTCCTGGATCAGCTCAAAGGAGTTTTGGGCGTTCGGGTCAGCATCTTGGCCGACATTGTCTCTGGTAGTAAACCGATAGCGACCAAATTCAGCCTGCTGATTCGGGCAAAGCGACTCCGCGGTTGGAGTGAGCATGGCTTGAGCGAGTCCCACGTCAAGAACTGTCGTGGTCGTCAAAGTCAGTTCGAATCGGTCCGACGCCAGCCTTTTCACGGCTATATCACTCTCGACCAGTGTGGAACCGAAGGCGAGCGCGAGCATCGCCGCGCATAGTTGTCCGTTCATAGCGCGCTAAAAATCAAACTCAGCGGCAAAGGCAAGCTGGCGTGAATTTTTGCCAATGCAAAAAATATCACTTCCTTCTTCGTCTGCAGCGCCTTGTTATACGTCATTAGCACAGTTTCGCAGTTGCCAAACCGAAGCTCCTCCGTGCAGGTCCCGAATCAGCTCCGCGTCATACACTAGAGCTACTGTGCCGACCAGCAGTATATCGCCTGCCGGCCGGCCGCCCGCCTGGCGGCCTCTCCCGGTGCTCTGGTCGGGCGCCTTCCCGCGATTCGGGCTAGAATAGCTCCAAATGAGCGAACCCGACTGCAAAATCAGCATCGAAGTGGCCACCGACTACATCGATGACCAATCCGAGCCCGAGATCGGCCGGTATGTCTTCGCGTACACCATCACCATTGCCAATCTCGGCAAACAACCGGCCAAGCTGCTGAGCCGCCACTGGGTCATCACCGACGCCAACGGCAAGGTGCAGGAAGTCCGGGGCGACGGCGTGGTCGGCGAGCAGCCGCACCTCAATCCGGGGGAGAGGTTCCGCTACTCGAGCGGTGCGATCCTCGAGACGCCGGTGGGCGCCATGCAGGGGAGCTACCACATGGAATCGGACAGCGGCGTCAATTTCGAGGCGCCCATCCCGCCTTTTACGCTCGCGGTGCCCGGCGTACTGCACTGATAAATGTCGGTCTACGCCATCGGCGACGTCCAGGGCTGCTACGACCCGTTGCGGCGCCTGCTCGACCGGCTCGAGTTCGATCCGGGCCGCGATCGCCTCTGGTTCACCGGCGACCTCGTCAACCGCGGGCCGCAGTCTCTCGAGGTGCTCCGCCTGGTGCGCAGTCTCGGCGACGCGGCAATCACGGTGCTCGGCAATCACGACCTGCACCTGCTCGCAATGGCGCAAGGCGTCGACCACGGCCGCGATTCCGACCGTTCTTTGCAACCGGTGCTCGACGCGGAGGATCGCGACGAGCTCATCGGCTGGCTGCGCGCGCGGCCGCTGGCGCACTTCGACGAGAAGCTGAACACGCTGCTGGTGCACGCCGGCGTGCCGCCGGAATGGACGGTGAAGAAAACGCTCAAACGCGCGGCGGAAGTGGAAGACGTCCTGTCCGGCAGCGAGTGCGACAACTTCCTGCCGAAGCTCTACGGCAACACGCCGTCCCGCTGGTCCGGCGAGCTACGCGGCAACAAGCGGCTGCGCTACATCGTGAACGCCCTGACGCGCATGCGCATGGTGCACCGTGACGGCCGGCTGGACTTCGGCCACAAGGGACCGCCGGAGAACGCCCGCAAAGGCCTGGTGCCGTGGTTCGACGCGCCGGAGGCACGCTGGCGCGGCACCCGGGTCGTGTTCGGGCATTGGTCGGCGCTGGGCCTGGTCGTCAGGCCCGATCTCATCGGGCTGGACACCGGTTGCGTGTGGGACCGGGAATTGACGGCCGTGCGGTTGAACAAGCGGCCGAAGGTGGTGCAGGTCGATTGCCGTTGAGGGATCAGGCTTCGCCTGCGTCGGACCTACGCCGCGGCCGTTTCAACCTTTCCGGGCAATTTGCTCAGGATGAGCCTCTCGAGGTCGACTTTGTCGCTCGCATTGTCGATGTCGATTCCTACCAGCTTACCTTCCGCGTCGTAGTCGAGAATCACACCTGCGGATATCTCCCGACTTTCCGCGCTGGAGCGCTCTGACAGGTGTATGTACAAGGAATCCGTCTCCGGATGATAGTTCAATTTCATCGCGTGAAATCCCTATCGGGAAAGGCATTGTGAATGGTCACTCTATCTGCCAATGTGATAACTCTCAAGTACCGCCCACCCAACTCGGATATTGGCGCCCAGAATCGATGCCGATTATTTTCCTGTCGTTCCGAGCGCACGGCGTTCTCCACGACGAATGTGCACCATTCTTTCTTGAGGTAAGGTCGCTTGCGCAGGACCTCCATCTCAAAGTACCGGGTGTATGAGTAATCAGCCATTGTTGGCGACGCCAGACTGGATGGCTGGATAACGGGACGCCGGTGAGTCGTCACACCATGCGCATATTCTGGCAATTTGCCGCGAATCAGCAAATGCGGTGTTGACGGACAGGCGGTTGCGGCCCGGCCGTTTTCACAGCGTCAGGCGAAACGGTAAACTGTGCCTGCAACCTTGACCTGAATCGGGAATCTCGCATGGATAGCCGGGAAGGCATCATTTCCAGCGCGGCGCCGCGGCCGGTGGGCGCGTACCCGCATGCCCGCCGGATCGGCGACCTGCTGTTCCTCTCGGGCATCGGCCCGCGCTCCGCGGAAACGGGGGTCATTGCCGGCGTCACGCTGGACGAGGACGGTGAGGTCGAGCGGTACGACATTGCCGCGCAATGCCATGCCGTTTTTCACAACGTGCAGGCGGTGCTCGCGAGCGCCGGGGCCGACCTGGGCGACCTGGTCGACGTGACCGTCTTCCTCACGAACATCCAGCGCGACTTCGCAACCTTCAACCGCATTTACGGCGAGTATTTCAGCTCGGCCGACGGGCCCTGCCGCACGACGGTCGAGATCAATCGGCTGCCGACGCCGATCGCGATCGAGCTGAAGTGCATCGCGCAAATGCCTGTCACACGCTAACGGGCTTCATCATGCAATCGCTCACGGCTTTCAATTTCAAAAAGTGGATCGACGAGCACCGGCATTTGCTCAAGCCGCCGGTCGGCAACCAGCAGGTGTTCGAAGAGAATGATTTCATCGTCATGGTCGTGGGCGGCCCGAACTCCCGGACGGATTACCATTACGACGAGGGCCCCGAGTTCTTTTACCAGCTCGAGGGTGACATGCTGTTGAAGACGATCCAGGACGGGAAGCAGGTCGATATCCCGATCCGCGAAGGCGACGTCCTGCTGCTGCCGCCGCGGGTGCCGCATTCGCCGCAGCGCTATGCCGACTCGGTCGGGCTGGTGGTCGAGCGCAAGCGCAACCCGGACGAGCTCGACGGCTTCATGTGGTTCTGTGACAACTGCCATCAGAAGCTCTATGAAGAGTTCCTGTACGTGGATGACATCGTCGGGCAGTTGCCGCCGATCTTCGAACGGTTCTACGGCTCCGAAGAGAACCGGACGTGCAGCAACTGCGGGGCAGTGATGCCGCGGCCGGAGAGTGTGGCGTAGTGGCGAGGGCGGTCGCCCGTGGGACGGGCTCCTACCGGTGAAGATCGACATTCATACGCATATTTTGCCTTCGAGTTGGCCGGACTTGAGCGAGCGCTACGGGTACGGCGGGTTCGTGCAGCTCGAGCATCACGGCCCCGGCTGCGCGCGCATGATGATCGACGGGAAGGAGTTCCGCTCGATCGAATCCGATTGCTGGGACCCGGCCGTGCGGCTCGCCGACTGCAACGCCACGGGTGTCTCGGTGCAGGTGCTGTCGACCGTGCCGGTCATGTTCAGCTACTGGGCGAAGCCGGCCGATACCGCGGATCTCGCACGTATCCTGAACGATCACATCGCGGGTCTCGTCGCGGAGCAGCCGCGCCGCTTCGTCGGGCTCGGCACGCTGCCGATGCAGGACGCGGGGCTCGCGGTCCGGGAGCTCGAGCGCTGCATGCAGTCGCTCGGGCTCGCCGGTGTGGAGATCGGGTCGCACGTCAACGGCTGGAACCTGGACGACGAGCGCATCTTCCCGGTGCTCGAAGCGGCGGCCGATCTCGGCGCCGCGGTATTCGTGCACCCGTGGCAGATGCTCGGGCGTGAGCGCATGGGCCTCTATTGGCTGCCGTGGCTGGTGGGCATGCCGGCGGAGACGGCGCTTTCGATCTGCTCCCTCATCTTCGGCGGCGTGTTCGAGCGCTTGCCGAAGCTGCGCGTGGCGTTCGCGCACGGCGGCGGCGCTTTTCCCGGCATCATCGGCCGGCTGGAGCATGGCTTCAACGTGCGGCCGGACATCGTCGCCACCAGCAACGAGCACAACCCGCGCGAATACCTGGGCCGGTTCTACGTCGACTCGCTGGTGCACGAGCCGGCGATGCTCAGGTACATGATCGATCTTCTGGGCGCGAACTGCATCGCACTCGGCAGCGATTACCCGTTTCCGCTGGGGGAGCACCATCCGGGCAAGATGATCGAGGCGATGGGTCTCGACGAGCGCACGCGCGATGCCCTGCTCGCGGATTCGGCGCTCGCGTGGCTCGATCGCAAGAGGCAGGACTTTGCCTGAGCGGGCGAAAGAGACGGGATTGGCCGCCGACCGCGACGGCGCGCGGGCGCTGGATGCCGCCGATGCGCTGCGGGTCTTCCGCGGCGAGTTCAACTTCCCGCGCGACCGCGACGGCCGTCGCGCTGTGTACCTCTGCGGCAATTCGCTGGGGCTGCAGCCGAAGCTGGCCGTCCGGTACGTGCAGGAAGAGCTCGACGACTGGGCCGCCCTGGGCGTCGCCGGCCATTTCGAAGCCAGGCGGCCGTGGATGCCCTATCACCGCCGGGCGACCGCCGGTCTCGCGGCACTGTGCGGGGCGCGGGAGAACGAAGTCGTCGCGATGAACTCGCTGACCGTGAACCTGCACCTGATGATGACGACGTTCTACCGGCCGGCCGGCCGCCGCCGCAAGATCCTGATCGAATCCACGGCGTTTCCCTCCGACCGCTTCGCCGCGGTGTCGCAGATCCGCTTGCGGGGCTTCGACCCGGCGGATGCGCTGGTCGAGTGGCAGCCGCGTCCCGGCACGGCGGAGCTCGACACGGAGGACCTTGCCGGCTTGCTGCGCGAGCAGGGCGTGGAAATCGCGCTGCTGCTGCTGCCCGGCGTGCAGTACTACAGTGGGCAGGTGCTCGACGTGCCGGCGATCTGCCGGCTCGCGCGCGCGCACGGCTGCGCGGTCGGGCTGGACCTCGCGCACGCGATCGGCAACGTGCCGCTGGCGCTGCACGACCAGGCGCCGGATTTCGCGGTGTGGTGCAGCTACAAGTACCTGAATGGCGGGCCCGGCGCGGTTGGCGGCGCGTTCGTGCACGCGCGGCACCTGGACGCGGACGGCTCGGAGCAGTTGCTCGGCTGGTGGGGGCACGACGAGGCAACGCGGTTTGCGATGGCGCCGAGCTTCACGCCGGCGAAGGGCGCGGAGCTCTGGCAGCTCAGCAACCCACCGATCCTGTCGCTGGCGCCGGTGCTCGCATCGCTGGAGCTTTTCGGCCGCACCGGCATGGCGGCGCTCAGGGAAAAATCCGTGCGGCTGACGGGCTACCTCGAGCGCCTGCTGCGGCGGTATTTCGAGGGGCGTATCGGGTCCATCACGCCGCCCGATGCCCGGGGCTGCCAGTTGTCGCTCGTCGTGACCGATACCGCGCTCGACGCAAGGGCGCTGTTCAGCCGCCTCGTAGAACTGAACGTGTTCGCCGACTGGCGCGAGCCGAACGTGATCCGGGTAGCGCCCGCCCCGCTCTACAACAGCTTCGAGGACGTTTTCGAGTTCGTGGAGCGGCTGCGGCAGGCGGCGAGCGACCAGACGTGAGCGCCGGGGGCATCAACATCGTTGGCGCCGGCCTGTGCGGCAGCCTGCTGGCCGTCATTCTCGCGCGCCGCGGCTACGGCGTGACGTTGTTCGAGCGCGGCGGCGATCCGCGCCTCGGGCAGCCCGCCGGCCGGCGATCGATCAACCTGGCGCTGGCGGCGCGCGGCATGCGCGCACTGGAGCACGCGGACCTGATGGCGCGGGTCGAACCGCTGCTCATGCCGATGCGCGGCCGCATGATCCACGCGGAAGACGGAGGCAGGGAGCTACAGCCGTACGGCCAGCGGGAACGTGAGTGCATCTATTCCGTCTCGCGCGCCGAGCTGAACCGGCTGCTGGTGGACGCCGCCGAGCACAGCCACGGCGTCGAGCTCCGCTTCCGCCAGGAAGCGGTGGGCACCGGCGCGGGGGTTGACCCGGGGCCAGACCCCGCGGAGTCTGACGCCAATCCAGCCGCCGACGGCGGCGTCATTCTCCAGGACCTGGACCGATCGACCCGGTATGCCATTCACCCGCCGGTCGTCGCCGCCGACGGTGCCGGCTCGGCCGTACGCCGGGGTCTGGAAGCGTCCGGCCGCCTGCACGTAACGGAATCGCTGCTGCCGCACGGCTACAAGGAGCTCACGCTGCCGCCCGGGCAGGACGGCGGCTTCCAGCTCGATCCCGGGGCGCTGCACATCTGGCCGCGTGGCGGTTTCATGCTGATCGCGCTGCCGAACCCGGGAGGCGATTTCACGCTGACGCTCTTTCTTGCTAACGATGGCACGCCCGGCTTCGCCGAGCTGGAGAGTAAGCCGGCAGTGGAGGCGTTCTTTGGACAATACTTTGCCGACGTGGCGCCGATGATTCCGAACCTGGCAGACTCGTTTATGACCAACCCGCTCGGAGTGCTAGGCACAGTGCGTTGCCGCCGGTGGCACAGCGACGAAATCCTGCTGATCGGTGACGCCGCGCACGCGATCGTTCCATTCCATGGCCAGGGCATGAACGCCGCCTTCGAGGATTGCGTGCTGCTCGATTCGATCCTCGAAGAGGCGCCGCATGACTGGGAGGCCGCGTTTGCGCGATTCGAGGCGGAGCAACTGCCGAACGCCAATGCCATCGCGGACATGGCGCTCGAAAACTACGTCGAGATGCGCGACACCGTGCGCGATCCGAAATTCGTGCTGCAGAAGCAACTCGCCTTCGAGCTCGAACGCCGCTTACCGGACCGCTTCATCCCCCGCTACTCGATGGTCATGTTCCATCCCGAGATCCCCTATGCCGTCGCCCGGCACCACGGCGCCGCCCAACGGGCCCTGCTCGACGACCTGACCCAAAACGCCGAAAAGCTGGAAGACATCGACCTCGACTCTGCCATTCGCCTGACCCGCGAACGACTACCCCGGTTGGAGCCCGCCATTGCGGGCGACCGCTACGAGGCTGATCGAAGCCCCGACCGCGGCTAGACGCGCTCCAGCGTCTCGAAGGCAAAGCCGCTGTGGTTCTCCCGGGATACCACTCGCCACTCCTCCGCCTTCAGCTCCGGAAAATACGTATCGCCCTCCACCTCCATGTGCACCCGCGTCATCTCGATGCGATCGACGCGCGGCAGCAACGCCCTGTAAATCTCGCCACCCCCGACGACCATCACCTCGGGCGCATCCGCCACCAGCTCCAGCGCCTCGTCGATTGTCGCCACCACCTCGCAGCCATCGATTTCGAGCCCGGGCTGGCGGCTGATCACGATATTGCGCCGCCCGGGCAACGGCCGTCCGATCGCCTCATAGGTCCGGCGGCCCATCAGCAAGGGTTTTCCCCACGTGAGCTGCCGGAATCGCCGCAGATCCTCCGGCAAATGCCACGGCAAGCCACCCTGCCGCCCGATCACGTCGTTGGCCGACGCGGCGACGACGATCGTGAGCTTCACGCCGGGACCACAGCGGGTCCGGCGGATGCCCTTTCCTGGCATGCCGTCGAGTCCATCGCGTCATTGTAGTTGCAGCCCTTCACCTGGCAAAAGCTCGCCGCGATTGGCGCATGACGGCGCCGCGCCGTTTGACGCCTGTCGCCGCCTGTGATCTATTTACATCAAAGACTTACAGGGGGCGCATTGATGACGGATATCGTCGAAACCAGTGGTGATCTTTCGCCCAACCCCTGGTTCTCTATTTGGCTCCAGCCAAGAGCCACCATCCAGCACATAGTCGATACTGATCCTCGGCGACTCGTTTTGGTTCTCGCAGCCAGTGGAGGAATTGTCGAGGCGCTAAACCGCGCAAGCTCGAAGAGCCTCGGGGACAGTCTCGGTTTACCTGCTATTTTCTCGATCGGAATAGTCGTTGGCGCGATCAGTGGCATCCTGTCGCTGTTCGTTTTCGGCGCGCTGATTCGCTGGACGGGTCGTTGGCTGGGGGGCACAGCCTCATACGAGCAAATACGCGCGGCAATCGCCTGGAGCCTCGTTCCATATTTGTGGACTTCGCTAACGTGGATTCCGGAACTTTTACTCTTCGGCGAAGAAATGTTCACAACGGAAATGCCTCGACTGGAGGCTAATCCGACTCTTGCCTTCGTCTTTCTGGGTCTGATCATTGTCGAATTGATCGGAGGTGTGTGGGCTTTGGTCGTCTACTTGAAGTGCCTCGGTCAAGTCCAGGGGTTCTCTGCGTGGAAGGCTCTCGGTAACGTTTTCCTGGCCACTTTGGTCTTTGTCGTTCCGATTGTCCTCGTCGTTGCCGTTTCAATCTCCGCGTCGGAGGTGTAGCAATATGATTCGAATACCACTAATGCTTTCGGTTTGCCTGATCCCCGTTTCGGCGGTAGCGCAGCTCGAAGAGGTCGTAGTGACGGCCTCCCGAGTGGATTACTACGAGATGCCCGCCGTAACCATAGACAAGCAAGCGGATTTTCTCGTGCAGAACATCAGGTTGATCAACGACAGCCGATCGCCCGATCTCAGGCGGGAGGAGATTCTGGGCACCATCGAAGCGATGCTCGACAGAGCCGAACGGATTCCCGGGATGGCCCTCTCTTACGGCAGCGGGTTTCTCGAGCCAATTGACCTGACCAACGAGTCGCTGCAATTAATCGAGGATCGCGACCGCATCGATACGAGCTATGTAGACATCTACGCGAAAGTCAGGCTGGAACAAACGAAAAGCGCGAACGATCAAATTGACGCTCTGAGAGCCTTTATTTCAGGCACCGAGGTGGTGGGTCGAACGGAGATTGAAGCACTGGGTGATATCGGACTTAGCATCGTAGGGCCGGAACAGTATCGATACGAGATCATTCGCGCGATTGCGGATGAGAGCAAAAGGCTCCAGGAAGCTGTGGCTGGCGAATGTCAAACGTCGATAAGCGGCCTCGAGAACAGGGTGCAGTGGGAGCGCACGAGCGTTTCGGAGTTGACTCTCTATATTCCCTATGCGATCGAGTTTAAAGACTGCCAGTTGTAATACGGCAGTTGGCGGCGACAACAGTGAAAAGGGAATGTCCAAACTGTGTTGCGAGGTCGTGCCCTTTACATACATAACAGCGCAATGTATAACGGTGCTAGGGAGGACTCGGGCTACGCCAACCGGAAACGTCATGGAGATCAGCAAAGATCTCATCGCCGCCTCCTCGACCCCGCTCGTCCTGGCAATCCTCGCCGAGCAGGACAGCTACGGCTACGCCATCCTCCAGCGCGTTCGGGAGTTGTCCGGAGGGCGCATGCAATGGACGGACGGGATGCTCTACCCGGTCCTGCACCGGCTCGAGCGGCTCGGGCAAGTCAAGGCGCGATGGGAAGTCGCGGAGACCGGGCGCCGTCGCAAGTATTACCGGATCACGTCCCGCGGGCAGGCCCAACTCGCCGAAGACCGGCAGCAGTGGGAGGCGGTGGACGCGACGCTGCGGGGCATCTGGCGGGGACTCTCCCTGGCGGTCTCCGCCCTGGCCAGGCACCCGGCGCCGGCCGCGCCAGTGCCGCAGGGAACCTGAGCGATGGCGGCTCCTGCTCACACGGTATCGCTCGAGGACCAGATCGAGCAATGGCGGAGCTATCTCCGGCGCCGGCAGGCCATCCACTCCGCCGACGTTGCGGAGCTCGAAGATCATTTGCGCGAGCAGGTCGCGACTCTCGTCGACGCGGGGCTCGCCACCGATGAGGCGTTCCTGGTAGCGGTGAAGCGCATGGGCGCCCTGGATGCGCTGTCGCGGGAGTTCGCGCGCGAGCACTCGGACCGTCTCTGGAAGCAGCTCGTCGTCGTTCCTCGGGATGCCGGGGAGCCGCAAGCGAGGACCGGAACCGATGCCATCGTCGCGTTCTGTATTGCGGTGGCGGCGGCCGTGGCCATCAAGCTGCCGGCGCTGTTCGGGCTCTCAATGGACGAGGACACCGGCTTCTACGCCCGCAACGCGGCTTTGTTCGTGCTGCCCCTGCTGACCGGCTATTTCGTATGGAAACGGCGGCTCGACGCCCGCACCGCCGGCTGGCTGGCCGCAGCGTTCTTCGCGGCAGTGGTATTTGCGAACGTCTATCCCCTCGCGCCCGGGGGCGACACCGAGATCCTCGCGGTGCTGCACCTGCCGATCGCGCTGTGGCTGCTCGTGGGCATCGCGTATGCGGGCGGCCGCTGGGGGCAGGTGAACGGCCGCATGGACTTCATTCGCTTCTCGGGCGAGCTGTTCATCTATTACGTGCTGATCGCCCTCGGCGGCGGTGTCCTCATCGGTTTCATGGCGCTGATCTTCGCGTCCATCGGGGTAGACATCGAGCCGTTCTTCGAGTCGTGGATTGTGCCGTGCGGAGCGGTCGGAGCGGTCATCGTCGCCTCCTGGCTGGTGGAGGCCAAGCAGAGCGTAATCGAGAACATGGCCCCCGTGTTGACGCGCCTCTTCACTCCCTTGTTCGCCGCCGTGCTGGTGACCTTCCTGGGAACCCTGCTGTGGACCGGGCGCGGAGTCGATATCCAGCGCGAGGTGCTCATCGCCTTCGACCTGCTGCTGGTGGTGGTGCTCGGGCTTCTGCTCTATTCCGTTTCAGCCCGCGATCCCCGCTCGCCTCCCGGCGTCTTCGATGTGCTGCAGGTCGTGCTGGTGGTCAGTGCGCTGTCGGCCGACGCGGTAGCGCTGTGGGCCATCGCGGCGCGCATCACCGAGTTCGGCTTCACGCCGAACCGCGTGGCCGCCCTGGGCGAGAACGCGATTCTCCTGGTGAACCTGGCGTGGTCCGCCGTGCTCTACACCCGGTTCCTGACGGGGCGCGGATCGTTCGAGCGCCTGGAGAGGTGGCAAACGGATTACCTGCCGGTCTATGCGGCCTGGGCGGCGGTCGTCGTGATCGTGTTTCCGCCTGTGTTCGGATACATCTAAGATAGGCACTGTCGCGCCGCGCCCGCTTCACGAACGAGGTTGGCTCACGCGTTTAGCTGTGAGGAGCCGCCGTGCAGGAAATTTCCTGGGACGATTTCGCCAAAGTGGAGCTTCGGGTGGGGCGCATCGTCTCGGCGTCCCCGTTCCCCGAGGCGAGAAAGCCCGCGTACATACTCCAGGTGGATTTCGGACCGGAGCTCGGCAAGCGGAAGTCCAGCGCCCGGATCACCGCGCTGTACTCCCCGGAGGAGCTGGTCGGGAGACTGGTCTTAGCCGTCGTAAATTTCCCCGGGAAGCAGATCGGGCCGGTGATGTCGGAGTGCCTGGTGACTGGTTTTCACGATGAATCGGGCGCCGTCGCGCTGTGCGTGCCGGACAAGGAGGTTCCGCTCGGGACCAGGTTGCTGTAACGGGCGACACGGACAAGCGTATGCCGGGCCAGACGCTCAACGCCCTGGATCCGGCCGACTTAGACTGAGATCGGCGCCTTGATCGCCGGTTGCGGATCGTAACCGACGATCTCGAAATCGTCGAACTCGTAGTCGAACAGCGACGCAGGCTTGCGCCGGAGCCGTAGCTCGGGCAGCGGTCCCGGTTGCCGCGCAAGCTGCGTGTCGGCTTGCTCGATGTGGTTGACGTACAGGTGCACGTCGCCGCCGGTCCACACGAAGTCGCCCACGCCGAGCTCGCACTGCTGCGCAATCAGGTGCGTGAGCAGCGCGTAGCTCGCGATGTTGAACGGCACGCCGAGGAAAATATCGGCACTACGCTGGTAGAGCTGGCAGGACAGCTTGCCGTTCGCAACGTGGAACTGGAACAAACAATGGCAGGGTGCGAGCGCCATCCGCGGCAGCTCCGCCACGTTCCAGGCGGACACGACGAGGCGGCGCGAATCCGGGTCTTCGCGCAGGCGCCGGACGAGCTCGCTGACCTGGTCGATCGTTTCCCCGCCGGGCGCCGGCCAGCTCCGCCACTGGACACCGTAGATCGGGCCGAGCTCGCCCTTCTCGTCCGCCCAGGCATTCCAGATCGAGACGCCGTGCTCCTGCAGGTAACGGACATTGGAATCGCCGCTCAGGAACCACAGCAGCTCGTGTGCGATGGAGGGCCAGTGCAGTTTCTTGGTGGTGACCAGCGGAAAACCTTCCGCCAGGTCGAACCGCATCTGGTAGCCGAACACGCTGAGCGTGCCCGTGCCCGTCCGGTCGCCTTTCTCCACGCCGTGCTCGCGCACGTGCCGCAGCATCGCGAGATACTGTTGCATCTCAGGCCGTCGCGCGGCGTGTATCGCGCCGATACGCCAGCGCCAGCAGCAGCACGCCGATGAGGATCATGGGCGTGCTCAGCACCTGGCCCATGGTGACCCAGCCGAACGCGAGGTAGCCGATTTGCTGGTCCGGCATCCGGTAGAACTCGATGAAAAACCGGAACACGCCGTAACAGAGCAGGAACAGGCCGGAAACGGCCATGGTCGGCCGCGGCTTCGACGAGTAGACCCACAGGATGATGAACAGCACCAGGCCTTCGAGCAGCGCTTCGTAGAGCTGCGACGGATGCAGGCCGATGCCTCCTACGTTGAAGCTCCAGGGCACGTCCGTCGGCTTGCCCCACAATTCGCTGTTGATGAAGTTGCCGATGCGGCCGAAGAACAGCCCCGGCGGGACCAGCGGCGCAAAAAAGTCGGTGATTTCGAACACGCCCTTGCCGATGCGGCGGCTGTACAGCCACAACGCGGTGAGCACGCCGACGAGACCGCCGTGGAATGACATGCCGCCTTCGGTGATCTTGAAGATATAAAAGGGATCGCTGGTGAGATTGTCCCAGCCGTACACGAGGCAGTAGCCCAGGCGCCCGCCGATGATGACGCCGAGCATCGAGTAGAACACCAGGTCGTCGACCTGCGGCGGCGTGATCGGCGACCAGCTCCGCTCGGCGCGTTTGCGGGCGAGCCACCACCCGATCACGAACCCGACGACGTACATCAGCCCGTACCAGCGAATCTTCAGCGGCCCGATCGCGAAGATGACCGGGTCCATTTCGGGGTAAGGGAGCATGGGGCGGTAGTCTACCTTACAGCCCGTTCCTGTAGGAGCCCGTCCCACGGGCGACCCCCCGATGATGCGCTATATTGATTAAATGAAGCACTCGAACCGCCTGGCTCACGAAACCAGCCCCTACCTCCGCCAGCACGCCGCGAACCCGGTCGACTGGCACCCCTGGAGCGAAGAGGCCCTGGCGCTCGCGCGCGAGGAAGGCAAGCCGATCCTGCTGTCGATCGGCTATTCCGCCTGCCACTGGTGCCACGTGATGGCGCACGAGTCGTTCGAGGACGAGCAGACGGCCGAGCTGATGAACCGGCTGTTCGTCAACGTCAAGGTCGATCGCGAGGAGCGGCCGGACATCGACAGGATCTACCAGACGGCCCACCAGTTGCTGACGCAGCGGCCCGGCGGCTGGCCGCTCACGATGTTCCTCGACCCGGAAGACCAGCGGCCGTTTTTCGGCGGGACCTACTTTCCGGACGAGCCGCGCTACGGCATGCCGGCTTTCCGCCAGCTCATCGCGCGGGTCCGCGATTACTACGATGAGAACCGTGACGAAGTACGCGAGCAGGGGCTGAGGCTCGAGGGCGTGCTGCGGCAGCTCTCCCCGCGTACCGCCGGCGATGTTTCGCTCCTTTCCGACAAGCTGCTCACGGCGGCGCGCGACGCGATGGCGAGGGCGTTCGATCCCGAGTTCGGCGGCTTCGGCGGCGCGCCGAAGTTCCCCCAGCCCTCCGGCCTCGAACGGTTGCTGCGGCAGTGGCAGGCCAGCACGGCGCGGGGGGAGACCGATTCTGAAGCGCTGGAAATGGTTGCGCTCACGCTCCGGCGCATGGCCGAGGGCGGGCTGCAGGATCACCTGGGCGGCGGCTTCTACCGCTATTCCGTCGACCGTTCCTGGCACATTCCGCACTTCGAGAAGATGCTCTACGACAACGGGCCGCTGCTCGCGCTCTACGCCGAGGCACATCTCGCGATCGGCGAGCCGGTATTCCGGCAGGCGGCTGTTGCGTGTGCGGAATGGCTGCTGGCCGACATGCGCTCGCCCGAGGGCGGGTTCTACGCGAGCCGCGATGCGGATTCGCAAGGCGAGGAAGGCCGGTATTACGTCTGGACGCCGGACGAAGCACAGGCGGTGCTGCCGCCGGAAGAGTATCGCGCGTTCGCCTGCCGCTTCGGCCTGGACGGCGAGCCGAATTTCGAAGGCAAGTGGCACCTGGTCGTCCGGGCGCCGCTCGCGGAGACGGCCGCGGCGCTCGAAACGACGGAAGAGGAGCTGAAAACGCTGCTCGAGGGTGCGCGGCAGCGGCTGCTCGAGGTGCGCAGCCGGCGCGTGCCGCCGGGTCGCGATGAGAAGCAACTGGCGTCCTGGAATGCGCTGGCGATTCGCGGGCTGGTGATTGCCGGCCGCGCGCTCGATCGCGCGGAGCTGGTCGGCGCCGCCGCGGCGGCGGCCGACTTCGTAAGCGACCGGCTGATGCGGGACGGCCGGCTGCTGGCGAGCTACAAGGATGGTGCGGCGCGCTTCCCGGCCTATCTGGACGACCATGCCTTCCTGCTGGACGCCCTGCTCGAGCTGCTGCAAGCCGACTGGCAGACGAGCCGGCTGGACGTCGCCGTAACGCTCGCCGATGCGCTGCTGGAGCATTTCTACGACGAGGAAAGCGGCGGCTTCTACTTCACGGCCGACGATCACGAGCCGCTGATCCACCGCCCGAAGCCGCTGGCGGACGAATCCATGCCCTCGGGCAACGGCGTCGCGGCCCGCGCGCTGCAGCGCCTCGGCTTTTTGTTGGGCGACGTCCGCTACCTGCAGGCGGCGGAAAACACGTTGCGGTACGCGGCCCAGGCGATGGCGGAGTTTCCGCATGCTCACATGACGCTGCTGACGGCGCTCGAGGAGTACCTCGAGCACCCGGAGATCGTGATCGTTCGCGGGCACGCCGACGAGATCGCCTCCTGGCGCGCGGCCCTGTCGAAGCGCTATGCCCCGCGGCGGCTGGTCATGGCAATCCCCGCGGATTGCGAGAACCTGCCGGGTGCGCTGGCGGAGCGCACCGCGCGCGCCGGGGAGACGGTGGCTTACCGCTGCGTCGGCAGCACGTGCTCGCTGCCGATCACCAGCCTGGAGGCGTTGCTCACATCCAACCCAACTGCTGCATGCTGATCGTGTCGTTCCAGACTTTTGTCATGTGACGGATGCGGTTGCCGTCGAAATCCATGATGTAGACGTAGTCTGCCTCCACCTGCTTGCCCGTCGGCGGCACCGGCCCGCCCTCGCCGGTGTGCGTACCGCGAAACACGGCGTAAGCGGCCACGCTGTTGCGGCTTTCATCGCAAGCGAAAGAGCGCAGCTCGTAATGCCCGTCGGGAATCGGTGTCAGCAGACCTTTCATCCATTCCGTGTAGCCTTCGAGGGACTCGACACCCGCCAGGGCGCCCGCCTGGGACGAGAACGTTGCGCCGGGATGGCAGTACTCCTGGCAGACGTCCCAGCCCTTGCCGGTCTCACAGGCATCGAAAAAGCGGCCAGCCGAATCTTTGATCGTGGTCATCATCTGCTCCTCCTGGTGTTCTACGGAAGCTCTCGTTTGTTTGCGCGGCCTCTCCGCCATGGCCGGATCGCCGCAACCAGGTCAGCACCGGAAGCGGAAGGCGGCGTGCAGCCGTGCGGTGATGAGCGTTTGTGGATCGCCATTGCAGCGTAAGCTCATTCGAAGTTGCCGGAAATATAGCACGCGGCCACTTTGGCGGCGCAGGCGCTTGACCGGGATGCCCTATCTTTGTTACTAGGGTCCTTTCTCCGTGGCGCTGCCGCCGGCAGCGCAAACACCGTCGAGAGGCGCTGCAACGGACGCGAGTCCGTCACGCTCGACCGTGGTTCCGAGGGTAAGGGCGCCTGTCAAAGGGGCTGCCTTATGTATGACCCTCGGAATGACACGCCGGTCGGCCGTGTCGTGGGATTGTGGCGTTACCCGGTCAAGTCGATGGCGGCCGAGGCGCTGCCTGATGCCGACGTGGGCTGGCATGGCGTGGCTGGGGATCGCCGCTGGGCGTTCATCCGAAATGGCATGGCGCAGAGCGGATTTCCCTGGCTCACGCTTCGAGAGCGCAATGATTTAAACCACTACCGTCCATCGTTTGTCGAACCGGAGCGACCCGACAAGTCGCCGACTGTCGTACGGACTCCGTCGGGCGCCGTGTTCGACGTCGCGGACCCGGCGCTTGCGGCGGAGCTCTATCCAAAGGACGTGCGGGTAATCAGACAAGGCCGCGGCATCTTCGATACCTTCCCACTGTCCGTCATCACGACCGGGACGATCGCCCGGCTCGAGCGGATGGTTGGCACCCCGCTCGACGTCCGTCGCTTTCGACCGAATATCCTGGTGGAGGCAGACCCAGGCGAACCGTTTGCGGAGGACGGCTGGGTGGGCTGTGTGCTACGCATCGGCGGCATGCGCATGCGCGTCGACAAACGCGACGGTCGCTGCGTCGTGATCACGATCGATCCCGTGACGGCGGAGCGCAACCCCGCGATCCTGCGCGCGGTTGCCGGCAATCGCCAGGGTTGTCTCGGCGTTTACGGCACCACGGTAGAACCGGGCCGCGTCGCGATAGATGATCCCGTGCTCATCGAGCCCGCGGTAACCAGGGCGCCATGAGCGCGCTGATCGTGACGTAATACGCGTGCGGGCCCCTGAGCGAGAATTCCCTGGTTTCGAATCCAGGTGACCTTTGGCGGCGGGCCAGGAAGCGCGCTCAGACGGTGAAAGTCGTCGTCTTTCGTCACAAGCACCAGGTCATCGGCAGCAGCCCGTTCCCAGATCGCCCTGACTATTTCTGCTCGGATTTCTCTGCCTCGCGAGCTTCTTTCATAAGCTCTTCTGGAGACTTGCTCGTGATCGCACACTTCCTTTGAACGGCGTTCTCCCGAAGAGCTTCATACTCCCCCTTGAGCTGTGCGTACTCGGCGGCTTCCGGCCCATCGCCTCCTTCAAGAAAGAAGAGTGCGGGCCAAAACACCAGCAAACCCACTCCCATCTGAACGTTGTCCGCTGTTCTTTCGCTCTTCAGGCGCGCGTACAGTTTGTTGGTCCTTTGACCGACGTAGTCCATCTCCAGGGCGATCTGATCGCAGTCGTAGTCCCGGTATTTCAACGGAGACACATACGCCGCGTCGATCTTGTCGGGACTCGACGCGCACCCAGACACTAGTACAACTACGGCCACAGCACACAAATGAATAAACTTCATCCCCATCCCCAACTGATTGCAGAACGAGCAATGCTAGGCCATATGCGCTACGCCTCGACCATCTTATGGAGATATTTGTGACAGCCTTCGCGAAGGCAGTGAGCAGATCAGTATCCGGCTCACACTTCGGTGCCCTCGAAGACCAGCCGTATCGTGGCTTTGCCAGTGGCCAAACCCGCCTCGTCGGGAGGCATGGCGCCTAACGACCAAGCTCAGTGGCACGGCAAGGTGGCGCGCCCCCTGCGCATGCAAGGGGCGTAACAGCTTGCCGTGTCCGTCTGTAGCGCCTTGTTAGACGGCGCGAATCTCGCTCTGCAGTCTCCAGTCATCCCTTGATTCTAAACTCGTACAGGCCTGGGAAAATGGGATAGTACGCTGGATCTCCTCCAGGCTCGGCTGAAAAGGTTTCGGGATTGCGAGGTACGAATATGCCGGCTTGGTCCACAAAGAAAACCGACGTGGCGATGTAGATGCCCTCTTCTGCCACCAAAACACGTGACGGCGAAAGCCTTGAGAAGGAATCGGGCCACTTGGACTCGCTGAGGGATCCAATAGGCGACGTAGTAAGCACTTTAGCGGCGTCACTTAGTATCGCTTTGGCTGCTGATTCGTCCACTTGAGGTACCCGCGAACATGCTGCCAAGCATATGAGGGCCGCGAAGGTGACCAATGCTC
>DASSBS010000094.1:0-17657 GCA_035698445.1 Woeseiaceae bacterium
GTGGTTGATCGTCATTTTCATGCTCATCAAGGCCGGGTTCATCGTCGCGATCTTCATGCACATGAAGTGGGAGCGGCTGGCGCTGAAGCTCGCCATCCTCGTGCCACCGGTGGCAATCATCATCCTGATGTCGCTCATGTCACTGGAGGGTGATTACACGTTCCTGACGCGCATCGAGTTCTTCGGCGGCACCGACACCGTCACCCACGTCGCCGACCACCAACCCGCCGGCGGCTGACCGGGCCGACGTTGGAGCCCGCCATTGCGGGCGCCGCTTGTCGGAGCCTTTGTGGCACCGGTGTTCAGAGCGCCGTGGCTCGCGGAGCCGCGACCGGGGGGAGGGGCCTTCGGCGCCGGCCACAAGCACGTCCCTGTGGGCCTGCGGGCTCGGCATCCCTGCCTCGCACGCCGCCGAAGACCCCTCCCCCCGATCACGGCTCCGCCGGTGCGCGTAGTGCCCGCTGAATTTGGAGGCAATCGCAGAACAGCGAGCTGCCACGGTACCTGCCGGCGGCTCCGCCCAGCCACGGCGTCCCGAACACCGGTGCCCCTTGCCTTCGTTGAGCCTCGTACCGGTCGCCCGCGAGCCTCCGATGAGCCTCGTACCGGTCCCGAAGCCCTGTTCGCTCAGCCGCCAGTGAAAGCCGCTTTCGGCATCGGCGTCGTTCATGAATAATGCCCGCGATACCAAGAACCGGAACACCGGGGCCTCATGCGAATCCTGATCACTATCGTCGGCATTGCCGTCCTCTTCCTGCTGGCGTGGCTCCTGTCGTCGGACCGGCGAGCGATCAACGGGCGGACGGTTGCGGTGGCCTTTGCCCTGCAGCTTGCCGTGGCGGTGCTGGTGATGTACCTGCCGTGGGGGCGGGACGTGCTGGATGCGGCGGTGCGCGGCGTGCGGCACGTCATCGAGTACGCCAATGCCGGCATCGAATTCGTGTTCGGGGAGCGGACCACCGACAGCCTCGGCTTCACGATCGCGTTCCAGGTGCTGCCGATCATCGTGTTCTTCTCGGCGCTGATGTCGGTCTTCTATTACCTCGGCGTGATGCAAAAGGTCGTGGCGTGGCTCGGCGGCGGGTTGCGGCGGCTGCTCGGCACCACGCAGATCGAGTCCATGTCCGCCGTCTCGAACATCTTCGTCGGGCACACGGAGGCGCCGCTCGTCGTCAAGCCCTACCTCGCGCGCACGAGCGAATCCGAGCTCTTCGCGATCATGGTCGGCGGCTGCGCGACCATCGCCGGGACGGTGATGGCCGCTTACGCGCAGATGGGCGTCTCGCTCGAGTACCTCATTGCCGCAAGCTTCATGGCCGCGCCGGGCGGGCTCCTGATGGCGAAGATCCTGGTGCCGGAAGCCCGCAACCTGCAGCAGGTGCATTTCGATCCGGATGCCGGGGACGAGGAGCGCGCGGTAAACATATTCGAGGCCATCGGGAACGGCGCGGCAACCGGCCTGACGCTGGCCCTGAACGTCGGCGCCATGCTGCTCGCGTTCGTGGCGATGATCGCGCTGCTCAACGGCCTGCTCGGCTGGGTGGGCGGCTGGAGCTGGATCGGCATCGAGGACCTGACGCTGCAGCTCATACTCGGGAAGCTGTTCGCGCCCATCGCCTTCCTGATCGGCGTGCCGTGGGACGAGGCGGTGCAGGCAGGTACCCTGATCGGCGAGAAGTTCGTGGTCAACGAGTTCTATGCCTACGCGCACTTCGTCCAGATAAAGGAGGCACTTAGCCCGCGCACGCAGGCAATCGTTACGTTCGCGCTCTGCGGCTTCGCCAACCTGGCGTCCATTGCCATCCTGCTCGGCGGCCTCGGCAGCATCGTGCCCGCCCGGCGCCGCGACATCGCGCGGCTTGGTCTGAAGGCGGTGATCGGGGGTACACTGGTCAACCTGATGAACGCGAGCCTGGCCGGGATTTTCGTGTCCCTGCAGTGAGCGCGGCGTGCGAGGAACCAAGATGACCCGAGCCGTAATCCTGATGCTGGATTCCTTCGGCATCGGCGCCAGCGCCGACGCCGAGCGCTTCGGCGACGCCGGCGCTAACACGTTCGGCAACATTGCGAAGCACCGGCACGCAGCAGGCCGCCCGTTGCAGGTCCCGAACCTCGCGCGGCTCGGCCTGCTGCACGCGGCCGAGTCGAGCGCCGGTGAATTTCCCGCCGGTATCGACGTGCCGGCCGAAGTGAGCGGCGCCTGGGGCTACGCCCGCGAGCTCTCCAGCGGCAAGGACACTCCGAGCGGGCACTGGGAAATGGCGGGCGTCCCGGTGCTGTTCGAGTGGGGTTACTTCACCGGCGAGACCGGCACCTTCCCCGACGAGCTGCTCGGCGAGCTCATCGACAGGGCCGGGCTGCCGGGCGTGCTGGGCAACTGCCACGCCTCCGGCACCACGATCGTCGCGGAGCTCGGTGAAGAGCACATGCAGAGTGGCAAGCCGATCGTCTACACCTCCGCCGACAGCGTGTTCCAGGTCGCCTGCCACGAAGAGACCTTCGGCCTGCAGCGCCTGTACGACGTCTGCGACATCGCGCGCGAGCTGGTCGACGAGTACAACGTGGGGCGCGTGATCGCGCGGCCGTTCGTCGGCACCGATCGCAGCAACTTCAAGCGCACGGGCAACCGGCGGGACCTTACCGTGCCGCCGCCTGCGGACACGGTGCTCGACAAGCTCGTGGGCGCCGGCGGCGAGGTCATCGGTATCGGCAAGATTTCCGACATCTACGCGCACCGGGGTATCAGCCGGAAGGTGAAGGCGACCGGCAACGCGGCTTTGTTCGATGCGACGCTCGAGGCGTGGCAGGACGCACCCGATCGCTCGATCGTGTTCACCAACTTCGTCGACTTCGACATGCTGTACGGGCATCGCCGCGACATCGAAGGGTATGCGAACGCGCTCGAGGAATTCGACCGGCGGCTGCCGGAGCTCACGTCATCGCTGCAGGACGGCGATCTCCTGGTGCTCTGCGCCGATCACGGCTGCGACCCGTCGTGGCCCGGCTCGGACCATACGCGCGAGCACATCCCGGTGCTCGCGCGCGGCGCGGGACTGCGAGCGGGTCCGCTCGGCGAGCGCGAGACCTTCGCCGACATCGGGCAGACGCTGGCCGATTTCTTCGGCCTCGAGCCGATGGACTACGGCACGAGCTTCCTCCGCGCCAAATAACCCCCTTGCAGGAGCCCGTCTCACGGGCGACAGCGGCGCCGACGCCCGGGTCGCCCGTGGGACGGGCTCCTACACAAGCCGGATGAACGGCGCGCTAGCGTTCAGAAGCGGAACAGCACGCTCACGATGACGAAGAGGATCAGCGCGGCGACGATCCAGGTCAGCAGCCGCAGGCGCGCCGCGACGACCTGCAGGCCCTCGCTCAGGTCGCGGGTCTGTTCCGCCAATTGCTCGATGAGCCGGGCGTTTTCCGCGTCGCGCCGCTCGAGCGCGCGGATGCGCTCCGCCATCTCCCGCTCGTCCGCCTCGTCCGGGGTTGTCCTGAATTCCCTCCCGGCCGCGGCCTGCCGCTTGTTGAGCAGGTCCGAGGACGCGGCAATGATCTGCGGCGCCCGCCGCGCCAGTTCCGTCCAGGGTATGGTTCGCGCCACGATTGCCAGCCAGGGCCACGCCATGCGGTGTTCTCGCCGGAAGTGAAAAAAGCAGCATAGGGCGGCGAACCGGGGCAGTCAAAACAAGCGCGGTTGAAGCCCGCCCCTTGCGGGCAACCGGCAGCGCGCATGCCGCAGGCACTTTGGTACCGATCATGGAGGGGCAGTGCCACCTTGCCTGCGGTCAGCGCGTTGCCGGTCGCCCGCAATGGCGGGCTCCAACGATTCAGACGCGGATGTCGACGACGACGTCGCCTTCGCGGCGCAGCACGTTTACGGCCACGTCGTCGCCGCGCCGCCGCAGCAGGAGGTCGATCGAGGTTTCCGGGTCGAGGCGCAGCTTGCGCAGCCACACCTCGTCGACGAAGTCCGGCAGGCGCGGGTGGTGCATGACGATAGCGCGGTTCGGGGTGTCGAAGTGCAGGCCGAGGCTCGCCTGCAGCAGCGCCAACGGCGCGGCGGCGGCCCAGGCCTGCGGTGAACAGGCCACGGGATAGAACGTCGGCCCGCGTCCGGGCCGGCGCCGGAAGCCGCAGAACAGTTCCGGCAGGCGCCGCAGAGTCATGAAGCTCGCCGCGCGAAACAGTCCGGTGAAGATGCCCTGCACCGAACCCGTGTACCGGTAATTGGAAAGCCCCAGCGCGATCAGCGCATTGTCGTGGGGCCAGACGGAACCGTTGTGGTAGGACATCGGGTTGAAGCGCGGCTCGCCGGCGGCGATCGTGCGCACTCCCCAGCCGCAGAAGAAATCCTGGCTCAGCAGGTCGGCCGCGACCCGGCCGGCGCGTTCGTCGGAAGCAATGCCCGACAACAGCACGTGACCGGCATTCGAGCTCCTGATCGCGCATGGCTCTTTCGCGCCGTCGAGTGCGATGACGTAAGTGCCGAGCTTGTCGGACCAGAACTCCGCCTCGAAGCGTACCTTCAGCGCTTCCGATTCGGCAAGCAGCCGCGCCGCGTCCGCGTGCTTGCCGAGCGCCCGCGCGACGTTCGCGATGGACCGCTTGGCCGCGTACACGTACGCCTGCACCTCGACGAGCGCAATCGGGCCTTCGGCGAGCCGCCCATCGGCGTGGAACACGGAATCCGCGGAGTCCTTCCAGCCCTGGTTGACCAGCCCGTCCTCGCGCTGCGACTGGTATTCCACGAAGCCGTCGCCATCGAGGTCGCCCGGCCCGTCGATCCAGCCAATGGCAGCGACAATGTTCGGCCACAGGCTCTGTAGCGTCTCTTTATCGCCGGTGCGCTCGAAGTAGCGGCCGGCCAGCAGCACGAACAGCGGTGTCGCGTCCACCGTGCCGTAATAGCGCAGGAACGGCACCTCGCCGATGCGTGCGAGCTCGCCGTGCCGCATCTCGTGCAGGATCTTGCCCGGCTCCGCATCCGCCTGCTTGTCTTCGTGGGTGGCCTGGGTGCGCGCCAGGAATTGCAGCACACCCTTCGCCACGTGCGGATCCACCCATAGCATTTCGAGCGCGGTGATGATCCCGTCGCGCCCGAACGGGGTGCTGAACCACGGTACGCCCGCGAACGGATACGGGCCGTCCTGGGTCTGCGTGATCAGCATGTAAAGATCGGCGATCGATCGCCTGATGATCTCGTTGAAAATCTCGTTCGAGCTTTCGACCGATGCCGCGCGGCCGGACCGGCGAGACAGTGACGTCCGCGCCATGCGCATCGATGCCAGGAAGGAACGGCCGGACGACTCGCCATTTGCGGTCGGGTCGACGCGCGCGAAGATCATGCTGCGATCGCCGGGCGCGAGCTCCACGTCCCATTCGGCGGCGCGTTCATCGAGCCGGTCCGGAACGGGGTCGAGCGCGATGACCGTCGTCTGCTCGAGGCCGTCGGTCGCGGTGTAGTGGTATTCCACGCTCCGGCGGCCGACCACACGCGCGATGATCTCCCCGTGTTTCATGGCCCGGTGGCCGCGCACGGCAAACAGATCGACGAAATCCGCGCCGAAATCCAGGCGCAACGTGTTGCGCTGCGGAGCCTGGCCGTAGTTGCTCATGGCAACTCGCTGGTGGCAGCCGTCATCCCACAGGAAAATGGTGCGCACGATATGCACCGTGTCCCGCGGCTGCAAGAGGCGGTCGCCGGCGTAAATGTCGGGGTTGGTGAGATCGACGATCAGCGCCGCGTTGTCGTCCCGCAGCGTCGAGCTGAGGAACAGCGGCTGGTGGCCGTTGAACTGGAGCTGCCAATCCGACAGCACGCGCGTGTCCCGATGATAAAGCCCGTCGGCGCGGTGCCGGCCCGAGATGATATCGCCGTGCTCGTCGAACAGCGCGAAGCTCTGGCCGTGCTTGAGCGAGTACTGCCAGGGCTCCGCCTGCGCGGGAATGTAGTGCGTTCCCGTATCCTCGATGCGCTTTTCACGGGGCTCGTCATCCGAGCGCCGCACGACCGCGTGGCTGCTTTTGGTCGTCATGCCGCCGTGTTGACCGAAGTGACGTGGCGCTCGACCAGGCGGTCGTATACAGACCGGTAATCGGACGCCATCCGTTCCACGCTGAAGCGGTGCTCGAAGCAGTCGCGCACCAGCCGGCGGTCGAAACCGGCCAGTTCGTCGATCGCTTCGACGGCCTCGTAGATACTCTCGACGATGCGGCCGCTGACGCCGTCGGCGATGATCTCGGGAACCGAGCCGCAACGCCAGCCCACGACCGGTGTCCCGCAGGCCATGGACTCGATCATGGTGAGGCCGAAAGGCTCGGGCCAGTCGATCGGGAACAGGAGGGCGAGCGCGCCGCCCAGCAGTTCCGCTTTTTCGCGATCGTTCACCTCGCCGATGTAGCGCACGTTCGGATTATTCAGCAGTGGCTTGATGTCGGCTTCGAAATATTCGCGATCGGCCTTGTCGATCTTGGCGGCGATGACGAGCTCGCGATCCGCGCGGGTCGCGATCTCGATCGCGCGGTCGACGCGTTTCTCCGCGGCAATACGGCCGACGAACGCGAGGTAGTCGCCGCCGCGCGGCGAGAAAGGCAGCAGGTCGCGGGGCAACCCGTGATACACGGTGGCGACCCAGTTGGCGCGTTCCACGGGCGAGCGCTGGCTGTCGGAGATCGACACCAGCGGCATGTCCGTGTATTCGGCGAAGAGCGGCTCGAGGTCCCACAGGTCCTGCCGGCCGTGCAGCGTGGTCACGTGCGGCAGCCCCATCTCGCGCATCAGCGGGAAGTGCAGGTAATCGATGTGAAAGTGCACGAGATCGAATTCGCGCCGGCGGCGTCGGACCTCTTCGAACATCCGCATGTAGTGCGGCAGCGGCGACTCGCAGCGGGGCTCGAGCCGCAGCGCGGAGGTGACGCAGGGCACGAGCCGGGCGCGTGTAATGGAATCGCCGGTCGCAAACAGCGTGACGTCGTCACCTTGCCGCACCAGTTCTTCCGTGAGATAGGACACGACCCGTTCGGTACCGCCGTATAGCCGCGGCGGCACGGACTCTATCAGCGGGGCAATCTGAGCAATTCGCATACCATGGGATCTCCCTTCCAGGCGAAAAACAAAGAGGCTTTAGGGCGACCGTGCAGACGCAGACGAGTGCCGGGCGGCTGCTGCTTTGAAGGGCGACCAGGCGGTCGTGCGGCAGCCAATGCTCGTGACGGTCCCGGAATCGATTATGGCACGCCCCGCCGTAACATAGCTACGGCGAATAAGGGGAACTTTTTCGGATTAAGCGGGACGCGCGGTTACGGGGATGCGCGCCTTGTTTCCTGCGAGCCAGGTGTCGAAATCCTGCAGGGCCGGGTTGAGCCGCCGCGAAAGCTCCGTGTCGCGCGCGCCGCAGAAGTACTCGTTGAAGTCGTGCATGAACTGGTACATGTTGCCGAGGTCTTCGGCGCCGGGAAATCCGAGGCCGCGGTACACCTCCGGCGGCACGGCGTCGTAGCGCACGTCCTCTCCCAGGACGCGGCCGAATGCGGCGGCCATCGCGGCGCCGGTGAGGTGTTCGCCGGCGATGCCGACGGTGCGGCCGACGTACTCGCCGCCTTGCGCGAAGATGCCGAACGCGCACTTCCCGATGTCGGCGGCGGCGATGCCGGGCAGCTTCGCGTCGCCCAGCGGCAGCGCCAGGGCGAGCTTGCGGTCAGCGCCGCGCGCCGGTCCGGCGCCGAGATTGATGAAGTTTTCCCAGTAGAACGACGCCAGCAGGAAGGTGGTCGGCACGCCGCGCGCCGTGAAGGTCTCGTTCGCTTCGCCCTTGGCGTCGAAATGCGGCACCTTGTACCGGCCCATCAACGTCGGCATGCGGTCGTCGTCCAGCGGGACCCAGTCACGCGTGTCCTCGAGCGTGGACCAGATGACGTGCTCGAGCCCGGTTCGCTTTGCCGCTTCAGCCATGTTCGCGGCCTGCGCCAGCTCGTGCTCGGGCGAGAGGTGCTCCCAGAAATTCGTGACGCAGTACGCGCCGTAGCTGCCCTCGAACGCGCGCTCCAGCGATGCGCCGTCGTCGAGATCGGCTGCGACGATCTCCGCGCCGAGCTGCCGCAGGGCCCGGGCTTTATCGCCTTGCGGATCGCGCGTGAGTGCGCGCGCCCGGAAACGGCGTTCCCGGTCCTCGAGAATGGCGCGCGCCAGTCCGCCGCCTTGTGCGCCCGCCGCGCCGACGATCGCGATCGTTTTTTGCTTGCTCACCGCAGGTTCTCCGATGCTCCCTGCTCCGACAGTAGCACGGCCGCGAACGCCGTCAAGGCGCGGGTCGGACCAACGCAGGTCGTTGTCCCGTAGCTTACGGCGGTCCGACCTCTTCGTAGCGACGGTCGGTGCGGAGGGTGGCGTCGACCGGGCGGACTTCGACGGTGCTGAGGCCCAGGGGTGGCCAGCGCGACGCGATCTGGATGGCTTCGTTCAGGTCGGCGGCCTCGATGAGGAAAATGCCGCCGAGTTGTTCCTTGGTTTCGGTGAACGGCCCGTCCATGACGGATAGCGAGCCGCCGCGGCGGCGGAGCGCGACGCCGTTCCGCGCGCGCTGCAACGGTTCAGCGGCCAGAAGCTGGCCGCTCTCGCGGAGCTCGGCGACGAAGTCGAGCGTTTCGCGCCGCACCACGCCCCATTCCTCCCGCGACAGCGCGTCGAGCACGGCTTCTTCTTCCCAGGCGAGACAGAGGTATTTCATCGGGGACTCCTTGGTGATCGTGCAAATCATGACTCCGCCGCCGGCGAAGGAGCAAGCGGGCCGGCGTACCCGCTGTGAGTAGGTCGATCCGGAGGCGGGCGAATCGACACCGGCCACGTGATGCGGCAATTTGTGCCATGCTTTTGTAAGAGATTCAGCGGCCCCGATACCTCGCTGCGCAAGCGGCATGAGCACGCCGTGGCATGGAATTTGCAGCTCATGGACGGGACATCGACGGAGTGGGACCATGCCTGAAAGACACAGCACCAAACGCACCGACAATCACGACACGATCCGCAAATGGGCCGAGGAGCGGAACGCGCGGCCGAGCCGCGTCAAGGACACCGGTGACGACAGCGATACCGGGGTTCTGCGGCTGGATTTCCCGGACTACAGCGGCGAGGGCGACCTCGAGGAGATCTCCTGGAACGAGTTCTTCCGCAAGTTCGACGAGAGCGGTCTCGATTTCATCTACCAGGAACGCACGGAGAGCGGCGAGCGCAGCAACTTCAATAAGCTGGTGAACCGCTAAGGCCGGATGGAATACGATCCGGAAAAAGCCCCCGATCCGCGCGCGTGGCTCGCGCTCGGGGAAGAGGAGCGCACGCGGCTCATCGAGCATTATTATGAGCGCGCAGGCGGCTACGGTGGCTCGCTCGAGGTGCATGCGAAAGTGCACGAGATCATCGAGACGCAACTTGCCGAGCGCGTGACGCCGGTGAAGGCCGCGTTCGTGCGGCTGCGCGACAACGGCCTCAGCCGGCAGGAAGCGATCCGCGCGATCGGCTCGGTGCTCGCGCCGCGTATTCGCCGCATCGAAGACCCCGAGGATCTCACCTCGGCGCCGAACCGGGATTATTTCTCCGCGCTGGAGGCACTGACCGCGGACCGCTGGCACGAGGGGCGAATGACGCGGGAACGGCAGCCATAGTTGTTGTTGCCGTGCAGGTTCGCAGGTGGGGTCGCCCGTCCCACGCGCGACCCGACCCATGCTCAGCCGCCCGTCACACGGCCGACGCGGCCCCCGCGACCTCGTCGAACAACCGCAAAAAATTGGTGCCCAGCACCCGCGCCGCATCCCGCTCGCTCAGCCCCCGGTACAGCAGCGCCGCCGCCAGCAACGGAAAGTCGGCGTACTCCGTCAGCACCGGCTTGTAATTGCCGTCCATGTCGGAGCCGATCGCCACGTGCTCGGCGCCGACCGCGTTCACCAGCGCCATCACCTGCTCCACGAAATCCGCGAGCGACTTGCTGCCGATGCCGGCGGGCCACGCGCCGATCACGCCGCCTGCCTCCGTCACCGCGCGCGCATGCGCCAGCGACACGAATCGCGGCGACTTCACCGGCCCGGTGTCGAGATCGGTGTGCGACAGCAGGACCGGCGCGCGCGATTCCGCGATCGCGCCGCGCGCCGTCGCAAAGCTCGCATGCGCGACGTCGACGATCATCCCGAGCCGGTTCATCTCCCGCACGACCTGCTGCCCGAACGCCGTCAGGCCGCCGTGCACCGGCGCGGACGTCTGCGTGTCGCCGAGCCGGTTGGTGTTGTAGTGCACGAGCGTGACGCAGCGCAGGCCCGCCGCGTGTGCCTCCGCGATACGTCCGGTGTCACCCTCCGCAAAATCCGCGCCTTCGCTCGCGAGGATCGCCACCGGCCGGCCTTCGGAGTGCGCACTGCGGATGTCGTCCGGCGTGAGTGCCGGTGCGATCCGCCCGCGGCCGATCACGGTCTCGAGCCGCGCGAGCTGCCGCCGGTAATCGGCATATGCCTCGCCCGGTTCGAACTCCCGCACGACCTGCAGCCCGCCGTCGGTGATCCCGAGGATGGCAAGATCGGCCACGATCGCAAACACGCTTGCCGTGACGCCGGCCTCGATCATGCCGGTGATGCGCTCGTCTTCGAAACCGTCCGGCATCAGCCGCACGATCGGGCTGTCCGGGTCGGCGCCGGCGAGGAAGGAGCGTCCCGGATGCCCGTGCACGTCGACCGCGGGCGACTCGCGCAGCAGCGCGGCCCCGCGCTCGAGAAACGATTCGGGAATGTCCATGCCGAGCGGCGGCTTGCGCGTGCGCGACCACACGAGTGTGCCGACGGCCGCCGCGACAACGCCCGCGAGCACGCTCCGGCGGGTTACCTTACCCATGCCGGCCGTCACGCAGCTTCACGTCGCAGATTTCGCAGAGATAGTCGATATGCGCTTCGAGCGCCCGGCGCGCGACGTCCGGATCGTGGGCGGCCAGCGCCGCGACGATGCGGCGGTGATTGACCAGTAACTGTTGCAGCGATCCCCGCTCGGTGATGCGGTAACGCGTGGCGGTGCTCAGGATGTCGAGACTCGTCACGGCGCGATTGAGGATCGGGTTGCCCACCGAATCCTCGACGATCACGCGAAACTCTTCGGCGAGCTTGTTGATGCGGGCGCCGGCGATCTGCTCGTCTTCGCCGGAGTCGACCAGCGCATGGAAGTCCTGGAGGTTCTTTTCGAGCTTCGCGAGGGAGCGCTCGTCGATCACGCGGGCGACGAACGCGAGCACCGCGCCCTCGATAATGCGCCGTGCCTCCAGCACCGTGCCGACGTCGTGCCTTTCCAGGCTCAGGAAGGAGTGCAACGGCCCAAGCAGCGTGTCCGGCTGCAGCTCGGATACGAACACGCCGCCGCCGTGCCGGATATCGAGCACTCCGAGGAGCTGCAAGGCGCGCAGCGCTTCGCGGAGCGTCGGCCGGCCGACCCCCAGTTGCTCGGCCAGCGCGCGCTCCGCCGGCAGCCGGTCGCCCGGCTGCAATTCGCCGCGCCGCACGAGCCCGGCGAGCTGCCGGACGATCTGTTCCGGCAGCGCTTCGCGTTTCACGATGGGCTCGATTTCGAGAGTTTTGTCAGGCATTTACGCGGCCGCGCCGTTTCTCACCCTCGGCGATTGACTCCCCCCGTAACTGGTCATACCATTTTGCCATTCTAGCCGTGCTTTGGGAGCGGGGGCAATGACAGACGGATGTGCGTACACCGGGGACAGTCGCGGGCGGAAGGGAGGAGCCGGCAGCCGCCGCGCCATCCGGGCGGCGGGAGCCGCCGCGGCGCTGGCCGCGCTCGTAGCACCCCTCCAGGCGTCGGCGCAGGACGCCACGATCGAGGAGATCGTCGTCACCGCGCAGAAGCGTACCGAGCGGCTGGTCGACGTGCCGGTGTCCATCTCCGTGTTCAGCGACGACGCGATCGACCAGACCGGCGTGCGCGAGTTGAAGGACATCGCGGATTACATCCCGAATCTCGGAATTTCCGAAGGCAACGACTTCCGTTCGACCGTCACGATCCGCGGCGTCGGCGCGCAAAGCCGCAACATCGGCTTCGATTCCCGCGTCGGCGTGTACGTCGACGGCGTGTACGTCGGCCAGTCACCGGCGATCAACCAGGAGCTCCTGAACCTCGAGCGCATCGAGGTGCTGCGCGGGCCGCAGGGCACCTTGTTCGGCAAGAACACGGTGGCGGGCGCTATCAACCTCGTGACGAAGAAGCCGGGTGACGAGTTCTCGGCGCGCATCGGCGCTGACCTCGGCAACCTCGATTACCGCGAGCTGAAAGCGCTGGTGAACGTGCCGTTCAGCGAGGCGGTCAGCGGCTCGTTTGCCGTTTCCAAGACCGACCGCGACGGCTACGTGCGGAACATCGTCACCGGGAACGACCTGAACGCGCGCGACGTGCTGGCCTACCGCGCGCAGCTCCGGATCGGGGCGAGCGAGAAGCTCGAGATCAACGCCTCGTTCGATGGTCTGAACAGCGACAGCCTCATTCTCGTCGGCGACCCGATCACGGACATGCTGGCGCTGCAGCCGGTGCAGGTAGCGCCGGAGTTCGGGGTCGTCGCCTTCAGTTTCGACCCGTTCGACAAGCGCGATATCTACGGCGGCGCCCTGGACTTCACCTACGATCTCGACAGCGGGCACGTGCTGAAGAGCATCACGGGTTACCGCACGACCGATGCGGTGTACAGCAACGCCACGGACTACTCGCCGGTGGACATCGTCTCCATCGAGTACGCTGACGACTACGACGTGCTGTCGCAGGAATTCCAGTTCATCTCGCCGGACGAGGGCGCGTTCACCTACGTCGCGGGGCTCTATTACTACCGCCAGGATGCGAAGACGAACCGCGACGTGGTGCTGGGCCAGCAGTTCATCGACGCGTTCGTCGGGCCGCTGTACGCGTCCGGGCAGGTATCGCCGCCCAATGGCCCGCTGCCGCCGCCCCCCGCGCTGCCGAACGATCTCGTGGCGCAGCTACTCGAATTCGGGCCGCCGGGGTCCAAGGTATTCAACCGCGGCGAGGTCAACACGCGCAGCTATGCCGCTTACTTCAACGGTACCTACGACCTGACCGAGCGGATGAAGCTCGGCTTCGGCGCGCGCTACTCGACCGAAGACAAGGACGTCAACTGGCTGCTCGACGGGCGCAACTCCGGCATCTTCTTCATCGGTTCGACCGGGCCGGATCCGCTGAACCCGTCGCCGCTCATCAATGACCGGACCGACAACTTCTTCGCGCCGGCGGTGAGCCTGACGTACGCGTTGACCGACGACACGAACGTCTATGCGCGTTACGCGGCCGGTTACAAGAGCGGCGGCTTCAACCTCGATTACATCAATGCGGTGGAGCTCGCCGCGAACCAGGGTCTCGAGTTCGACAAGGAGACGGTGGACAGCTACGAGATCGGCATGAAAGGTGCCTTCCTCGACAGCCGGCTGCACCTGAACCTCGCCGCGTTCATCGCCAACTACGACGATTACCAGGTGAACCAGTTCGTCGATCTCGGCGGCGGCCGCACGTCGATCCGCATCAACAACGCCGCCAAGGTGGAGACGAGCGGCGTCGAGGCGGAAGCGAACTGGCGCGTGACCGAGGACTTCACGCTGCGCGCGTCGCTCGGCCTGCTCGATGCCACGTTCGAGAGCTTCCCCGGCGGCGGCACGGCCGGCGCGGATGCTTCGGGCAACGATCTGCCGAACGCGCCGGACACCACGGCCTCGTTCGGCGGCATCTTCTATCACGGCCTGCCGTCGCTCGGCTCGACGCTGCTCATGCGCGCCGACGTCAACTACGCCAGCGAGTACTTCTCGGGCGCGAACAACGACACCGCGATCCCGTACAACAGCGCGTTCCCGGGGATGATCCCGTACGGCCAGCTACCGGAGCGCACGGAAGTCAATGCGCGCATCGGGCTCATGTCGGACAACGAGACCTGGGAGGTGTACCTCTGGGGCCGTAACCTGACGGACGAGACCGGCCCGCAGGACGAGCTGCGCGATTTCTTCGGCACGGTCGCGAAGCTCCCCAGCCTGCCGCGCACCTACGGTGTGGAATTCGGCTGGAACTTCGAGTGAGGGCCGGCGCTGCGGGAGCCCGCATCGCGGGCGGTCGGCCGTTGGGAGCCCGTCTTGCCGGCGATGCAGCTATCGACGCTGATCGCCCGCGCTGCGGGCTCCTGCAGCGCCCGATTTATCTCTGTGTTGCGGTTGCGGTGCTGGGGGGATGCGATGCCGCCACCCAGCCGGCACCCGAGGTCACGATCCAGCGCACGACGCACGGCATCGCGCACATCGAGGCGCCGGATTACGAATCGCTCGCTTACGGCGTCGCGTACGCGCATGCCGCGGACAACGTGTGCCAGACCGCGAACCAGCTCGTCACCATCCGCGGCGAGCGTTCGCGTTTCTTCGGCGCCGACGAGTCCGCGCTGCTCGGGCTGCGCGTTCTCCCGAACCCGCAGATCGACATCTTCATCCGCGCGCACATGGACGACGCCGCGCTCGCGCATGCGCAAGCAGGCTCGAGCGCCGAAGCGCAGGCACTCGCCCGCGGCTACGTCGCGGGCTACAACCGGTATCTCGACGACCACGCCGGGAGCCTGCCGGCGACCTGCGCGGACGCGCCCTGGGTCCGCCCCATGACCGCGGCGGACTACCTGCGCCTGCAGGAACTGACGATGGTGCAGCTCGGCGTCGCCCTCCTGGCGGACGCCGTGGTGGCCGCGAGCCCGCCCGAGGCAGGCGAAGCCGCCGCGCCGGTCCCCGATCCGGAACAGGCGGCGCAGGCGCTCGCACCCCTGCGGCTGGACGATCCCGTGCTCGGTTCCAACGGCTGGGCGTTCGGCTCTG
Organism: Woeseiaceae bacterium; assembly: GCA_035698445.1. Classification (GTDB taxonomy): domain Bacteria; phylum Pseudomonadota; class Gammaproteobacteria; order Steroidobacterales; family Woeseiaceae; genus IDS-8. The sequence goes on from DASSBS010000094.1 coordinate 14,875, forward strand.
AAGTCACGGCGAACGGCCGCGGCGTGCTGCTCGGCAACCCGCATTTTCCCTGGAGCGGGGTGAACCGCTTCTGGGAGATGCACCTGACGATCCCGGGGCAGCTCGACGTGATGGGCGCCTCCATCGGCCACAGCCCGGTGGTGCAGATCGGTTTCAACAAGGACGTCGCGTGGACGCACACGGTGTCGACCGGCAAACGCTTCACGCTCTACGAGCTGCAGCTCGCGGAAGGCGAGCCTACAAGCTACATCGTCGACGGCGAAAGCGTCGCCATGACCCCGGAAGCGGTCACGTTCGAAGTACGGACCGCGGACGGCGGCGTCGTCGAGAAGACGCACACGGTCTGGGGCACGCAGTTCGGCCCCGTGATCGAGTATCCGGATGCGGGCCTGTCGTGGACCGGCACGCACGCCTACGCGTTGCAGGACGCGAACGCGCTGAACCTCCGCGCGATGGAGATCTGGATCGGTTTCAACCGGGCGTCGAGTGTCGATGACATGATCGCGACGCTCGGCGAGCTGGGCGTGCCGTGGGTCAATACGATCGCCGCCGACCGGCAAGGGCAGGCGCTGTACGCCGACGTGAGCGTCGTGCCCGACGTCGACGCGGAGCAACTGCGCCGCTGCGCGCCGTCCGAGCACGCGGCGGCGTTGTTCCAGGCCGCGGGGCTGGTAGTGCTCGACGGCTCGCGCTCCGAGTGCGGCTGGCAGCAGGACCCGGAGTCGCCGGTGCCCGGATTGATCCCCATGGAACGCATGCCGGTTGCCGTGCGCCGCGACTTCGTGCAGAACAGCAACGACAGCTTCTGGATGAGCAACCCCGACATCGACTGGCCGCCGTTCTCGCCGCTGGTGGGCCTGATCGATGTGGCGCAGAGCCTGCGCACGCGCGCCGGTCTCTACGCCATCCGCACGCGGCTGGCCGCTGAAGACGCCATCGCGGAGCACGGCAAGATCGGCCTCGACGAAGTGCAGGCGATGCTCTTCGCCAACCGCAACCAGGCCGCCTACCTCGTCCTCGACGACCTGCTGGCCCTCTGCGATCCCGCCGTAGGAGCCCGTCCCACGGACGACATGCAACTCGATCCCTGCACCGTCCTCCAACGATGGGACCGCCACAACAACCTCGACTCCCGCGGCGAACCCCTCTTCCGCGAATGGTGGCGCGCCGCGCGCAACATCGAGAACGTCTGGGACGTGCCGTTCGACCCGGAGCATCCCGCCACGACGCCGTCGGGCCTGAACACCGGCGACCCGGCGGTGCGCACGGCGGTGCTGGCGGCGCTCGACTCGGCCTATGCGACGGTGCAGGCATCCGGCTATGCGCCGGATGCACCGCTCGGTGACGTGCAGTACCGGCGCACCGCCGACGGCAGGGTAGGGCTGCACGGTGGGCCGGAATTCGAAGGCCTCCTGAACAAGGTCGAGACCGCGACGGATACCTTGACGGAAGACGGCTACCCCGTGCAATGGGGCAGCAGCTACATCCAGACGGTCACCTTCGACGAGCGCGGCCCGGTGGCGGAAGCGATCATGGTCTACGGCCAGTCGTCGGAGCCGGGTTCTCCGTACGCGTTCGACCAGTTGGAGATGTTCGCGGAGAAGGACTGGATGCCGCTGCCGTTCCACCCGGAGGACATTGCCGAGGCGCGCATCGGCGAGGTGCTGCGGCTGACGGTTCGATAGTACGGCGGGAAAGGATCACCGTCGTCGTCGCCCGTGAGACAGTGGATCACCGCCGTCGTCGCCCGTGAGTGTAGGAGCCCGTCTCACGGGCGACTCTTACGGTTGCATATGCGCCTTCACCCGGGTGAAGAGCTCCGTCTCCCGCAGCGCCGCGAGCTGCGGATCCACGTTCAGGAACACGAGCGAATGCGAACGCTGCTCGACAGCCCGCTGCAGCCACTCCGCCGCGCGTTCCGTCTGACCGAGTGCGAGATACGCCTTCGCGATTTCGTATGACGGCACGTACGTGTCCGACCCGAGCAGCTCCGCCAGCAGCCGCTCCGCTTCGTCACGGTTCCCGCGCAACGCATGCACCCGCGCCAGGGAAGCAAGGCTGATCCCGCTACCCTCCGATCGCGCCACCGCCTCCTCCAGCATCGCGATCGCCTCGTCGTATTTCCCGAGCGCTTCCAGCGACCAGCCGCTCCAGAGATAGGCGAGCTCGAAGTCCTCGTCGAGCGCGAGCGTCAGCCGCAGTTGTGCCAGTGCCTCGTCGTGGCGCCCCGCGTAATAGCGGACCCAGCCGAGTGCCGCGCTCGCGATCAGCGACAGCGGATCGAGCTGCTGCGCCCGCCGCATCTCACGCTCGGCCTCGTCGAAGCGGCCGGCCGCGACGAGCAGGTTCGCATACCACTGGTGCGCCTTGGAGTAATCGGGCCGCAGCGCAATCGATTGCCGGAAGCGCGCTTCCGCCTCCTCGAGATCCCAGTCGTAGTAGAGCGCCGCGTAGCCGAGCGTCGCCTGGGCGGACGCATTGCCGGGATCGATCTCCAGCGTGCGGCGCGCCATTTCCTGCGCGCGCGGGAACGCGTCTGCCGGCGCGAGGTAGTCGTAGAAGCCGAGCACGGCGTAAGCATCGCCGAGCCCCACCAGCGCCGGTGCGTAATCGGGCGCGCGTTCCACCGCCTCGTCGAAGAAATCGAGCGCGGCGCGCAGGCCGTCCTCGGTGCGCTGGTGCCAGTAATAGCGGCCCTTCAGGTACAGGTCGTAAGCGACCGGATCGGTGCCGGGCACCGTCAGCGCCTCGGCCTCCGCGGGCGCCAGCAAGCGGCCGGTCAG
>DASSBS010000095.1:0-11155 GCA_035698445.1 Woeseiaceae bacterium
AATCGAAAGTACCTCGCTCGGCCTGGCGGCGCCTGGCTTGGTCTTCACTCAGCCGATAGCTGGCTATCGGCTTCGCTCCAGACCGGCGCCAGCCACCACCATTCCTTCGCGAGCTACTTCCGCTTCCCCTGTTACAGGCCACTAGCGGGCCGTCATGCTGATTCGATTCTTCTTCATGCTGCGCCAGGGCGGGCTCGCGGCCTCGATCACCGAGCTCCTGACGCTGCTCGAAGCGCTGCAGAAGGGCAGCGCGGGGCAGAGCGTCGACGACTTCTATTTCCTGGCACGCGCCTGCCTCGTCAAGGACGAAACGCGTTTCGACCTGTTCGACCGGATATTCAAAGCCTGGTTCGACGGGCTCGACAGCACGCTTGGATCGCTCGCCGAGCCGCTCCCGGAAGACTGGCTGCGCCGCCAGGCGGAGCTCCAGCTCAGCCCCGAGGAACGCGCGCGCATCGAGGCCATGGGCGGCTTCGAAAAGCTGATGCAGGCCCTGCGCGAACGGCTGGAAGAGCAGCAGGGGCGCCACCAGGGCGGCAGCAAGTGGATCGGCACCGCCGGCACCTCGCCTTTCGGCGCCTGGGGTTACAACCCGGAAGGGGTGCGGATCGGGCAGCCGGGCTCGCGGCAGCGGCGCGCCGTCAAGGTGTGGGACCGCCGCGAGTACCGCAATCTCGATGACACGGTCGAGCTCGGGACCCGCAACATCAAGATCGCCCTGCGGAAGCTACGGCGCTTCGCGCGCGAGGGCGCGGCCGACCAGCTCGATCTCGAGGACACCATCGACAAGACCGCGCGCAACGGCGGCATGCTCGATTTGCGCATGGTCCCGGAGCGCCATAATGCGATCAAGATCCTGCTCTGCCTCGACATCGGCGGCTCCATGGACGATCACGTGCGCGTTTGCGAGGAGCTGTTTTCGGCCGCGCGCTCGGAGTTCAAGCACCTCGAGTATTTTTACTTCCATAATTTCATCTACGAGAGCCTCTGGAAGGACAACCGGCGCCGCCACCAGGAACGGATCGCGACGACGCACATCACCCACAAATACGGCGCCGATTACAAGCTGGTCTTCGTCGGCGATGCCACGATGAGCCCCTACGAGATCGTCTACCCCGGCGGCAGCGTCGAGCACTGGAACGACGAATCCGGCGCCGTCTGGATCACGCGTCTTTTGAACACCTGGCCGAAAGCGATCTGGCTGAACCCGGAGGCGGAGGACCGCTGGGAGTACACGCCATCGATCAAACTGACGCGTGAGCTGATGGACGACCGGATGTATCCGCTGACGCTGAGCGGACTGGACGCCGGGATCAAGCGGTTGCATTAGGGCGAAAGGATGCCATCGATGTCGCCCGTGAGACGGGCTCCTGCAGGTGCCATTCCGATCTGCCTATAATCGGCGACGCGCATGAAGGTACATCCGCAAGAGTTGAAAACGGGGCTTGTCCTGCCGGGCGGCGGTGCCCGGGCGGCGTTCCAGGTGGGCGTGCTCAAGGCGATCGCCGACCTCCTGCCGCCGCGCGCGGCCAATCCGTTCCCGGTCCTGAGCGGCACCTCGGCGGGCGCCATCAACTCGGTGGTCCTGGCCAGCAAGGCGCGGCACTTCTGCCTGGCCGTGGACGCGCTCGATGCCGTGTGGGCGAATTTCCGCTGCGGCCAGGTTTACCGCACCGATCCCTGGACGATGCTGAAGAGCAGCCTTCACTGGCTGACCTCGATGGTTTCCGCCGGGTGGATTGCCGGAACGCCTCGTTCCCTGCTCGACAACGCGCCGCTGCGGGCGCTCCTGAGCCGCAAAGTACGGTTTCCGCGCATACAGCGGGCGATCGAAGACGGGCACCTCCATGCCGTCGCCGTGACGGCAGCCGGTTACAGCAGCGCCCGCTCGACGACCTTCTTCCAGGCGCACCCGACGGTGCGGACGTGGTCGCGCACCCGGCGGGTCGGCGTGCGGCAGGCGCTGCACCTCGATCACCTCATGGCGAGCATCGCCGTGCCCATGATTTTTCCGCCGGTCCTGATCGGGGACGAGTACTTCGGCGACGGCGCCATGCGCCAGGCGACGCCGCTCTCCCCGGCGATCCACCTCGGTGCCGACCGCATCCTGGTGATCGGCGTGCGCAACGAAATGGCGGATACCGTGCTCGATCCCGCGGAGTCGCGCGATTTTCCCAACTTCGCGCAGATCGCCGGTTACATGCTCGACACGCTGTTCCTCGACGGCCTGTACGCGGACCTGGAGCGGATGACGCGCATCAACCAGCTCATCGATTCCGTGCCGTCCGACCGGCGGACCGGCGCCCTCGCGAGGATGCGGCCGATCGACACCATGCTGGTGGTCCCGAGCCGCGACCTGCGGGAAATCGCCCACCGGCATCGCCGCGCCATGCCGCTATCGGTGCGCATGCTGCTGCGCGGCATCCGGGGCGAAGGCACCAACGAGAGCCGCCTGCTCAGCTTCCTGCTATTCGAGGAGGAATACACGCGGGAGCTGATCGACCTCGGCTATGCCGACGCCATGCGCATCAAGGACGAGCTGCGCGACTTCGTCAGCGGCGCCGACGTGCCGCGCCTGTTCGCGCCGGCCTGGGTGCGCCACGACCTGAGCGGATACGACATGTTCGAGCCGGCCGCCGCTCCGGAACCCGCAAGCGCTTTGTAGGAGCCCGTTCCACGGGCGACCGGAACGGCGACGCCGGGTCGCCCGTGAGACGGGCTCCTACAGCAAAAACGCCGTGCCCAAGCCCAGGAACGCCATGTAGCCAACGACGTCGGTGATGGTCGTCAGCACGACGCCGCCGGCGATGGCCGGATCGATGCCGAAGCGTTTCAATGTCATGGGCACGGCGAAGCCGGCGCCGGCGGCCATCACCAGGTTGGCCATCAGGGCACCGGCAATGACCACGCCGACGCGCCATTCGTTGAACCAGAAATAGGTGACAAGAGCGACCAGCAGAGCCCAGCCGAGGCCATTGAGGACTCCCACCAGCAGTTCCTTGCGCAGGATTCTCCGCGCGTTGGCCTTGTCGATCTGCCCGAGCGCGATCGCGCGCGTGATGATGGTCAACGACTGGGTTCCCGCCACGCCGCCCATGCTCGGCACGACCGGCATCAGCACGGCCAGCAGCACGATCTTGTCCAGCGTGGTCTGGAACAGGTCGACCACCGAGGCCGCGAGAAACGCGGTGGCCAGGTTGATCCCGAGCCACAGGGCGCGCCGGCGGGCGCTCTTCACCACCGGCGCGAACATGTCGTCTTCCTCGTCCAGGCCCGCCGCGCTCATCAGCGAGTGCTCGGCTTCCTCGCGAATGACGTCGACGATGTCATCGACCGTGATCCGGCCGACCAGCCGGTAATTCTCGTCGACCACGGGGGCCGACAGCAGGTCCCGGTTTTCGAATTCCCACACGACCTCGGCAGAGCTGGTGTGCGCGGGTATCGGCATCACGCCGGACGACATGACCTGCGATACGGTCTGCTGCGGATCGTTCACCAGCACCCGCGACAGGTAGAGCGAACCGAGGTATTCGTTGTCGCGGTTGACGACGTACATCGTGTCCGTGCCGTCGGGAATGTTGCCGCGCGTCCTGAGATAGCGGAGCACGACGTCCAGCGTGACGTCCGGCCGGACCGTCACGATGTCGATGTTCATCAGACCGCCCGCCGTGTCCTCGTCATACGAGAGCACCTGGTTCAGGCGATCGCGGTCCTGCGCATCCATCGAGCGCAGCACCTGCTGCGACACCGCCTCCGGCAGGTGGGCGAGCAGGTCGGCCAGGTCGTCGAGCTGCATGCCTTCGGTAGCCGCGATGAGGCGCTCGGTTTCCATGCCGCTGATGAGGCTGTCGCGCACTTCCTCGACCAGCTCGACCAGCACGTCGCCTTCCCGCTCCGGCTCGACCATTTCCCAGATGAGCGCGCGTTCCGGCGGGGGCAGCGACTCCAGCAGGCGCGCCAGCTCCGACGGCGTGAGGCTTTCGATCAGGAGCCGCGCCGAACGCATGCCGCCACTGCCGAGCTTGTCGCGCAGCAGTTCGAGCGTCGTCTGCGTGGGTTCCCTGGGTTCCATCGGCGGTCCGGCCACAAAAAAACGTGCGCAGTTTACCCCGGAACCGGATGCGCCCTGTAGGAGACCGTCTCACGGGCGACACCGATGGGAACACTGCTGTCGCCCGTGGGACGGGCTCCTGCAAGCCTATTTGTGGTCGGTCGGGTGGAGCGAGGTTTCGTTGTGGCGGGTGAGCACCGGCTCATGGTGCTGCTTCAGCGCGTTCGCCAGCTTCTCGGCCATATACACCGAGCGGTGCTGCCCGCCCGTGCAGCCGATCGCGACGGTGAGATAGCTGCGATCGAAGCTGACGTACTCCGGAATCCAGCGCAGGAGGAAAGCGAGGATGTCGTCAAACATCTGCATGAACGCCGGTTCGGCATCGAGGAAGCGGCCGACGGGCTCGTCGCGCCCCGTGAGCCCCCGCAGTTCCTGCTGCCAGTAGGGGTTCGGCAGGCAGCGCAGATCGAATACGAAATCCGCGTCCGCCGGTATGCCGTGCTTGTAGCCGAAGGACTCGATCAGGACCGATAGCATGTTGCGCTCGCGCGGCCCGACCCGCTGCCGGATCGCGTCGGCGAGCTCGTAGACGCTCGTGCGCGAGGTGTCGATGACGAGATCGGCGGCATTGATGACCTGGCCCAGGAGCTCCCGCTCTTCCTCGATCGCCGCCCGAAGCTCCATCCCCACCCGGTCCAGCGGGTGCCGGCGCCGCGTTTCGCTGTACCGCTTCAGGAGGATGTCATCGTCGGCCTGCAGGAACAGCAGGTCGGTTTGCACGCCGTTCCGGCGCAGCTCGTCGATCAGGGCGGGCAGCGACTCCAGGTCCTGCTGGCGATTGCGCGCGTCAACGCCGACGGCAATGCGTACCGGGGACCGCTCGTCGATTCGGCTAACCTCCCCGAGCAGGGATTTCAACAGCGCCGCGGGCATGTTGTCGATGCAGTAGAACCCCAGGTCCTCGAGCACGTGCAGTGCCACGCTCTTGCCCGATCCGGACAGACCGCTGATGATGATCAGCCGCATGTCCTCGGGGGTCCGGCTGGCGGCCTCAGCCATGCCGTACGTGCCTCCGCTCCGCACCGCCTGCCTGCTCGGCCGCCTGCAGCCGCCGGTACAGCTCTTCGCTGTCCTGCGCCGCCCGGAGCCGCGCGCATAACTCCGGATTCGAGAGCAGCCCGGCAACCTGCTCGATGGTCGCGTGACACGCCGCGTCGACCACCTCCGGCACCATCAGGCCGAACACCAGGTCGACCATCTCGCCGTCCGGGGCATCGAACTCGACCGGCTCCGCCAGCTTGACGACGGCGGCGTGCTCCTCCCCGATGCCGCTGACCCGGCAGTGCGGAAACGCGATCCCGCGTGCCAGGCAGGTGCTGCCCAGCCGCTCCCGCTCCACCAGGCTCGCAAAAACCCGTTCGCTCGGGGTCTCCTGCTCGGCGCCCGCGAGCAGCTCGCTCAGGATTTCCAGGCAATGCTTTTTGCTGCGCGCCTGCACGTTACAGGCCACGCATTCGGGTTTGATGAGATCGCGGAAGGTCACTGGCATAAGGAGCCGTGCGGCGGCAGCGCCCGCCGGTCGCACGGCTTCGGTCCTGGTCAGCCGAATCGTCGCTTGTCGGTATGCCGGGCGTGGTGATCGGCGAGTTTTTCCTTGTACTTCTTCACCTGCCGGTCCAGCTTGTCGACGAGTGCATCGATGGCGGCATACATGTCTTCATCGGTGGAGCCCGCATAAATCTGGCCGCCGTTTACGTTTACCATGGCTTCGGCCTTATGCCGCAGCTTTTCGACGGTGAGTATACAGTGTACGTCGGACACGAGATCGACATGCCGTTCGATCTTCTCGATTTTGTTCTCGACATAATTTCTCAAGGCAGCCGTTATGTCCACATGATGGCCCGTAACACTCAGTTGCATAATCTTCTCCGACTCGTGCTCGTCTACGGCCAATCCACATATCCCCCGCTCGAGGATCGTCCGGTTGACGGTTTGATGAAAAAAGTTACCGACTTGGTTACCGACTTCGCCTCACCTCCTCAATTGATGGTCCCCTTTTTGCTCTTCTTGCTCAACGCGGCGCCCGTACCTTGCGTTCGCTCGACGAGGCGATCTTCATCGCCTCTCGGTACTTGGCCACCGTCCGGCGGGCGACGGAGATGCCTTCGTCGGCCAGCAGCTTCGCGATCTTGCTGTCGCTCAACGGCTTCGCCGGGTTCTCGCTGCCGATCAGCTTCCTGATCTTGGCCCGGACGGAGGTCGACGACTGGTCCTCCCCGGCGGCCGTCGTCAGGTGGCTGGAAAAGAAATATTTGAATTCGAACACGCCGCGCGGCGTGTGCATGTACTTGTTGGTCGTCACGCGGGAAATCGTGGACTCGTGCATGCCGATTTCCTCGGCCACGTCGCGCAGGACCAGCGGCTTCATGGCTTCGTCGCCGCGGTCGAGGAATTCGTGCTGGCGCGACACGATGCAGGTCGCGACCTTCAGCAGCGTCTCGTTGCGGATCTCGAGGCTGCGCACGAGCCAGCGCGCTTCCTGGAGCTGCGTGCGCAGCGCCGCGTGATCGCTGCTGCCGCGCAGGAGCTGCGCGTAACGCTGGTTGACCGACAGCCGCGGAATGCCCGAGGAGCTGATCTCGACCGTCCAGTGACTGTCGACCTTGCGGACGAACACGTCCGGCACGACGTATTCCGCGGCCGACGCACTGACCGCCTGCCCCGGCTTCGGGTTGCAGGACCGGATCAGGGCGAGCGCGTCGTGCAGCTCGTCCTCCGAGACCCTGAGGGAGCGGCGAAGCTCGGAGTATTCCTGGTTGGCGATGGCGCCGAGGTGGTCGCGGGCGAGCGCGAGGGCGAGCTTGACGCCGGGCGTCGAGCGGTCGAGCTGCCGGAGCTGCAGGGTGAGGCATTCCGAGAGCGAGCGCGCGCCGATGCCCATCGGATCGAAGTGCTGCACCTTCTCGAGCACCCGCTCGACTTCCTCCACGCTGACCGCCGAATCGTCGCCGATGACCTCGATGACGTCGGCGAGGTCGGCCGTGATGTAGCCGTCGTCATTGATGGCATCGATGAGCGACTCGCCGATCACGCTCTCGCGCGGCGTGAAGTCCTCGAGCTCGAGCTGCCAGAGCAGGTGCTCGCGCAGCGACTGGCCGCTCTGGTCGGCGTATTCGTTGATCGGGCGACCTTCGCCGTTCCAGCTCGTCTCCTGGATGCGCTCCATCGGGTTCGTCTGCCAGCTATCCTCCGGCTTGATGGCCTCGACTTCGGCGGTGGTGTCCGTGCTCGTTTTCGGAACGTCCGGGAGGTCCTCCATCTCCAGCATGATGTTCTCTTCCAGGGCATCCTGGATTTGCGCGGAGAGGTCCAGCACCGGGAGCTGCAGCAGCCGGATGGCCTGCTGCAATTGCGGCGTCATCGTCAGCGACTGGCCGAGCTTGAGCTGCAGGGAAGGCTTCAACATGCGATCACGGGCACTCCGGGCCGGCTAACGGCTCCACCATCAATGCACAGGTCGAATACTGGATCAGAGCTTGAACTCCTGTCCGAGATACACCTCTCGGACGTGCTGGTTAACCAGGATGTCTTCGGGCGGGCCCGAGGCAATCAGGCTGCCTTCATTCAGTATATAGGCTCTACCGCAAATTCCGAGGGTTTCCCTTACATTGTGGTCGGTAATCAGAATACCAATCCCGCGATCGCTCAAGTGCCTGATTATCCGTTGGATATCGAGAACCGAGATCGGGTCCACGCCGGCGAACGGTTCGTCGAGCAGCACGAAGCGCGGGTTGGCCGCCAGGGCCCGGGCAATCTCCACGCGCCGGCGCTCGCCGCCCGAGAGGCTGATGCCGATGCCGGTGCGGACGTGGCCGACGTGCAGCTCGTCCAGGAGCTGGTCGAGCTCCTGTTCGCGGCCGGCCCGGTCGAGGTCGTCGCGGTGCTCGAGGATCGCGAGGATGTTGTCTTCGACCGTCAGTTTACGGAATATGGAGGCTTCCTGCGGCAGGTAACCGAGCCCCATCGCGGCCCGTTTATGCATCGGCAGATCGGTGAGGTCGTGGCCGTCCAGCAGGATCCGGCCCCGGTCGCAAGGTATGAGGCCGACGATCATGTAGAACGCCGTCGTTTTCCCGGCGCCGTTCGGGCCCAGCAGCCCGACGACCTCGCCGCTCCTGATTTCGAGTGAAATCCCTTTGACGACTTCGCGGAACTTGTAGCGCTTGGAGATATCCTCGACGCTCAGGATGCTCATTGGCTGCCCTGCTTAACCCGGACGATTCAGCATGTCCGGGTTAGCCCGGATCGTCCTGGTCTTGCTCTGGTTCCTCCGCGGGCTCGTCCTGGTTCGTTGCCTGGTCTTCGGTCGCGGCCTCGGCGGGGTCTTCCGGCGTGTAGGTGATCTTGACCTTCGCATCTCCTTCGCCCCCCGATTGCGCCTTGATGCGCTGCTCATCGATGTTGTAGACCAGGTACTCGCTCGAGATCCGGTTGCCGCCCTCCGTGATCGTGGCATTTCCCGAGAATTCCACGATACCTTTCGCAAAGTCGTAGACGAGCTTGCCCGCCTCGGCATAGGTCGCGTTGGCGCTGCCGGGACGTTGCATGCGGAACGTGGCCGGCGATCCGGTGATGACGGCCTTCTGCAATTGGTGATTTTCGAACGTGAGGTCGGCCGCTTCGCTTTCGAGATGGCCGTTGCGTACGTCGATGATGACGTTGCCGGACAGGTACCATACGCTGTTTTCGAAATCGAGGCCGCTGGTGTGGCCGACATCCGCCTGCAGGCTGATGCTGCCTTGCGTCACTTTCAGGCCGTGATAGACCAGGATCGAATTCTGGCCCTCGAAGCTGTCGGCGTACACGGTTATCGGCAGCCTGGATTCCTCCTGCTGTGCTTCGGCGACGTGCGGAGTCAGGACGGCCATCGCCAACACCGCTGCCATGGTTGGTAACAGGCGCACAGGAATCAGACCATTCACGGAACGAACCTTCCGCTGACATTGGACTTCAGAAGCACGCGATCCTCCTGCAACAATGCTAGCATGCCGGTTGCCGTGAGGCTCTGCGACCCGATGCTGATCTGGACGCGGGCGTCGGTTTCCGCGCGGAAAATTTTCGGCTCGAGCTCGAGGTAGGGCGTGCGGATTTCGGTGACCTCGCCGGAGAAGCCTTCCGTGCTCACCGCGCGCACGTGGCCGCTCAAGATCACCTGCTCCTCAGCCAGGTCTCCCGCCGCTATGGTTGCCGTGTCCGCACTGAGCGTCCAGGGAATCTCCGTCGTGGGCGAGTAGTTGATCCGGACGTTGCGGAACACGATCTCCTCGTTGGCTTTCTGCTCGGCGTAGTCCGCCAGGATCTCGTAGAGGAGATGACCCTCGTCGCCCATGCCGAGGATGCGTGCGGAGCGCAGGTAGAAGCCGCCGCTGAAGGTGTTGCGCGTGTCGTCGGCGATCTCCGGTGCGCGCAGCCTGGCCGCAAGGTACCAGCTCGCGGCGGCCAACAGCGCAAGGGCGATGAATCCGGCGACCCCGCGCGCGCTCATGCGCGCGCCGCGCCACGCAGGATGAGCTCGCAGACCTCGCGCACCGCGCCCGCACCGCCGGGAGCGCGGGTGACGTAGTCACAGGCGGCCTTCACCTCGTCGACGGCATTGGCGACCGCGACGGCAAAGCCGGCGGCGCGGAGCAGCGGCAAATCGGGAATGTCATCGCCGGTATAGACACACTGCCCGGCAGCGAGCTGCAGCTCTGCAAGCAGCGATTCGAACGCGCGCGACTTGTCCGTGACGCCCTGCAGCACGTGCGGCACGCCGAGCTCGGCCATGCGCAGCCGTACGGCCCCCGAGTTTCGCGCGCTGATTACCGCCACCCCGATCCCCGCGCGCAGCAGCTCCTTGATCCCGTGGCCGTCCTGCGTGTGGAAGGCTTTCGTCTCGACGCCCTCGTCCGACAGGTAGAAGCGGCCGTCGGTGAAAACCCCGTCGACGTCGAAGACCGCCAGCCGCATGCCGGCGGGGAGCTCTCCCGCGTGGCGGCTCGTCACACGATGCCCGCCCGGAACAGGTCGTGCACGTTCAGCGCGCCGATCAGCCGGTTGTCCGGGTCGGCGACGAGGAGGCCGGTGATCTTGTGCTCCTCCAGCAGGTGCATCGCTGCGGCGGCGAGCATGTCGGGCAGGACCGTCTTCGAGCCGCGGTGCATCACCGATTGCATGTCCGTCTTGTGCACGTCGACGCCGGCGTCCAGCGCCCGCCGCAGGTCGCCGTCCGTGAAGATACCGAGGATGTGATTGTCGGCGTCGATAACGGCCGTCATACCCAGTCCCTTGCGCGACATCTCGACCAGGCCTTCGCTGAGGCGCACGTGCTCCCGCACGGCCGGAATCGCCTCGCCCGTGTGCATGACGTCGGAGACGCGCAGCAGCAGGCGGCGGCCGAGACTGCCGCTCGGGTGGGAGCGCGCGAAGTCCTCCGCGGTGAAGCCGCGGCTTTCGAGCAGCGCCACGGCCAGCGCGTCGCCCATGGCCAGGGTGGCGGTCGTGCTGGCGGTCGGCGCGAGGTTGAGCGGGCAGGCTTCCTCGTCGACCGCGACGTTCAGGTGCACGTCCGCTGCTTTGGCGAGCGTCGACCCGGGTTTGCCGGTGATCGTCAGGAGCCTCGCGCCCATCCGCTTGACCAGCGGCAGGATCGTGATCACTTCCCGGGTCTCGCCCGAGTACGACACGGCGAGCAGCAGGTCCTGCTCCGTGATCATGCCGAGGTCGCCGTGGCTGGCTTCCGCCGGGTGCATGAAGAATGCCGGCGTGCCGGTGCTTGCCAGGGTTGCCGCGATCTTGCCGCCGATGTGCCCGGATTTGCCCATGCCGGTCACGACCACCCGGCCGGTGGTCGCGAGGCAGAGCTCGCACGCCGCCACGAAGGCGCCGTCCAGCCGCTCTTTCACGCGCAGCAGCGCGCGGGATTCGACGTCGAGCACGCGCGCCGCAAGCGCCAGCAGTTCGTCGGATGAGAGGTCGGCAGTCATGGATTCCCCTTGTGTGTGGGTGTGTGGGTGCCGGGTCGGACTTTCGTACTTGTTGCGCCGCCGGTGCCGGGGGGGGGCT
>DASSBS010000096.1:0-32684 GCA_035698445.1 Woeseiaceae bacterium
AGCAATGGTCAGCATTCGTCTTTCGCGCGCCGGTGCGAAGAAGAACCCGTTTTACCACCTGGTGGTCAGCGACAGCCGCAATCGTCGCGACGGCCGGTACATCGAGCGTCTCGGGTTTTACAACCCCGTGGGCAAGGGCCACGAGGAAAATCTGCGGATCGACCTGGAGCGGGTCGATCACTGGTTGCGCATCGGCGCGAAGCCCTCGGAGCGGGTGGCGGCGCTGATCAAGGCGCAGCGCTCCGCCGCGTCCGCGAGCTGAGCCCTCGCGCAGGGCGGGCCGGGCGCGCACCGATGTGGCCCAGGACGACGCCGATCCGGCCGCGACCGGCCCGGTAGCCGAGCCTGCTTCCCGGGCCGTCACGCTGGGGCGCATCAGCGGCCTGTACGGCGTCCGGGGCTGGGTCAGGGTTTTCTCGTTCACCGAGCCCCGCGAAGCGCTGCTGGAATACAAGCACTGGCTGGTCGGCGGGCCGGGAGCCTGGACGCCGGTCGCCGTGGCCGAGGTGAGAACGCACGGGCGGAGCCTGGTGGCCAGGCTTGCGGGCACCGACGATCGTGACGCCGCCGCGGCCTGGGTCGGGGCGGACGTGGCGGTCCCGCGGGAGCGGCTCCCGCCGACGGAACAGGGTGAGTATTACTGGGCCGATCTCGAGGGGCTCGAGGTGCGGCACCGGGACGGCCGGATCCTGGGGCGCGTGCGCCGGCTGCTCGCCACCGGCGCCCACGACGTGATGGGCATCAGGCCCGAGGGCCAGGACCGCGAAATCCTGGTCCCGTTCGTGCCGGGTGAGGTCGTGCTGGCAGTGGATCTGGACAACGGCGTCATCGACGTCGACTGGGAATGGGACTAGGCGGGATTAGCGCCGATGCAGATGCGAATTGTCAGCCTGTTTCCGGAGATGGTGAACGCGGTCGCCGGCTATGGCGTGGTCGGCCGCGCGGTGGAGCGGGGCTTGCTCCGGCTGGGCTACGCGAACCCGCGGGAGTTCACCGACGACCCGCACCGCACGGTGGACGACCGCCCCTACGGCGGCGGTCCGGGCATGGTGATGAAGTACGAGCCGGTGGCCGCCGCGATCGCCGCGGCGAAAAGCGCGCTGCCGCCGGGATCGCCCGTGATCTGCCTGTCGCCGCAGGGCCGGGTGTTCGACCAGGCGGCGGCGAAGCGCCTGGCCGCGCTGCCGGGCCTGGTGCTGCTGTCCGGCCGTTACGAAGGCTTCGACGAACGGATCATCGCAGAACAGGTTGATGAGGAACTGTCGCTCGGCGATTTCGTGCTGAGCGGCGGCGAGATCGCCGCGATGGCGGTGATCGATGCCGTAGCCCGGCTGCTGCCGGGCGTGCTGGGCGATGCGGACTCGGCGGAACACGACTCGTTCACGGACGGGTTGCTGGAGTACCCGCAGTACACGCGGCCGGAGACGGTCGCGGGCTTGCCCGTGCCGGCGGTGCTGCTGTCGGGCGATCATGCCCGCATCGCGCGCTGGCGCTACCAGCAGGCACTGGGACGGAGCTTCCTGAAACGCCCCGACCTGGTGCGCAAGCTGAAGCTGAACGAGGAGCAGCAGCGGCTGCTCACGGATTTCTTGAGGGACAGGCGGCCGGACAGCGACACCACCGCCCATTCGGATTGAGTGATAAACCGGCATGACCGGCAGGTAGAAGAACCATGAGCAAACTAATCGACGCAATCGAGCAGGAACAGATCACCAGGCAAGTGCCGGACTTTTCGCCGGGCGACACGGTCATCGTGCAGGTGAAGGTGACCGAGGGCGAGCGCGAACGGCTGCAGGCGTTCGAGGGCATCGTAATCGCCAAGCGCAATCGCGGGCTGAATTCCTCGTTCACCGTCCGCAAGGTATCGCACGGCGAAGGCGTGGAGCGCGTATTCCAGACTTACAGCCCCGCGGTCGGCGCGATCGAAGTGAAGCGCCGCGGCGACGTCCGGCGGGCCAAGCTGTACTACCTGCGCGACCGCAGCGGCAAGTCTGCCCGGATCAAGGAAAAGATCTGACCTCCCGCGGGGCGCTCCCGGGCCCGTATCGGGCCGGCGCGCGCTTCGGCGCGTTGGCCTGCGCGGCGCTGCTCTGCACCGGCTGCGCTTCGCTGATGTCGTCCGCGGCCGGCGGGCTGGCGGACAACCTGCAGGCGGCGGTGCTGAACCAGAACGATCCGGAAACGGTACGGGACGGCGCGCCGGCTTACATGCTGCTGCTCGACAGCTTTCTCCAGGGCAGCCCGGACGATCCCGAGCTGCTCACCGCTGCCGCCAACCTCTATGCGTCCTATGGCGCGGTCTTCGCCGAGGACCCGGCGCGCGCCGCGCGCCTGACGGAGCGCGCCCGCGGCTACGCGGCCCGCGCGATCTGCCTGGCGTATGATGCCGCTTGCGGCTGGCCGGACATGCCGTTCGACGCCTTCGCCGCGACGCTCCCCGGCCTCTCGTCCGACGACGCCGATGCCGCCTACAGCTACGCCATGGCATCGCTTGCCAGCATCCGCGCGCACAGCGACGACTGGAATGCGCTGGCCGAGCTGCCGCACGTGGAGGCGCTGCTCGAGCGCTACCTCGAAATCGGCGGTGGCCAAAATGAGGCACAGGTTTACACCTGGCTCGGCGTTCTTGCTACGCTGCGGCCGCCGGCGCTGGGCGGGCAACCGGAGCAGGGCAGGGCGTACTTCGAGCGGGCCATCGAATTGACGAACGGCCGCGATCTCAGCGTGAAGGTCGAGTTCGCGCGCGGCTACGCCCGCCTGCTGTACGACCGGGAGCTGCACGACCGGCTGTTGCACGAGGTCATGGCCGCGGACCCGCAAGTTCCCGGGCTGACGTTGACCAACGTGCTGGCGCAACGGGACGCGGCAGAGCTGCTCGCGTCCGCGGACGATTATTTCTGAGCAGGAAAAGGGGAGGCTCTGCATGCGGATTTCCATGGCAGTCCTGGTAGCGGCGGCGGTTGTCGCGCTGCCGGGCGGGTACGCCGCCCGCGCGGCGCAGGTCACCGAGCTCAAGATCGCGACGGTGCTGCCCGAGAACACGCAATGGATGAAGGGCATGCGCGCGGGCGCCGCGGAGATCGAGCAGCGCACCGACGGCCGCGTCCAGTTCAAGTTCTACTCCGGAGGCATCCAGGGCAATCCGCAGACCGTGCTGCGCAAGATCAAGATCGGCCAGCTCCAGGGCGGTGCGTTCACGCCTACCGACCTGCAGGACGTGTACCCCGACCTGAACATCTACGGGCTGCCGTTCCTGTTCGAGTCGGCAGAGGAAGCGAGTTACGTCCGTGAGGTGATCGATCCCAAGCTGGCCGCCGGGCTGGAAGACGCGGGCTTCGTCAGCTTCGGCTTCGCGACCGCGGGTTTCGCGCGGATCATGTCGAACGTGCCGATCCGCAGTCACGAGGATCTCCGCGGGCGCAAGGTGTGGGTGCCCGAGGGCGACCTGATCAGCTACCAGGCAATGCAGGCGCTCGACCTTTCGCCGGTCACGCTGCCGATCACCGACGTGCTGACCGGACTGCAGACCGGGCTGATCGACATCGTCGCCATGTCGCCTGCCGGCGCGCTGGTGCTGCAGTGGCACACACGCGTCGACTACATCACGCGCATGCCGATCGTCTACTCGATGGGCCTGCTCGCGATCGACCGCCGGGCCTTCGGGCGGATCGCCGAGGCAGACCAGGCCGTAGTGCGGGAGGTCATGTCCGGGCTCTACGCCCGCTGGGACGTCGAGAACCAGCGCGACGCGGAGGAGGCGATGCAGGCCCTCATCAACGCCGGTCTCGAGCCCGTCGATCCCGCGCCGGGCGAGCGCGAGCGGCTGGAGGCGATCATGGCCGAGACCAACCTCGAGATGGCGCGCGAAGGGATCATCTCGCTGGACCTGCTGCAGGAGATTCGCGGGCTGATCGACCAGTACCGCGACCGGCACCCCGCGAGCGAGCCCGCCCCGGCGGAATGACCGGCGGACGCCGGGGATGATCGAGGCGGGGTACCGGTTGCTGAAGCCGCTGGAGCGCTGGGGCACCGCATTGGAAAACGCCCTGCTGGTGCTCCTGCTCGGCGCCATGATTCTCCTCGCCACGACGCAGATCGTGCTGCGGATCGGCTTCGATCAGGGCCTGATCTGGGCCGACGAGTTGCTGAAGATCCTGGTGCTCTGGGTGGCGCTCATCGGCTCCGTCGCGACCAGCCGCGGCCGCCGGCACCTGCGCATCGACATCCTGTCTCACTACGTGCCGGAGCGTTTCGCGCGGGTGCCCGTGCTCATCGTCGACGCGTTCGCCGCGCTCGTCTGCGGATTGATCGCGTGGCATTCCGCACGCTACGTGCTGCTCACGATCGAGTTCGGCGACACCGTGCTGGTGGACGTGCCGGCCTGGGCCGTGCAGGGCGTGCTGCCGGTGGCGTTCGCGCTCATGGCGTACCGGTTCGCGCTGTATTGCCTGAAGGAGCTGCTGGAGCTCTTGCGCCGCGCGCCGGTGGAGACCGCGCCGTGATTGCCGTGAGCATCCTGCTGGTCCTGCTGGCGGTGCTCGGCGCGCCCTTGTTCGCCATCATCGCGGCCAGCGCAATGCTCGGTTACCACCAGGAAGGCATCGATCTCATGGCCATTGCCATCGAGATCCTCGGCCTTGCCGAGATGCCTTTCCTGGCGGCGATCCCGCTGTTCACCTTCGCCGGCTACCTCCTGAGCGAGAGCGGCGCGCCGCAGCGCCTGGTGCGCCTGACCGGTGCCGTCATCGGCTGGGTGCCCGGGGGCCTGGCACTGGTGGCGCTCGCGGCCTGCGCCTTCTTCACCGCATTCACCGGTGCCTCCGGCATCACGATCATCGCGCTCGGGGCGATCCTGTACCCGGCGCTGCAGCACGACGGCTACCCGGACGACTTCAACCTGGGGCTGGTCACGTCCTCGGGCAGCCTGGGTCTCCTGTTCGCGCCGTCCCTGCCGCTGATCCTCTACGGCGTGATTGCGAAGGTGCCGATCGACAGCCTGTTCCGGGCCGGCGTGCTGCCGGGCCTGCTGATGCTCGTGATGCTGTCGGGGTGGAGCCTGTGGGTGAACCGGGCCAACCGGCGGCCGGCCCGCGACTTCTCGTTCCGGGAGATTCGCGCGGCCGTGCGGGAATCGGCGTGGGAGCTGCCGTTGCCGATCGTCGTGCTGGGCGGCATCTATTCCGGCTTCTTCGCGGTGTCGGAAGCCGCGGCGGTCACGGCGCTGTACGTCCTGATCGTCGAGGTCGGGATACTGCGGGACGTGAAGGTCCGGGAGCTGCCGCGCATCATGCGGGAGTCGATGCTGCTCGTCGGCGCCATCCTGATCATCCTCGGCGTCTCGCTGGCATCGACCAATTACATGATCGACGCCCGCGTGCCGCAGCAGCTCCTGGGCCTCGTTTCCGAGATGGTCACGAGCCAGACCAGCTTCCTCGTGCTCCTGCTCGTCTTCCTGCTCATCCTCGGCGCGCTGCTGGATATCTTCTCCGCGATCGTGCTGGTGGTTCCCCTGATCCTGCCGATTGCTGCACAATACGGCGTCAACGAGATCCACCTGGGGATCGTGTTCCTGGCGGCCATGCAGCTCGGTTACCTCACGCCGCCGGTGGGCCTCAACCTGTTCATCGCCAGTTATCGCTTCGACAAGCCGATACTGGACGTATGCCGGGCAACGCTGCCGTTCCTGGTGATCCTGTTGCTGTCGGTCATCGCCATTACATTCTGGCCGCAACTGTCGCTGCTGCTGGCCGGCTGAGCTTTCGACAAGGAGAGAAAGATGAGTGAACGCAATGTCGTCGTCCGGATTTTCAGGGCGATCTGGACCGGCGTGGACGGCGTGCGCAAGATTCTGCACCTGTTGCTGCTCCTCTTCATCTTTTCCATCGTGATTGCCGCCATGTCGGCCACCGCTCCGAAGCTGCCGAGCCAGGCGGCCCTGGTCATTCGTCCCACGGGCGAGCTCGTCGAGCAACTCGAAGGCAATCCGTACGACCGGGCGCTTGCGCAGATGCTCGGCGAGGCACGGCCGCAGACGCTCGTGCAGGACGTCATCGACGGTCTCGAGTACGCTGCCGACGATCCGCGCATCAAGGCGGTGGTGATCTATCTCGACGGCCTCGGCGCCGGCGGGCTGAGCCAGTTGCAGCGCATCGGGGCCGCGCTCGTGAAGTTCCGCGAGTCGGGCAAGCCGGTGATCGCGGCGGCCGACTCCTACGGGCAGGCCGCCTATTACATCGCCGCGCATGCCGACGAGGTCTACATGCACCCGGAAGGCCTGTTGCTGTTCCGCGGATACGGCGTCTACCAGAATTACTTCGCGGAGGCGATCGAGAAGCTGAAGATCGACTGGAACGTGTTCCGGGTCGGCACCTACAAGTCCGCGGTGGAGCCGTTCACCCGCAACAGCATGTCGGATGACGATCGGGCGGCGATGACCCGGCTGACGAACGAGCTCTGGGATTCGTACAAATCGGGCGTGCGGGAAGCGCGCAATCTCGAGCCCGGCACGTTCGAGAACGTGCTCAGCAATTTCGTCGATCTCGCGCGCGCGGCCGACGGGAGCATCGCCGAAGTGGCGGTCGAGTTCGGGTTCGTGGACGAGCTGCTGACCCACGAGGAGGTGAACAAGCGGGTGGCGGAATACGCCGGCTGGGACGGCGACGATCCCGGGTACTTCAATGCGGCTCCGCTGCGGGATTACCTGGCGCAGATGCGCACGGTGCGCGGCGACCCGCCGGGGCAGGAAAACGTGGCGATCATCGTGGCCGCCGGAGAGATCCTGGACGGCATGCAGCCGCCGGGCACGATCGGCGGCGATTCCACGGCCGAGCTTCTCCGGCGCGCGCGCATGGACGACACGGTCAATGCCGTGGTGTTGCGGGTGAACAGCCCCGGCGGCAGCGCCTTCGCCTCCGAAATCATCCGCAACGAGATCGTCCTGCTGAAAGAAGCGGGCAAGCCCGTCGTGGCATCGATGGCTGCGGTCGCCGCTTCCGGCGGCTACTGGATTTCCATGGCCGCGGATCGCATCTACGCGAGCCCCACGACCATCACCGGATCGATCGGCATTTTCGGCATGTTCCCGACGTTCCAGCGCTCGCTGGAGCACCTCGGCATCTCCACCGACGGGGTCGGCTCGACCAAGTGGGCGGGCGAGCTCCGCGTCGACCGCGCGATGTCCGACGAAGCCCGGGCGCTGTTCCAGGTCGTGATCGAAGACGGCTACGACGATTTCGTCAGCCGGGTAGCGTTCCACCGGGACCTGGCAGTGCCGGCGGTCGACAAAGTGGCGCAGGGCCAGGTCTGGACGGGCGCGAAGGCGCTGGAGTTCGGGCTGATCGACGAGCTCGGCAACCTGGACCAGGCGGTGGCGGCGGCCGCCGAGCTCGCCGGGCTCGAACCCGACGGGTACGGGCGCGTTTATTTCGAGCCGGAGCTGACGCCGACCGAAGAGTTCCTCCTGCAGCT
The DNA here is from genome assembly GCA_035698445.1 of Woeseiaceae bacterium. Lineage (GTDB taxonomy): Bacteria > Pseudomonadota > Gammaproteobacteria > Steroidobacterales > Woeseiaceae > IDS-8. The sequence goes on from DASSBS010000096.1 coordinate 7,468, forward strand.
CCTGAGCGCCGCGCGCTGGACCGGGTTCGACACAAGGGGGCTGTTCGACCGGACGCCCACGTCCGTCGATCGCCTGGCCGATGCCCTGGCCGGCGTGTTGCCGCCGATGCTGCGCTTCAACGACCCGAACGGGATCTACGCCCACTGCCTGTGCGCCTTCGAGTAGCCCGATTCAGCCCGGGCCGGAATCGGGCTCAATCCCAGTTCAGGACGACCTTCCCGGATTGCCCCGACGCCATCAGCTCGAAGGCGTCGTGATAATCCTCGAGCGCGAACCGGTGCGTGATGATCGGCCCGATGTCGAGGCCGCTCTGCAGCATGCTCGCCATCTTGTACCAGGTCTCGAACATCTCGCGCCCGTAGATGCCCTTCAGGACGAGCCCCTTGAAGATGACCTGGTTCCAGTCGATCGCGGTATCACCGGGCGGAATGCCGAGGATCGCGACCTTGCCGCCGTGGTGCATCGTGCGGAGCAGGTCGCGGAAGGCGGACGGGTTGCCTGACATCTCCAGGCCGACGTCGAACCCTTCTTCCATCCGCAAGCTCCGCATGGTCTTGTCGAGTGACTCGTGCCTGACGTTCACCGCGACCGAGGCGCCCATCTTGCGCGCGAGGTCGAGCCGGTAATCGTTCACATCGGTGATGACGATGTGCCGCGCGCCGGCATAGCGCGCAATGGCGACGGCCATGATGCCGATCGGGCCTGCGCCGGTGATCAGCACGTCCTCTCCGACGAGATCGAAGGAGAGCGCGGTGTGGGTCGCATTCCCGAGCGGGTCGAGGATAGCGGCCATTTCGTCGGTGATCGTGTCCGGCAGCTTGAACACGTTGAACGCCGGCACCGAAATGTAATCCGCGAACGCGCCGGCGCGGCTGACGCCGATACCGAGCGTGTTGCGGCAGAGATGCCGCCTGCCTGCGCGGCAGTTGCGGCAGACGCCGCAGGTGATGTGGCCTTCGGCCGAGACGCGGTCCCCGGGGGAGAGCCCCTTGACCTCGCTGCCGCATTCGACGATCTCGCCGCTGAACTCGTGGCCGACTGCCAGCGGCACGTGGATCGTTTTCCGCGCCCAGTCATCCCACCGGTAGATGTGGATGTCGGTGCCGCAGATCGCGGCGCGCCGCACCTTGATCAGCACGTCGTTGTGCCCGGGCGCCGGCCGCTCGATGTCCTCGAGCCAGATCCCCGGCTCCGCCTTCGCCTTGACCAGCGCCCTCACGCCGAGCCCCCTGGCGCGGCAAATTCCCCTGCAGGAGCCCGTCTCACGGGCGACCGCCCTGCAGGAGCCCGCCATGCGGGCGACCGACCCCCGGTAGAATTCCGCAACATCAATGAATCACCCGCAGCTCCCGCCCCACTTCCTCGAACGCCCCCACGGCCTTCTCCAACTGCCCGCGCGTCAACCCCGCCGACATCTGCGTCCGGATGCGCGCCTGCCCTTCCGGCACGACCGGAAAAGAAAAGCCGATCACGTACACACCGCGCTCCAGCAGCCGGTTCGCCATTTCCGTAGCCAGCCGCGCATCGCCGAGCATGACCGGTATGATCGGGTGCTCGCCCGGCCGCAGCTCGAAGCCGAGCTTTTCCATGGCCGCCCGGAACCAGGCGGCGTTCTCGTGCAGCGTGTCCCGCAATGACGGGTCCGCCTCGACGAGGTCGAGCACCTTGATCGACGCCGCGGCAACGGGCGGCGCGATGGAATTCGAAAACAGGTAGGGCCGCGAACGCTGGCGCAGCCAGGCGACGATCTCGCGGCGTCCCGACGTGAAGCCGCCGGTGGCGCCGCCGAGCGCCTTGCCGAGCGTGCCGGTGATGATGTCGATCCTGCCCATGACGTCCCGGTACTCGTGCGTGCCGCGGCCGCTGTTGCCGAGGAAACCGGTAGCATGGCAATCGTCGATCATGGTCAGCGCGCCATGGCGTTCCGCGAGCTCCGTAATCGCGCCGAGATCCGCGATGATGCCGTCCATCGAGAACACGCCGTCGGTCACGATCAGTCTGGTCCGGCATTTCGCCGCCTGCTTCAGGTTCGACTCGAGATCGTCCATGTCGTTGTTGCGGTAGCGGAAGCGCTGCGCCTTCGACAGGCGGATACCGTCAATGATGCTGGCATGGTTCAGGGAATCGCTGATCACTGCGTCCTCGTCAGTGAGCAGGGTTTCGAACAGGCCGCCGTTGGCGTCGAAACAGGAGGGATAGAGAATCGTGTCCTCGGTGCCGAGATAGCGGCTGATCCGCTCCTCGAGCTGCTTATGCAGGGTCTGTGTGCCGCAGATGAAGCGTACCGACGCCATGCCGTAGCCGAACTCGTCGAGCGCCTTGTGCGCGGCCTCGATGATCGCGGGGTGGTTGGCGAGGCCGAGATAGTTGTTGGCGCAGAGGTTCAGCACCTCGCGCGTACCGCCGTTTTCGCGCACGTCGATGCACGCTTGCTGCGGCCCCGCGATGAAGCGTTCCTGCTTGTAGAGCCCCTGCTCCTTCAGCGCCTCGGTCCGCGCCGCGAGCGAGTCGAGAAATTCCTGCGGCATGGTGCTCTCCGGTTCAAAGGCCCGGAATTATATCAGGCGGGCATGCGGCCCGTTGGAGCCCGCCATTGCGGGCGACCGGGAAAATGTTCGACGATCGCTCGTTCAGACCGACCTCGAAGACCGTGCCATCCGGCCTTCGATAAGCCTCATACCGGTCGCCCGCAATGGCGGGCTCCAACGGAGCAGGTTCCTATCCTATAATCGCGTGCCTTTTGCTTTTGGCACGCCCCCCGACCCATGCAGTTCACCGACCAGCTCCACTACCGGCTCGAGCCGCTCGACCCGATCAGCGACTGTTACCTCGCCGACGAGGAATCGCTCGTGGCCGAGCTGGCCGCCGTAGCCGAGGTGCCCTCCTTGGGCGACAAGATCGCCGCCACGGCCGAACGGCTGGTCGAGACCGTGCGGCGGGAATCCACCCGCGACGGCGGCATCGACGCCTTCCTGCAGCAGTACGATCTTTCCTCGGAGGAAGGCGTGCTCCTCATGTGCATCGCCGAGGCGCTGCTGCGCATCCCGGACGACGAGACCGCGGACGAGCTCATCGCCGACAAGATCACGTCGGCGCGCTGGCAGGACCACCTGGGCGAGAGCGAGTCGCTGTTCGTCAACGCGTCGACCTGGGGCCTGATGCTGACGGGCCGCCTGCTGAAGCTCGACGACGTGGTCAAGCGCAACCCGGCACAGGTGCTGAAAAAGATCGCGAGCCGTGCCGGCGAGCCGGTCGTGCGCACGGCGATGCGGCAGGCCATGCGCATCATGGGCCACCAGTTCGTCATGGGCCGCACCATCGACGAGGCGCTGGAGCGCTCGCAAAGCAAGAACGGCCGCCGCTATCGCTATTCCTACGACATGCTGGGCGAGTCGGCGGTCACCGCGGAGGACGCCGCACGCTATTTCGACGCTTACGCCGCCGCCATTGCGCGCATCGGCGACGCGGCGGGCGAGGGTGAGTCGGTATTCTCCGCGCCGGGCATCTCCGTCAAGCTGTCGGCCCTGCATCCGCGTTACACCTACCTCAAAGCCGGCCGGGTGCTGGCGGAGCTCGTGCCACGCCTCGCCGATCTTGCGCTCAAAGCCCGCAATGCCGGTATCGCGCTTACCGTGGACGCCGAGGAAGCGGATCGGCTCGAATTGTCCCTCGATGTGTTCGCGCGCGTGTACCGGGACGAGCGGCTCGGCGGCTACGAAGGGCTCGGCCTCGCCGTCCAGGCTTACCAGCGGCGCGCGACGGACGTCATCCGCTTCCTGCGGGACCTGGCCGTCGACGCGGGCCGCCGCATCCCGGTGCGCCTCGTGAAAGGCGCGTACTGGGACACCGAAATCAAGCGCGCGCAGGAGCAGGGGCTGGAAAGCTATCCCGTTTTCACGCGCAAGGCGCACACCGACGTCTCGTACCTCGCCTGCGTGCGCCTGCTGCTCGAAGCGGGCGAGCATCTCTACCCGCAGTTCGCGACGCATAATGCGCATACGATCGCGAGCGTCATTCACCTGGCCGGCGCGCGCCAGGATTTCGAATTCCAGCGGCTGCATGGAATGGGCGAGGACCTCTACCGGCAGGTGATCGATCCCGGGAAGTTCGCGCGGCCCTGCCGCGTGTACGCGCCGGTCGGCAGCCACGAGGACCTGCTGCCATACCTGGTGCGCCGGCTGCTCGAGAATGGCGCCAATACGTCCTTTGTGCGCCGCATCGTCGATGAGGACGTTGACGTCCGCGACATCATCGCGGACCCGGTAACAGTGGCGCGCAAGACCGGTTGCAAGCCGCATCCGCGCATCCCGTCGCCGCTCGACCTCTACCAGCCGGAGCGGCGCAATTCGCGCGGCTACAACCTGCCGGACCGCGCTGTGCGCAGCCGCCTGCTCGAGTCGATGGCGCAAGCATCGGGCGGTGAATGGCGCGCGGCGCCACTGGTCGGCGGGCAACCGCTTGCGGGCGAGGAACGGCCGTCCGTCAATCCCGCGGACCGGCGGCAGGTCGTCGGTGTCTGCGTGCAGACCGAAGCCGCTACGGTCGACGAGGCGATCGCCCGCGCCGCGGCGGCGCAGCCCGCCTGGGACCGGACGCCGGCGCAAGAGCGCGCGGCCGTTCTGCGCCGCGCCTCCGATCTCTTCGAGGAACACGCGCCGGAGCTGATGGCGCTCTGCATCCGCGAGGCCGGCAAGACGATCCCGGACGCCATCGCCGAGGTGCGGGAAGCGGTCGATTTTCTGCGCTACTACGCGGCGCGCGCGGAACACCTGTTCGGCGCCCCGGTCCTCTTGCCGGGCCCGACGGGCGAGCGGAACAGCCTCGGCTTGCGCGGCCGCGGCGTCTTCGTCTGTATCAGCCCGTGGAATTTTCCGCTGGCCATTTTCACCGGGCAGGTGAGCGCGGCGCTCGCCGCCGGTAACGCCGTCATTGCGAAGCCGGCGGAGCAGACGCCGCTGATCGCGCACCGCGCCGTGGAGCTGCTGCTGGAAGCGGGCGTGCCGTTCGATGCGCTGCACTTCCTGCCGGGCGACGGCGAGACGATCGGCGCGCGCGCAGTCGCCGACCCGCGCATTGCCGGCGTTGCCTTCACGGGCTCGAGCGAAACGGCGCGGGCGATCAACCGCGCGCTGGCGGCGCGGGACGGGCCGATCGCCTTGTTCATCGCGGAGACCGGCGGCCAGAACGCGCTGTTCGTCGACAGCTCGGCGCTGCCGGAGCAGGTCGTGACGGACACGCTCTATTCGGCGTTCAACAGCGCGGGCCAGCGCTGTTCCGCGCTGCGCGTGCTGTGCCTGCAGAACGACATTGCGCCGCGCGTGCTGGAGCTCCTGCGCGGCGCCATGGACGAGCTCTCCATCGGCGACCCGGCGCGGTTGTCGACCGACGTGGGGCCGGTGATCGACGGGGAGGCGCGGGCCACGCTGTTGCAGCACGTCGACCGGTTGCGCGGTAACCTGGTGCACCAGTGCCGCCTGCCGGAGGACGCCTCCGCCGGCACGTTCGTGGCGCCGGCGGTGCTGGAGATCGACAGCATCGCGCGGCTCGAGCGCGAAGTGTTCGGGCCGGTGCTGCATGTCCTGCGTTACTCCGCGAACCGGTTCGAGGAGACGATCCGGGCGGTGAACGGGACCGGTTATGGCCTGACCATGGGCCTGCACAGCCGGATCGACAGCCGCGCGCGCACGTTCGTGCGGCTGTCCGGCGCGGGCAACAACTACATCAACCGCAATATGATCGGCGCGGTCGTCGGCGTGCAGCCGTTCGGGGGCCGCGGGCTCTCCGGCACCGGACCGAAAGCCGGCGGGCCGCATTACCTGCCGCGCTTCGGCAGCGAGTATTCCGTCAGCAACAACATCACCGCCGTCGGCGGCAACGCCAGCCTCCTCTCCCTCGACGATTGAATCGAGCTCCGTTGGAGCCCGCCATTGCGGGCGACCGGATTGCCGCTGGCCGGAGCCGCGTTGGCACCCGCGGCGCGACCGCGTCCTCGACAGGCTGCAAACCAGTCGCCCGCAATGGCGGGCTCCAACGGCGCGCGACCAGTCGCGTACAATAGTGCAATGCCCACCATCAGCACTTTCGACATCTTCAAGATCGGCGTTGGCCCGTCCAGCTCGCACACCGTCGGTCCGATGAAAGCCGCGCGCGCGTTCGCGGACAGCCTCGAGGGCGTGTCACCGCCCGTAGCCCGCATCAGCGTGCGCCTGTACGGCTCGCTCGCGTATACCGGTAAGGGCCACGGCACGGATTCCGCGGTGCTTCTCGGGCTATCCGGTGAGAAACCGGACACGGTCGATCCGGACGCGGTGGAGCCCATGCTGCGCCGCATCCACGCCGAACGCAGGCTGACGGTGCCCGGCGTCGGTCAGATCGCGTTCGCCCCCGAACGGGACCTGGTGTTCGACCTCGACGACGAGCTGCCGCGGCATACCAACGGCATGCGCTACACCGCGTTCGACGCGCACGGCAACGAGTTGCTGTCCGAGGATTATTATTCGATCGGCGGCGGCTTCATCGTGCGCGGCGACGAGCCCGAGCCCCGCACGCAGGAAGGCGAGCCGCCGTTCCCGTTCACGAACGCATTCGAGCTCCTGCAGATGGCGGAAAGGGAAGGGCTGACGCTGGCGGAGCTCATGTACCGCAACGAGACGCACTGGCGCTCCGAAGCGGAAGTGCACGAGAAACTCGAAGCCATCTGGCACACCATGCAGGCTTGCGTGCAACGCGGACTGGCCACCGAAGGCGTGCTGCCGGGACGGATGTCGGTCCTGCGGCGCGCGCCGAAGCTCTACCGCAGGCTGCAGGAGCACGGCAAGCGCGACGGTCTCGACACGATGGACTGGGTCAACGCGTACGCGATCGCGGTGAACGAGGAAAACGCGGCAGGCGGCCGCGTGGTGACTTCGCCGACCAACGGCGCCGCCGGCGTGATCCCGGCCGTGCTGCATTACTATTCGGAGCTCGTGCCCGGTTCGGATGACGAGGGCATCCGGCGCTTCCTCCTGACCGCCGGCGCGATCGGCATCCTCTACAAGATCAACGCGTCGATCTCCGGCGCCGAGATGGGCTGCCAGGGCGAGGTCGGCGTCGCCTGCTCGATGGCGGCGGCCGGCTTGGCCGCGGCACTCGGCGGCACGAACGCGCAGATCGAAAACGCCGCCGAGATCGGCATGGAACACAACCTCGGCCTCACCTGCGACCCGATCGGCGGGCTGGTGCAGATTCCCTGCATCGAGCGGAACGCGATGGGCGCGGTCAAAGCGATCAACGCGGCGCGCCTCGCGCTGCAGGGCGACGGCTCGCACAAGGTCTCGCTGGACCAGGTCATCGCGACGATGCGCCAGACCGGGCTGGACATGTCGACCATCTACAAGGAAACCTCCCGCGGCGGCCTGGCGGTGAACGTCCCGGAGTGTTGATGGCGTTGCAGGAGCCCGTCTCACGGGCGACTCCACCGCGTACCGCCGTGTCGCCCGCGGGACGGGCTCCTACATGGCTCGGGCTGACCGGGGGGACGAACCTGCTTATGAACAACCCGTCCCTGTAGGAGTCCACGTTGCGGGCCATGCCGACGCGAGGTGTCGCCGGACCCGACCATCGCTCTGCTTGCAATGCCAGGTACAGTGCGGGAATATCCACCCGCTGACAATAACGACAACAACATCGAGCAGTCGCGCTTCCCGGCGGCTTCAAGATGGCCACGCAGGACTCGTGCTCGCCTGCAACGTCCCGCGCCGGCTCACGCGGAGAACAAAAATGAACAAGAATTCCGTAGCAGGTCGCGCGCTGTGGGCGCGTTTCGTGATCGGCTTCATGGCGGCAGGATTTGCCGCTGGCGCCGCCGCGGCAGCGCACGCCGATGGAGCGGCGCAGCACGTTCAGGCGGTACAGGGCACGGCTTCACCAGGCGGTGCCGCACTGGGCCCCGCCGCCGCAATGGTCCAGGCTTACTTCGACGCGCTGGGAGGTCCGCAGCCTGATTATATCGCCGCGCAAAAAATGCAGGTGCAGTCGCCGTCGCTCAAGGATGCCATGGTCCAGCGATACATGAAGATCTTCGCGCGCTTCGTGCGGACCAATCATCCGCGGATACTTGCCGAGCACGCCATCGACGACTGCGCCGTCGTCATGTTCCTGAGATCCGGTGCCGGCCCGGAGCGGGCGGAGCATGCCTGGCTAATCCGGCAAGGCGGCACCTGGAGGGTCAGTCCGCGCGTCACCGACTGGACCGTGATCAGCGACGTCCTGAATGAGGAGCAGAGGGTCCGGATGCGCAAGCTGTCGGACTGGGTATCGCAATTTCACAGCCGTTCGCAGGGTGCGAGCAGGAACGTCACGCCAGACTCCGGCACCGCCCCGGCAGAACAGCAGGTGACCGGCAATCCACCCGCCCCCGGCAAGGTCGATTCCGCGGAGCCGCCGGCCGGCAATCCATTGGCCGCCGCGGTGCAAGCCCACTCGGCCACGGTCCAGACCGAAGCCGTGCAGAGGAAAAAAGAGGACCAGGCGGTCCACGAGCGGCTCGAGGCCGAGCTCCAGGCGTACGATGCTTACCTTCAGGCACTGGGCGAGGAGGTTTTTCAGCGGGCGAGCCACAACTACGCCCTGGACAACTTCTTTGATCCCGGCAAGATTGCGCTGCTGTCGGTCAGACAGCACCTGCAGGCGCAGCAGGACCCGCGCCTCGAGTCGGACGATCCCGCCGAACGGCTCGAAGCGCAGAACGAGGTTCGCGCGTGGGAGCAGAAGGCCCACGCGCTGGATTCAGCGTACGTCCAGGCCCTGATGCTCGATATCGATTTTGCCGATGCGATCGCCCCGGAACGGATCCGGCGCTGGGGCGAGTCCGAGGCGCGGGATGTTCTTTATCTCGACGTCGCGCGAGGTGAGATCACCCAGGCGCGGCTGGACGGCATTGGCGACTGCGTCGGTGCGAGCATGGTGCAATCGTTCGAGGAGCTCCCTTCCGCCTCCATGGACTTCATCAATCGCAAGTTCCAGGGGTACCTCAGCGCATGCCGGGCCGACCCGCATCCGGTCGCGGCTCAGGCGACCGAGCCCGTCCCCGCGCAGGCAAGTCAGACGACGATCGCAAAGGCGCAGCAGGAAGGCGCGGCGGCCGCAGAGGACGAAGAGCAGGCGTCTCCGGCCGAAGAGGTCGATCACGCTGTCGAAGAAGCGAAAAAAATCACAAACAAGCTCGGCAGCCTGTTCGACCACTGATCCGGGCGCAGCATCGGGTTTCCCACACGCGGCAATCCGAACGTCCCGAGGTCGCCGTACTTCGTGACGCCGGCGGGCTCGACCGAGCTAAGGTTGATCCGGACGGACGGCGGCGCAGGCGATCAGCCTGGGGCAAGAGACGTTTATGCCGTGCTTCCCGGCGAATCGCAGAAGCCGAGCTCGATTGGGCTCCTTTGCCGCAGGTCCCAGGTGTCGATTTCGATGTTGAGGGACACGATGCCGCAGGTCGGGATGGAATCCGTGACGCCGGGCAGCAGGTGGTTGGCGAGCTCCGTCAGGCCGGGGTTGTGGCCGACGACCACGACACTGTTGAAGGCAGGGTCCTGCTCCGCCATCACGTCGAGCAGCTTGTCCAGGCTCGCCAGGTACAGGCGGTCCTCGCGCTGCAGGAACTCCACGGGATAGGAAATCGCCCGCGCGAACAGTTTCGCGGTAGACCACGCCCGGGCGGCGGGGCTGCTCATGATGAGCGACGGGCGGATGCCAGCGTCGGTGATCCGTTCGGCCATGATCGGAGCATCGGCCTCACCGCGGGGCGCGAGCGGCCGTTCGTAGTCGGAGAGGCCGACGTCGTTCCGGCTCGATTTCCCGTGGCGGAGGATCGTGAGGGTCTTCATCAGGCGCAGTTTACCTCACGGCCCGGCGGCGCGGTTGGCGCCGCAACTCACCTGCGGGTTTCCCGGACGCGACGGCCGGGTGGCTGAGCTTTTTCCTCGTTGATCGCGGAGGAGGCCGTGTTCCTGCCGCCTGGTGAGCCATCGCTGAACGGGACTGGCGCGATTCGAACGGAGTATGAAGGTCTGTTTGCGAATGCCGACGCTGCTGAGGAGCACGTGCCGGGACCGGGTGAGGTTGCGGGGCCCCTCATCCTCATACCGGCCTGGGTAGTACTCGGACAGGAATCCGGGTCGGGAGCCTCTATTGTTGAGGTTTGAATGTGATCCGCAGGTTTCGTTCGAACAGCGCAGGATTTTCCGGCATCGGCAAGGGCGAAGCCGCGAATACTGCCGCTTCGATGGACTGCCGCACCGAGGCATCGCCGTTGCAGCGCTCGATCGTGGTGCTGGCGACCTCGCCATCCGGGTTCTGGCGCACGTTGACGACGCATTCGATGTCCGGTCCGGCACTGGCCGGACGGATCCAGTTCTGTTCAATTTGCTGCCTGATCGCGTAAGCATAGCTTGCCAGCTCGCCGGAGCTGACTGCCTCCCGCGGCGCGATTTCTGAAGCTAGCTCCTGCTGCTGCGGCGGCTCGCGCGCGGCGGCTTCCGCCGCGGGTGCTTCCACCTCGTTCTGCCGGCGCGGCCTTTCGATATCGGAGGTGCCGGGCTTCTGACCCTCTTCGCCCTGAGCCAGGACCAATGTGTCCGCGCTCTTCATCAGGGGGAAAACCGCACGTTCGCTGGGTGGAGGAATGAACCTGGCGATGACAGCTTCCTTTGCACGTTTGCCGAAAGGTGTTTCCCCGTCGACGACGACCACCAGAAAAACGGATTGTATTTCGTAGTTCATATATGCCGAACCGATGGTCGGCCCTTCGAAGCAAAGGGGCGGGCAATCGTTTGTTGCCTCTATTGATTCATCCGGCTCGGCTGAAAACGTGGCCGCTCCCGCGGCTGCTGCGAATCCCGGCTCACCGAAGAGAAGACTTATTGCGGCCACGGCTGAGTGGTCGCACATGTTCCCTCCATCAATATCCACAGTGTGACCATTGGCAAAATCCACAGAGATGGTAGGCACGCAATGGATTTTGACGAACGTCTCCTGCGACTGATTCATCATGGCGATAGAGACCCGTAGCGCCCGTGAGCCCTCCGCCATACCGTCGATCCATTCGCCTTCGGCCTTGACCAACGTAAATGCTGGCGGCCTCGTGCTAATGAGCTCAGCCTCCATCAGGAGCGGACTACCGTCGCCCAGCAATTCCGGCTTGATGGTCAGCTCGCGTACTTCACCTGGTTGCATACCGACCAGTCCCAGTTCTATACCTTTCTGTAGTCTTCCGGCACCAAGCCGAAAACGCACCGTCGATCCCGCGTCGCCAGTTAGACTGCCCAACTTCTTGCCACGGTGGTCCCGCGATTCTGCGTCGTAAACCCAGGCTGTTAAGTGAGCGACAACGATGTTACCGGCGAGCACTCGGTCGCCGCTGCCACGTCGAAGAATCCGCATCGACAGGCCCGGACGAATTTCTGTCGCTTGCTCCGGCGTAGGACTGACCTGGCTCGATCCACCACCATCCGGATCGTCTCCCGCTGCTCGGCACGCGGACAGAGCAGCGCCGATTGTCAATGCGAGCGCTATGTATATTCCGGCTTTCATGTTCACCACTCGCCGACTGGGTCCGTAACACGAACTGCCGCTACGGTTTGTAGTCGGTTATCAGAATTGCCGTTGGCCGCTATTGTGGGTTGATCCTACCTGCGGCTGATCGACAGTGCCGTGACTGTGGTCTCAGGTAAGCTCACTCGTCGACGTCAGGATCGTGGTGAGTTTGTCGGCCGATCGGCTACATCATGCCGGTCTGGAGCTTCGCTTCGTCGGACATCATGGAGGTGTTCCAGGGCGGGTCGAAGACGAGCTCGACATGGACTTCACCGACCGTCGGCACGATGCCGATCTTCTCCTGCGCGTCCTGCACCAGGATATCGCCCATGCCGCAGCCGGGTGCCGTCAGCGTCAAGTCGACGCTCACCGAGCGCTGGCCGTCCGGCGTGTGCTTCACCTCGCAGCGGTATACGAGCCCGAGGTCGACGATGTTGATCGGAATTTCCGGGTCGTAGCAGGTCTTCAACTGCTGCCAGACCACGTCCTCAATGTCCTTGTCGGTGGCGTTCTCGGGCACGGCCGGCGGCGGGACCGGCTCCTTGCCGAGCGCGTCGGCATCGAGGCCCGCGAGGCGGAACAGGTTGCCCTCGATGTACACGGTGAAGCTGCCGCCGAGCGCCTGGGTGATGAAGCCCGGCGTGCCCTCGCGCAAAATTACGGTTTCGCCCGCCGGCACGATTACGGCTTTCACGTCGCGCGTCAGGACGAAAGGTTCCTGTGTGTGACCGAACATTCGCTGCTACTCCGTCGAGATCCGGCCCTGCTGTTGCAGCGCGGCGTGCAGGGCATGCCACGCGAGCGTGGCGCATTTGACGCGTGTCGGGAATTCCTTCACGCCTTCGAGCGCTTCCAGTTTCCCGAGCTCGAGATCCTCGGGGATCGCCGTGCCGCCGCGCTCCGTGCGGCTGGCGAGCCGCTCGATCATCGCCGCGAAGAACGCCAGCGCCCGGTCCGTCTTCAATCCGATGACGGTCTCCATCAGGAGCGATGCGGACGCAACCGAAATCGCGCAGCCCGAGCCTTCGAACCGCGCGTCGCTGATGCGGTCGTCCTCGTCGATGCGGAAATACACCTTCAGCTTGTCGCCGCACAGGGGATTGACGCCCTCGGCGCTGTGCGTTGCGTCTTCCAGTCTGCCGAAATGCCGCGGGCACTTGGCGTGATCGAGAATGAGCTCGCGGTAGAGCTCCCGCAGCTCGCCGGACCCGCCCATGGCGGCGCTCATGAGAACACCTCCTTCGCCTTCACGAGCGCTGCGGCCAGCCGGTCTATGTCGTCCCGGTTGTTGTAGAGCGCGAGCGAGGCGCGCGCGGTGCCGGGGATGTCGAAGAACTCCATCACGGGCATCGCGCAATGGTGGCCGGTGCGGATCGCCACGCCTTCATGGTCGAGGACGGTGCCGAGGTCGTGCGGATGGATGTCGTCCAGCAGGAACGACTGCACGCTCGCTTTTCCCGGCGCGGTGCCGATGAGGCGCAGGCCTTCGATCGTGCCCAGGCGCTCCGTCATGTAGCCCAGCAGCGCCTGCTCGTATGCCGCAACGCGCTCCATGCCGATAGCCTGCAGGTAACCGGCGGCGGCGCCGAGCCCGACGACGCCCGCGATGTTCGGCGTGCCGGCTTCGAACTTGTAGGGCAGCTCGTTGTACGTGGTGCCGTCGAAGCGCACTTCGAGGATCATGTCGCCGCCGCCCTGGTACGGCGGCATGGCATCGAGCAGTGCTTCCTTGCCGTACAGCACGCCGGTGCCGGTCGGGCCGAACATCTTGTGGCCGGAGAACGCGTAGAAATCGCAGTCGAGCGCCCGGACGTCGACCTGCATGTGCGGCACCGCCTGGGCGCCGTCGACGAGCACCGGGATCTCGCGGCGATGTGCCTCGGCGATGATCTGCTCGAGCGGCAGGACGGTGCCGAGCGCGTTTGAGACGTGTGCGACGGCGACCATCTTCACGCGCTCGTCCAGGAGCGCGGCCAGCGCGCCTGGGTCGACCTCGCCCGAGGCGTCGATCGGGCAGACGCGCAACGCAGCACCGGTCTGCTCGCACACGAGCTGCCACGGGACGATGTTCGAGTGGTGTTCGAGGTGCGTGATGACGACGGCGTCGCCGGGCGCGAGGCGCGGGCGGCCGTAGCTCTGCGCGACCAGGTTGATGGCGCCGGTCGTGCCGCTGGTGAAGATCACTTCGCGGCGATTGCCCGCGTTGATGAAGCGGGCGATCGCGTCGCGCGCGCCCTCGTAAGCCTCGGTTGCCCGGTGGCTGAGCGTGTGGACGCCGCGGTGCACATTGGCGTGGTCGTGGCGCTGATAGGCGGCGACGGCGTCGATGACGGCTTGCGGCTGCTGGCCGGAGGCGGCGCTGTCGAGGTAGACGAGGGGGCGACCGTTGACGGATTGGTCGAGTATGGGGAAGTCGGCGCGCGCGTCCGCGACCGCGCTTTCGGTCGTGGGCGTGGTCGGCAGGTTTTTGGACACGGTGCTCATGGGTTTTCTCGCTGTCGATCGCCCGCAATGCGGGCTCCCACAGCGCCCGATTCCGGCGATGTATCGCCGAGCAGGGTCTGCAGGCGGGTTGCGACCGCGCGCTCGACGTAGTCGCGTGCCGCAGCCACCGGCGCGCGGGCGACGATCGTCGATGCGAACGCGCGCATCAGCGCCTGTGCGGCTTCCTCTTCGCTTAAGCCCCGCGTGCGCAGGTAGAAGAGGGCATTTCGATCGAGCTGGCCGACGGTGGCGCCGTGGCTGCACTTCACGTCCTCGGCGTAGATCTCGAGCTCGGGCTTGGTGTCGATCTCGGCGTGATCCGACAGGAGCAGGTTGTGGTTCGCCTGCTGCGCGTCCGTGCCGTCGGCGCCCTCGTGCACGAGCGCCTTGCCGTTGAACACGCAGCGCGCGCGGTCGCCGAGGATGCCGCGGTATTCCTCGACGCTTTTCGCGGGGCCCACGCGATGGTCGACCCGCGTGTGGTTGTCGATGTGCTGACGCCCGCCGGCGAGATACAGGCCTTGCAGCGAAACGTAAGCGCCCGGTTCCGCGATATCCACGGCGATGTCGTTCCGGACCAGGCCGCCGCCGAGATCGAACCCCGCGTGGTCGAAGCTCGCATCGCGCCCGAGGCGTACGGTGAGCCGGCCGACCTGGTAATGCTCCTCCCGGCGCTCCTGCAGGCGCACCCAGGCCAGGGCCGAGCCCGCGCCGAGCGTCACCTCCGTCACCGCGTTCGCGAATTGCCCGCCCTCGCCGGCGGAGGCGTGCACTTCGACTATCTCGGCGCGGGCGTTGTCGCCGGCCTCGATCACGATCCGGGGCTGGCTGACGGCGGTTCCGGCGTCGTCGAAAACGAGCACGCCGATTGGCTTGTCGAGCACGGCGCCCGGCGCTATCGCCACGTGCAGCGCGTCACGCAGCAGGATCGTGTTGAACAACGACATCGCGTCCGAGCCCTTGACCGATCCGGTTTCGGCGCCTTCCGCCGCGGACGTCACCTGCAGCCCCGCCAAGTCCTGCCCCGCGACCGCGGCGAGCGAGTCCGGATCCACGACGCCGTTGGCGATGACGAGCCAGTGCGCCTCGACAGCCAGCGTCAGCCTGCGCGCATGCTCTGCCGCGGCCGGGCCGAGCACCGCCTGCGGAGCCCGCGCGGCTGCATCGCGCAGCCAGCGATTGCTGAGCTCGGCGGCCGGCGCGAGATTCGTGTATTTCCAGTCTTCCTGGCGCGGCGTGGGAAAGCCCGTCTGCCGGAAGCGCGACAGCGCCTCCCGGCGCGCCTTTGCCAGCGGGTCGCGCGGCAAGTCGCCGACCACCTGCTCGAGCAGGTCGGTATCGATCGCGGCGGCGGTCATGCGTTCGCCGCCTCCCGCAGCCAGTCGTAGCCCTTTTCTTCGAGCTCGAGGGCGAGGCTCTTGTCGCCGGAGCGCACGATGCTGCCGCCCGACAGCACGTGCACGAAATCCGGCTCGATGTAGCCCAGCAGCCGCTGGTAATGCGTGACGAGGACAATCGCGCGGTCGGGGGTGCGCAGCGCGTTCACGCCTTGCGCCACGGCCTTCAGCGCGTCGATGTCCAATCCCGAGTCGGTTTCGTCGAGGATCGCGAGCTGCGGCTCGAGGACCGCCATCTGCAGGATCTCGTTGCGCTTCTTCTCGCCGCCGGAGAAACCTTCGTTGACGCCGCGGTTGAGCAGGGCCGGATCCATGTCGAGCAGCGCCATCTTCTCGCGGGCGAGCTTCAGGAACTCGAACGCGTCGATCGGCGGCTGTCCCTGCTGCTGCCGCTGCGCGTTGAGCGCCGCTTTCAGCAGGTAGGCATTGTTGACGCCGGGGATTTCGATCGGGTACTGGAAGCCGAGGAAGATACCGAGGCGCGCGCGCTCCTCCGGCTCGAGCTCGAGCAGGTCGCGCCCGAGGTACCGCACGCTGCCGCCGGTGACGGTGTAGTCCTCGCGGCCCGCGATGACCTGCGCGAGCGTGCTCTTGCCCGAGCCGTTCGGGCCCATGATGGCGTGCACTTCGCCCGCGTTCACGGTCAGCGAAACGCCAGTGAGGATCTCGCTGCCGTTGACGGTGGCTTTCAGGTCCCTGATTTCGAGCAATGTGTCCATGTCAGCCGACGGCTCCTTCCAGGCTCACGTTCAGGAGGTTCTGCGCCTCGACGGCGAATTCCATCGGCAGCTCGCGGAACACCTCCTTGCAGAAGCCGTTGACGATCATGTTGACGGCGTCTTCCTCGGAGATGCCGCGCTGCCGGCAATAGAACAACTGGTCCGCGGAGATCTTCGAGGTCGTGGCCTCGTGCTCGATTTTTGCGGTCGGGTTGCGTGCCTCGATGTACGGAAACGTGTGCGCGCCGCAGTCCTTGCCGATCAGCAGCGAGTCGCATTGCGTGTGGTTCCGCGCGTCCACCGCCTGCGGCATGACCCGCACGAGGCCCCGGTAGGACTGCTGCGCCTTGCCGGCTGCGATGCCCTTGGAGACGATCGTGCTGCGCGTGTTGCGGCCGATGTGGATCATCTTGGTGCCGGTGTCGGCCTGCTGCATGTTGTTCGCGACCGCCACGGAATAGAATTCGCCGACCGAGTTCTCGCCGCGAAGGATGCAGCTCGGGTACTTCCACGTGATCGCCGAGCCCGTCTCGACCTGGGTCCACGAGATCTTCGAATTGGCGCCGCGGCAGTCGCCGCGCTTGGTGACGAAATTGTAGATGCCGCCGCGGCCTTCTTCATCGCCGGGATACCAGTTCTGCACGGTCGAGTACTTGATTTCCGCGCCTTTGAGCGCCACGAGCTCGACCACGGCCGCGTGGAGCTGGTTCTCGTCGCGCATTGGGGCAGTACAACCTTCAAGATATGAAACGTGGCTGTCCTCATCGGCGATGATCAGGGTGCGCTCGAACTGCCCGGTGTTCGCCGCGTTCATGCGGAAGTAGGTCGAGAGCTCCATCGGGCAGCGCACGCCTTTCGGCACGTAGACGAACGAGCCGTCGCTGAACACGGCCGAGTTCAGCGTCGCGAAGAAGTTGTCGCGGTAGGGCACGACGGAGCCGAGGTATTTCTTCACCAGCTCGGGATGGTTCTGCACGGCATCGGAAAAAGAGCAGAAGATGACACCCGCGTCCTTGAGCTTTTCCTTGAACGTCGTCGCCACGGACACGCTGTCGAACACGGCATCGACAGCGACACCCGCGAGCTTCGCGCGCTCGTGCAGCGGGATGCCGAGCTTGTCGTAGGTTTCGAGCAGCTTCGGGTCGACCTCGTCCAGGCTCTTCGGGCGGTCGGCGTCGGATTTCGGCGCCGAGTAGTAGGAGATGCCCTGGTAATCGATCTTCGGGTAGTGCACGTGCGCCCATGCAGGCTCTTGCATGGTCAGCCAGTGGCGGAACGCCTTCAGGCGCCATTCGACCATGAACTCCGGCTCGTTCTTGCGCGCGGCAATCGCCCGCACGATGCCCTCGTCCAGGCCGGGCGGCAGGCTGTCGGCCGCGATGTCGGTCACGAAGCCGTGCTTGTAGCGGCGGTTGACCAGGGTCTCGATGTCTTTGGTGCTCGTCGACATGTCTATCTCTTGCGCTCCACGGTGATCCGGGTGTTCGCGAACCTGAACGGGGGGAGGGGGCTGTTGGTACGCAGCAGGTCGCTTAAGGAGATCTCGTCCAGGGCGCGGCGGATCCCGACGTTGATGCGCTGCCAGGTACTGCCGACGCGGCACAGGGACTCGATGTCGCACTGGCTGTCATGCGCGCTGCATTCGGTGATCGACACGGGCCCTTCCAGCGCGTCGATCACGTCGGCGGCGCTGATTTCCGTGGCCGGACGCGCGAGCCGGTAGCCGCCCCGCGGCCCGCGGCTGGACGTCACGAGCCCCGCCCGGGCCAGCATCTTCAGCAGCTTGCTGACCGTCGGCACCCCGAGGCCCGTGGTCCCGGCGATGTCCGCGGCACTCACGAAAACCTGCTCGCCGCGCGCCAGCTCCGCCAGCACCACCGTGCCGTAATCGGTCAATTTGCTGATGCGCAGCACCGGTCTCCCTCCTCCGTAAAGGGGACTATTTTAGTACTGATTGGTTCACGAAGCCACCCTGTAGGAGCCCGTCTCACGGGCGATCAGAGTCCAATCGCCGTGTCGCCCGTGAGACGGGCTCCTACAGGCTGTGGAGCGGCAGAAGCCGCGCGAAGTTTGCTATTCTAGCCCGTTCCCGATATCCGCTGTCCGCTCCGGCCGAAGCCGCCGGTGGCGCACGACAGCCGGACGCAACACAAACGCGCTATTTCCTGGAGACGGTTCAATGAACGTGAACGACCTCAACGCCGTGGCGAAGGCCATGGTGGGCAACGGCAAGGGCATTCTCGCCGCGGACGAAAGCTCGGGCACCATCAAAAAGCGCTTCGACACGATCGACACGGAATCGACGGAGGAGAACCGCCGCCGCTATCGCGAGATGCTGTTCACGGCCCCGGGCGTCGCCGACTACATCGGCGGCGTCATCCTGTACGACGAGACGATCCGCCAGAAGACAGCGGACGGCGTGCCGTTCCCGCAGTACCTGAACGACCTCGGCATGATCGCCGGCATCAAGGTGGACAAGGGCGCGAAGCCGCTGGCCCTGTTCCCGGGCGAGCTGATCACGGAAGGACTGGACGGCCTGCGGGAGCGTTTCAAGGAGTATGCCGCGATGGGCGCGAAGTTCTCCAAATGGCGCGCCGTGATCAACATCGGGGACGGCATCCCGACCGATTTCTGCCTCGACGCCAACGCGCACGCACTGGCCCGCTACGCGGCACTGTGCCAGGAGGCGAACATCGTGCCGATCGTGGAGCCGGAAGTCCTGATGGACGGCGACCACAGCATCGCCCGCTGCGAGGAGGTGACGGCGCGAACGCTCCGGAAGGTCTTCCAGGCGCTCGAGGCCCATCGGGTCGCGCTGCCCGGCATCGTCCTCAAGCCGAACATGGTGATTTCCGCGGCCAACGCGCAGGACCGCGCGAGTCCCGAGGCCGTCGCCGAGGCGACGCTGCGGGTGTTGAAGGCCGAAGTGCCGGACGAGGTCCCCGGCATCGCGTTCCTCTCCGGCGGGCAGTCGGCCGAGGAAGCGACCGAGCACCTTGCCATCATGAACCGCATGGGGCCGCTGCCCTGGGAGCTGTCGTTTTCCTACGGGCGCGCCCTGCAGGCGCCCGCGCTCGATGCCTGGCGCGGCAAGGAGCAGCAGTTCAAGGACGGCCAGCAGGCGCTGCTGAAGCGCGCGAAGCTGAACAGCCTGGCGCACCTCGGCAAATACGAGACCGCGATGGAGACCGCCGCGTAGCGCGCCTTTGTAAGAGCCCGTCTCACGGGCGATCCGGCGGTCGGAACGCAAGGTGCCGGGTCGTACTTTCGAACGCAAGGTGCCGGGTCGTACTTTCGTACTTATTGCCGAAGTGGCAATAAGTACGAAAGTACGACCCGGCACCAGACCACCAGACTAGACTGCACCACATGATTGATCAAACCGACAACATCGTCGAGATCCGCGATCTCGACTACTCCATCGGCGAGCGCCAGATATTCAAGGGCCTGAATATCGACATCCAGCGCGGCAAGATCACCGCCATCATGGGTCCGAGCGGCACCGGCAAGACCACGCTTCTCCGGCTGATTACCCGCCAGGCGGTGCCGGACCGCGGCCACATCATCGTCGACGGCCGGGATCTCGCGAAGATGAGCCAGCAGGAGCTCTATACCCTGCGCCGCAAGATGGGCATGCTGTTCCAGAACGGGGCGCTGCTTACCGATTACAACGTGTTCGAGAATGTGGCCTTCCCGTTACGCGAGCACACGAAGCTGCCGGCACGGCTGATCCGGCACATCGTCCTGACGAAGCTGCATG
Organism: Woeseiaceae bacterium; assembly: GCA_035698445.1. GTDB lineage: Bacteria > Pseudomonadota > Gammaproteobacteria > Steroidobacterales > Woeseiaceae > IDS-8. The sequence goes on from DASSBS010000096.1 coordinate 27,400, forward strand.
CGGTCGGCCTGCGCGGCGCCGCGGACATGATGCCGCGCGAGCTCTCCGGCGGCATGGAACGCCGGGTCGCGCTCGCGCGCGCCATGGTCATGGACCCGGACATCCTGATCTATGACGAGCCGTTCGTCGGGCTGGATCCGATCTCGATGGGCGTGATCGTGCGCCTGGTGCGGAAAATGAACGACGCGCTGGGGATTTCCAGCATAATCGTCAGCCACGACGTACAGGAGATCTCGACCGTGGCGGACTGCAGTTACCTGATCTCGAACGGCAAGGTCGCCGGCTCCGGCAGCCCGGACGAGCTGCACAACACGAGCTCCGAGGTCGTGCGGCAGTTCATGCACGGCATGGCGGACGGGCCGGTGGCCTTTCACTACTCCGCTCCGGACTACGCCGAGCAGCTTCTCGGCCGGGACACCGAGTAACCCGGTGTCGTTGAACCCGCAACGGGGCTGACGCGTGCTGCGCGAGCTCTACGTTATCTTCAAGGGGTTCGTGCGCACCTTCGGGGCGCTGCAGATTTTCTTCCTGCGGCTGCTGCAGCATTCGCCGAGCGTCTTCGTCAAGCGCTTTCGGCTCGTTGTCCACCAGATCTACAATGCCGGCGCGCTGTCACTGGTCATCATCATGGTTTGCGGGCTGTTCGTCGGCGGTGTGCTCGGGCTGCAGGGCTATTCCAATCTCGCGCGCTTCAATGCGGAAGACTCGGTCGGAACGTTCGCAGCGTTCTCGCTTCTAAAGGAGCTGGGACCGGTGATCACGGCGCTGCTCTTCGCCGGCCGCGCGGGGACGGCGCTGTCGTCGGAGATCGGCCTGATGAAAGCGACCGACCAGCTCGCGGCGATGGAGATGATGGCGATCAACCCGCTGCGGCGGGTGCTGGTGCCGCGCTTTCTCGGCGGCGCGATCTCGATGCCCATGCTGACGGCCGTGTTCAATGTCGTCGGGCTGTTTGGCGCACACATCGTCGCGGTCAACCTGATGGGGGTCGATGCCGGGGCGTTCTGGCAGCAGATTCATTCCGGGCTCGACCCGTCGGACGTTTACGAAGGCATCTTGAAGAGCATTGTCTTCGGCATCGTCGCGAGCCTGCTGGCCGTATGGGAAGGTTATAATGCGGTGCCGACGGCCGAAGGTGTCGGGCGGGCCACCACGCGCACCGTGGTCTCGACGGCGATTGCGGTGCTGATTCTCGATTTCATGATTACGGCCGTCATGATCTGAGGGTAGGACATGCAGCAAACGCGATCCATCGAATTCGGGACCGGGCTCTTCGTGCTGCTCGGGCTGGCAGCGCTGTTCTTCCTCACGACGCAGACCACGGGCTCCGAGGCGTTCTCCGGAGGGGAAACCTACCGGGTGACGGCGCGCTTCCAGAACGTCGGCAACTTGAAGCCGCGCGCGCCAGTGGCGATGTCGGGCGTCACCATCGGGCGGGTCACCTCGATCCAGCTCGATCCGCAGCGCCTGGATGCGCAGGTCACCTTCGTCATCGACAGCCGGTACGGCCAGATCCCGGACGATTCCGACGCGGCCATATTGACGTCCGGCCTGCTCGGCAGCCAGTACATCGGGCTGCAGCCGGGCGGAGCGGAGAGCTACCTGCACGATGGCAGCGAGATCATGTTCACGCAGTCCGCGGTCGTGCTCGAGAACCTGATCAGCAAGTACCTGTTCCAGGGTGGCTCGGACGACGAGTCGCAATAATTCAACACCACAATGCAGGGAGTCGCATCGTGAAACAGATCCTGTTGGCCGCCGCCTTTGCCCTTGCCGCGCTGCCCGCCCTGGCGCAGCAGGCGCCGGACGAGTTCGTCCGCGAGACGGCCGAATTGCTCGACCAGAAACTCCAGGCACGGAAGGAGGAGTTGGCGGCCGATCGTGAAGCGCTGTACGCACTGATCGACGAGATCCTGCTGCCGCGCTTCGACCGTCGGTACGCCGCCCAGCTCGTGCTGGGGCGGCACTGGCGTTCGGCAAGCGAGGAGCAGCGGCAGCAGTTCATCGACGCTTTCTATCATGCGATGCTCAGGCGCTACGCGGAAGGGCTGCTCGAGTTCGACCTGGGCAAGTTCGAGGTGCTGCCGTACCGCGGCGACCCGTCGGAGCCGCGGACGATGGTGCGCACGACCGTGGAGCTCGAAGACGGCACGACCGTGCCGGTCGATTACGGGCTCGTCAAGCGCGACTCCGGCTGGCAGATGTTCGACGTGCGGATCGAAGGGATCTCATACGTGCGGCGGTTCCGCACGGAGTTCAATTCCGAGATCCAGGCGACCGGCCTGGATGCCGTGATCGAGCGGTTGCAGAAGGAAGCGCAACAGGCGCCGCCGCCGGAGCCCGAGGACCCGCGCGACCCGACGGCGACCGGCGCCGAGTCCGGATGATCGATTACGAGCTCGTCGACTTGGGCGGCGGCAAGTTCGCGCTGAACGGCCGCATGACATTCGGCACCGCCGGCCAGATCCTCCGTGAGAGCGAGGACCTGTTCGAGGAGCACACCCGGATCGAGGTGTCGCTGGCCGGCGTAACGGCCACGGATTCCGCCGGTCTCGCCCTCCTGCTGGAGTGGATCACGTGGGCGAACCACACGGTGCGGGAAATCAGCTTCAGCGACGTGCCGGACAAGATCAACGCGATCGCGAAGGTCACCGAAGTCGACAGCCTGCTGACCAAGGGGGAGCGCTGGGCGGGCTTCATCGAAGCGCCCTCGCCCTGAAACGGCTCCGGAGTCGATCGTCCCGGTAGGCGCCCGTCTCACGGCGATACGGCGTTTGCGTCCGGGTCGCCCGTGAGACGGGCTCCTACGCGCCGGCATTGCGCTAACGCCGGTTATTCCGGCTCCGGCAGCTCCTCCAGGAAATCGTCGTAGAAGTCGTCGTCGACCGGCGGGTTGCCGTCGTAGATCTCGAACTGCCGGTGCTGCAGGTAGGACTCGCGCACCGCGATGTACGGGTCGTACGAGTCCTTCACGAATTGCTCCACCGAGAGGAACCGCGCGCGCAGGTCGATCGACCTCAAGGCGAAGATCGAGTAACGAATGCGGTCGGGCTCGTAATAGAGCAGCGGGTCGGCGAGGAAATCGACCGGTAGCGTGAACGCGTCACGCAAGGTCTGCGGCCCGAAGAAGGGCACGATGACGTAGGGCCCCGGCGGCACGCCCCAGACGGCGAGCGTTTGGCCGAAATCCTCGCTGTAATCCTCGAACCCCATGCGGCTGGCGACGTCGAACAACCCGCCGACACCCAACGTGCTGTTGACGAGGAACCGGCCGGTTTCGCTGAACCCCTCGCCACCGTCGCCCTGCAGGAAGTTATTGACGATGTGGAGTGGCTCGCGCAGGTTGTTGGAGAAATTGCTGACGCGCTGCTGCAGGAAATCCGGCAGGAGCCGGTCGTAGCCCCTGGCTATCGGTTTCAACGTGGCGTTGTCGACCTTCGTGTTGAAGTGGTCGATGCGGCGGTTGGTGGCTTCCCACGGGTCGGCCTCCGATACCGACGCGGCCTGCGGCCCGGTCGCGGCGCAGCCGCCGGCCAGCAGGAGGCAGGACAGCAGGGCTTTGGTCAGGGCACGCGGATACTCGGTTACCGGCATGATTCACGGACCTGGGCTGGGAGAATGGATACCAAGGAACGGCGGGGCGGCAGTCTACCCGATGGACCGGCTTCTTTGCATCTGCTGCAGTTGCTCCTCCGACATGTACTCGCGGATGAAGTTGATCCGGGCTTCGAAGCGGCTCCGCTGGATTTCGTTGAGGTCGGGCACCCGCAGCGCCTGCCGCAGGAAGTTGACGCCCTGCACCAGGTCGCCGGTCATGAAGCTGTATTCCGCCATGTAGTAGTGCGCCTCGGCGACGTCGCCGGCGTCAATCGCGGCTCTTGCGATCAGCCGCACCTGCTCGGGCGTTGGCGGCACGTTGTTCAGCAGGTCGAGCAGGATGCGGTGAGCGAGACCCGCCTCGTCGAGCTGCAGCAGCGCTTCCGCGTAGTGCACGATCAGCGGCACGTTGCGCGGAAAGAGCTCTTGTGCGCGCTCGAAGGTCGCGCGGGCGTCCGCGGCATGATCCATGGCGAGCTGGGCTTGCGCGAGGCCGATGTGATAGGCAATGACCTCCTGGTCCTTGCTCACCAGTTCCTCGAAGATGCGGTCGGCCTCGTCGTAGCGCCCGGCGCGCATGTACGCGACGGCGCGGCCGTAGCGTTCGTCGTCCGACTGGTTCTCGTAGGTTTCCTGCTCGAACAGCGAGACCGCGGCTTCGGCCGTCCGGGCGCCCGAGACGAGCAGCCGCGCCCGCGCCAGGCCGTAGTTGGTGGAATCCTGGGAAGCGACGTCCGGGTAGTCGCGCGCCCGGCTTCGCGCCTCGGCGATACGCGAGCTGGTGACGGGGTGCGTGCGCAGGAATTCCGGGACCCGCGCCTCCACCGGCCGCGTGCTGTCGGAGATGACTTCGAAGAACGACGCCATGCCGTTCGGGTCGAAGCCGGCCGCGGCGAGCGCGCCGATGCCCACGCGGTCCGCCTCGTATTCGTTGCTGCGGGTGAAGTTGATCTGCTGCTGCATCGCCGTCCCCTGGGCGACGGCGATCGCGCCCTGCATCGCGTCCCCGCTCGCGCCGCCGGCCGCTCCGGCCAGGATGGCGCCCAGCATGATGGCGGTGGACAGGATGCTCTGGCGCTGGTTCGCATGCACGGCGCGTGCGATGTGGCGCTGCGTCACGTGCGCTATTTCGTGAGCCAGCACGCCGGCCAGCTCGTCCTCGCTCCGCGTCGCCTCGAGCAACCCGGTATGCACGCCGATGAACCCGCCGGGCAGCGCGAACGCGTTGATGTGCGGATCGTCGACGACGAAGAAGGTGAACTGCTGATCGCCCTCGTTCACCTGCGCCGACAGGCGATGGCCGATATCGTTGATGTACTCGACGACCAGCGGGTCCTCGACGAGCTTGCCGCTGGCGCGGATGTTGCGCATGATCGCGTGGCCGATCCGCGCTTCCTCGGACTTCGAAAGGACGGCGTCCGCCGGGCTGCCGATGTCCGGCAGGTCGACCTCGGCGCGCGGCGGCAGGCCCGGCCCGAGCACGAGGCAGCCCGCCGCGACGAGCAGCAGGAGGTGCTTCAGGAAAGGGCGGTCCGGGGCGGATGTCACGCGGATGCTCATGGCTGGTATCTGCTTGCTCGGACTCCGGCGCTGGGGTTCCGTTCCCATGATACCGCGAAGCGGAGCGTGCGGGGCGCGCCGCCCGCCGGGGGTCGAACCGAGGTTTATCTCCGGAAAACCTCGGTTCG